>DAHXLF010000040.1 GCA_027371755.1 Acidimicrobiales bacterium
TGAACTATACGGTTTAACCGCAAATGAATCAACGGAAAGCTTTTATGTGAGATCAAGGCCGTTGCAAAATTCACTAGAAGGAAAGATTTGGTGTTTTTTGGACGGAAACGAAGGCGAAGTCTATTTCGGTAATAAAAAAGTGGTGGGTATTTCTCAGAGAAGAAATAGATTCGGATCATGTTATTATGTTGGTATTAACTCCGCCGATCGGTTTGCGGAGATGGATTTAATTACTTTATATAATCGATTGGATGTAAGGCGAACTACCGCCTTCACAGATAAATCGTCTTATTCCACAGACACAGAACACTTTGATTTTGCCTCAAAGATTAAAGTATTGCCCGATCTAGACCAAGGTAAATTTATATCACTTGTGGCTAGGTATTTGACCGAAGACTTATATCAGTAGCCACCGCTGGTGGCTAATTAAAGATAATCGGCAAATGTTGACTCCGATTCAGAGCTGGTAGCTGTACTTTGTTTGCCGTGAACAAGGCTTTAATTTAGTTTAATTTAGTGGTGAGGTTCTTATTTAGTTGTTAGGATATAAATATAAAATATTATTGGTAACAGGATTATTGTTTTCAGGCAATCAGTTCTTAATTTAAGCAGGTGTTATTATGACTTCAGTCGGGATTGGTCCCTACAAATTAGGGTGGAGTGACGAGGAGGACTACGTATTTAAACCAAAAAAGGGTTTAAATGAAGATATCGTCAAAGAGATGTCCGTTATGAAAAAGGAACCGGAGTGGATGAGAGAATTTCGTCTTAAAGCTTTTTCTCGTTTTGAAAAAAAACCGATGCTCAACTGGTTTGCCGTGAATATGCCCGATTTGAACTTTGATGACATCTATTACTACATTAAGCCTATCGATAAGCAGGTAAACGCATGGGACCAGCTTCCCGAATCGGTGAAAAATACCTATGAGAAGTTAGGTATCCCCGAGGCCGAGAGAAAATATTTGGCCGGGGTAACCGCACAGTATGAATCCGAGGTCGTCTATCACAGAAACAGAGAAGATCTTGAAAAACAGGGAGTAATCTTTTGCGACATGGACACCGCCGTGAGGGAATATCCTGACATTGTCAGAAAATGGTTTGGAAAAGTAATTCCGCCAAACGATAATAAATTTGCCGCCTTAAATTCGGCCGTTTGGTCGGGGGGCTCATTTATCTATGTTCCTGAAAACGTTTCAGTTGAATTGCCGCTTCAGGCATATTTCAGGATAAATGCAGAGAATATGGGTCAGTTTGAACGAACCTTAATAATCGCCGATAAAGGTTCGAATGTACATTACGTTGAGGGTTGTTCAGCGCCAATTTATTCTTCGGATTCGCTGCATTCGGCCGTGGTGGAGCTGGTCGCTCTTGAAGGCTCAAGAATTACATACACAACAA
This sequence comes from Acidimicrobiales bacterium, assembly GCA_027371755.1. GTDB lineage: Bacteria > Actinomycetota > Acidimicrobiia > Acidimicrobiales > JABEUL01 > JAJZNL01. The sequence goes on from DAHXLF010000040.1 coordinate 1,399, forward strand.
TTCAAAACTGGTCAAATAATGTATACAATTTGGTAACCAAGAGGGCCCGAGCCGAAGCCGAAGCAAGGGTTGAATGGATAGACGGTAACATCGGGTCTCGTCTAACGATGAAGTATCCTTCCGTGTATTTGATGGGTCCAAAAGCATCTGGAGAAGTACTGTCGGTAGCTTATGCCGGAAATGGTCAACATCAGGATGCTGGAGCTAAGATGTATCACTTTGCTAAAGAGACTACTTCTACTATCATTTCTAAATCGATTTCAAAAGACGGTGGCAAAACTACATACAGGGGTATGGTGCACGTAGATGATACCGCATTAAACTCAAAGAGTTTCGTGCGCTGTGATGCGTTGATTTTGGATGATTATTCGATATCTGAAACTAAGCCGACAATTGAAGTGAATACCAACGATGCTTCGGTTGGACATGAAGCAACAGTGGCCAAAATCGGCGAAGACCAACTGTTTTATCTGATGTCACGAGGTCTAAACGAACAGCAGGCCATGTCCATGATCGTGAATGGGTTCATAGAACCCGTAACTAAGACTTTGCCGATGGAGTATGCGGTTGAATGGAGTCGACTGATTGAGCTTCAGATGGAAGGAGCAATCGGTTAATCGATATTGTTAGACGACAGCATACCGCCTTTGGCTTTATTGGTTATCTGTTCGGGATTCTCAAGGTTCCCATCTGCTCCTGTTAAGTTTTCAAATTTTCTGATCGTTGACATAACTCTGGAGTCAAATGAGCTTACCGCAGTATTAAACGTATCTACGGATTGATTGAGGGATTTGCCCACTTTAAGAAAATGCTCGTTAAATTTAATCAACCTGGCGTGGAGCTCGGCTGCTAGGACACTTACAGCCTGGGCATTTTTACTGAGTTCATCCTGACGCCAACCGTATGATACAGCCTTAAGTAAGGCAATTAAAGTAGTTGGAGTCGCAATGATTACTTTGTTCTGTGTTCCTTTTTCTATTAAATCTGGCTGTGCGGTTAATGCATATGAAAAGATTGCCTCGCTTGGTAAAAACATAATTACAAATTCGGGCGAGTTTGGGAATTGTGCCCAGTATGATTTTGAAGACAGACCGGTTATGTGTTTTTCAAGTTCTTTGGCATGCTGTTTTAGATGTGCGTCTTTAGCTTCTGGATCTGACTCATCTAAGGCCAAAAGGAAAGAATTTAAAGGACATTTGGCATCAACGACGATAGTCGAGTCATTTGGTAGGTGCACTACCATGTCGGGTCTGAAATTGGCGTCGGAGCTTGTAGTTGTAACTTGAAGGTCAAAATCGCAACGTTCCACCATCCCGGCTATTTCGACTACGCGTTTTAACTGAATTTCACCCCATTGGCCTCTAAACGTATTTGATGAGAGGGCAGTTCTGAGTTTTAAAGTTTCATCTCTCAGTTCTTTTTGGCTGAATTCTACCGACCTCAATTGGTTGTAAAGATCACTCATAGCTGCGTTTCTGTTGAATTCGAGTGTATTGATGTGATTCTCAAGTCTTGAAATTAAAAGATTTGTGGCATTATTAAAGACTGAGTCTAATACTTGAAGATTATTTTCAGGTTCAGCGCTTGAATTTCTATTTTTCAAAAGGTGGTATGTACTAAATGTGCCGATTGCAAAACCGACTGCCATTGCGACGATAACTAGAGATGCTGTCATTGAATGCTCCGTTCATATTTATTAACCTAAGCTACGCAGCTAAGACCCAGACCGGTTGGATAACCCGCCTTAGCAAAGTTAATTATTCAAAATGTATGATGAATTAAACCTTATCATTTAAGTGTTCTAATAACAGCCTTTTTGATACAGTAGAAGAATTAGGTTAAGTGGTGACCTCCTGAGAACTTAACTATATTTACCCGGCGGCGAACCGGTAATTTTTGTCGACTGATAGCCGATTTACTTTAGCTTTAACTAAACTTGAAGCATGCCAATGAACGAAGACTGTAAAAATTTTCAGTCCAGAACTTATAACTCGGGAGAGGTTGCCAGGTTTTGTGTGCTTGGACTGGCTCCGGATGCTCCGTGGAGTTGCCCGGAAAATTGCCAGATGTACACAAAGAGGTTGGCCGATGCCGGATGGCACAGGGGCAACCTAATTGAACCTAAGCTCGAGAGCCGACCCGAACAGATAAATACTCAAGATGCCGATGCTGTTTTAGATGCTGCTGAAGAGCTTGTTAATGAAGTGGGACCTCAAGTAGTTTCCGAGTTTGAAAACAAGAAGAATAAAAAGTTCAGTTTCAGGAAAAAGAAATAGTCCTTAACCCGGTATCATCAGCTGCCGGTAAATTTTGGATCGCGCTTTTCAAAAAAAGCGGTAACGGCTTCGATCAAATCATTAGAGGTGATATATGCCGTGTTATGCATTGCAACATCTTCGAGCCTTTCTTTTACCTCTTGAGATAAAAATGAAGTTACGGTCTTCTTTATCCCTGCGACCACCAGAGGGGAGTTGGCTGCAATTTGTCTGGCTGTCATATTGGCATATTCAAATGCCTCATCAATGTCTTTGCCGACATAGTTTATTAGGTTGATCTCTTTGGCGTAATTTGCGTCAATGTCTTTGCCGGTTAAGGCGAGTTCGTTAATGTGGCCCAGTGAAATTATTCTCGGCAGTCTTTGAAGCGTACCTAAATCTGCAACCATTGCCATCTTTACTTCTCTAATTGAGTATGTCGAATCTGCGGTGCCTATCCTGATATCGCAGGCGGTGATTAAATCGATCCCGCCACCGAGACAATAACCCTGAACTACGGCGATTACCGGCTTTGAACAGTTCTCCACCGACGAAATAGATTCTTGTAAAAATTTTATGTTTTCGTAGAGTTTTTTAGAGTTAGTTGCTTGCGACGTTACGGTGTTTTGTTGATTATCCGAAGGACCTGCTGTTATCTCTCCGAGTGCCGTTAAATCAAGACCGGCACTAAAACTACTTCCCTTTGCACCTAAAATTATCACCCTAACATCTTCCAGCTGGTCAAGAGTTCGTATCGCCTTAGGAAGGTTTTTGAAGAAATCCATGTTCATTGCATTTTTCTTTTCGGGCCTGTCAATTAAAAGCATGGCAATGTCGTTTTCGACGGTAATATCAAAACCTTTAAATTCCAAAGAAGTGTCCATAGATGTACTCATTCGGTCCAGTTTAGTTTAGGATTTACATGATTTAAAACAGGATTTCAAATGTTAGAATTAAGTATAAACTTTTTTGGTAACTTCTCGAGGTTGTATTCTGAACGAAATTCTATTGGAAAAAATAAAGCAATCCGTTGACGCTCAAATTTCGGCCAAACATGTGCCAGGTTGGGTTCGGGAATTTAAGGAAGATTGCTTTAAGAAATTGACTGTATCCGCGTATCCGACTGCGGATCAAGAGGTGTTTAAATTTTCCAAAATTCCGGAATTGGATTTGGAATCCTTAGAAGTTGAATTTGAGCAAAAAAATGTCGGTTTGCAGGAAACCGAGAAGCTGTTGGCATCTTTAGGCTACTCGCATTTAATTGATTTGATTGAATCAAGTTCCGCGGTAGTTATTGTAACTGATGGATTGGTATCTGAAATAATCAATAAAGCTGGTTCTGCGGTTTTGATACAAAACTCTTTTGATGATTTGCCCAAGTCGATTACTGAAACGAGACTTAGTGATGAACCGAAATTTTATGATGCACTGTGTGGCTGTCTAACGAAAGATTTGGTTTATGTAAGCTGCGACAAAAACGCGGAACCAACAGGATGCGTTACAATCGTTAATTTGATTACTGCTTCAAACTGTATTGTCAGTCCGACCGTGATAATCGGTACCAAAGAAAACTCCTCCATTAAGGTTGTAGAAATTTTTGTATCCCAAAATAACAATTCTTTCGTACTTCCCGTTACGCTGCTCAATTTGGGTAAGAATTCCAGAACTTCATATGTAAGGTTTCAGCTGCTTTCTTATGAGAATTTATTTTCTGGGTTGCAATTGAGTAATCACGAATCTGGAGCCAAACTTAATACTTTACAGTTTTCAATCGGATCGTCGGTCTGCCGAATGAGGATAGATTCAAACCTGGTGGGAGAGGGTTCCGTATCCGAATTGGCGGCGGTATCACACGGACGATACGAGCAAAAACTTGATTTGCGAACAAAACAAAATCATGTCGGGACCAGAACCGAATCCAATATGATTTCGGCGACGGTATTGGGTGGAAGCGCTCAAAGCGTTACGACTGGGTTGGTAAAGATGCAAAACGGTTCGAAAAAATCAACCGCCGTTCAGTCTAATAAAAATTTGCTGGTAACTTCAACGGCACATGCCGAAAGCATTCCCAATTTGGATATTTTGGAAAATGACGTTCGATGCGACCACGCCTCTTCGATTGGTCCTATTAACTTGGAGCAACTGAATTTTTTAGAATCGAGGGGCATTGAACCGACCTTGGCAAAAAAACTAATTATTAAGGGGTTTCTAAATTCGGTTATGGATACCGTGAGACCAAATGCGCTTCCTGTACAGGCAATAACGGCGGCAAAATCGATTATTCGAGAACTCCCGGATTGATTTGTCGTGAGGTTTATTTAGCAGGTAAAAATAGCATATTTTAGTTTTTGCAAGCTGTGTTTTGATTAACAGGTTGATTTAACAAAGACAAGTAATTGTAGCAAAATTGATGGAAAATTTTAAAGAACTTATAAAACTGAACATGTTGACGAATGACGGTGTGACTAAGGTCGACCGCTGGGATCATTGTTTTGCCGTGGTAAGGTTTGACGAAGATATTTATATCCTTGACGACCGATGTTCTCATCAAGACTATTCGCTTTCATTAGGAGAAGTAGACAGAGACGAGATGACTTTGGAGTGTTTTAAACATGGATCCACCTTTTCACTTATTGACGGTCAGCCGACCTGTCTTCCCGCTAGAAATCCTGTCAAAGTCTATGAACTTAAAATTGAAAATGAAATTGTCTACATTAATTTTGGAGATTAGTCCATGGGATTAGAGCTCATAATAAGTAACCTTAACGTAAATGTAACCGGTAAATCAGTCTTGTCGGATTTGAATCTTACTGTTGATAAAGGTCAAATACATGCAATAATGGGTCCCAACGGATCGGGTAAATCCACATTAGCATCGTCAATTATGAAAAAGCCAGGTTATGAAATTGTTTCCGGATCTATTACTGTTGACGGAATTGAATTAACTGATAAATTGCCTTTTGAAATTGCAGCGCTAAAAATGTTCGTTTCAAGCCAATATCCGTTGGAAGTGCCTGGAGTTACGGTTCTTGATCTTCTTGATGCGTCATCGATTGTTGAAAAATCCGAAGATGAAATAATGAATATAGCACACTCGCTTTCCATCCAAGAAGATCTGCTCACGCGAGGGCTTAACGTCGAACTATCAGGGGGAGAACGAAAACGTTTGGAAATTTTTCAAATGTTGGTAATGGAGCCCCAGATCTGTATTTTGGACGAGCTTGATTCAGGGTTGGATGTTGATGCACTGGAGGAGTTGTCAGCCAGAGCATATGACCTATCTCGTAGAACTTCAATGACAGTTGTTGTAATTACGCATTACTCCAGAATATTGGAAATCTTAAAACCCGATAAAGTTCATGTGTTGAGTAAGGGTAAGATTACCAAATCCGGTGACTTTGAATTGGCAACCAGCCTTGAAGTAACTGGATACGATAAGTAACCTGGATCGTTTAGATTCACCCCGCACGCGGGTAACTTGAATTTTTAATCTGTTACGTAAATTATGCCGTTTGAGAGCACTATGTTTACGGGGGTTAGATTCGATGATGCCGGCCCCGAAATAACTTGACCGCTACTTAGGTCGAATTGCGAACCGTGGCACGGACATTGGAATACCGACTGAGAAAGTACAGGTTGCACAGTACATCCGGCATGCGGGCACACCGCGTTAAAGGCAACAAAATTATTGGAAGTCAAATGCAATACGTAAGCTGGATCGCCGGAATATGGATCTGTAAAAGCCGCAACTTTGCCCATAGGTACCTGAGATGCCGGTCCTATTACTGTGCCTGCGACGGTAGTATTAGGTGCGTTGGTTGGCGCGACGCTGCTGCCAGGGTTTTGACTCGTTGACGTGCCGTGGGAAATTGGAGCCGAGGGAGCGCTTAAATTCGGGGTATTAGGAACTGAAGACAGCGCTTTTTGGTTCCCCGATAATAGCCTGCCTATAATAAACGAACCTCCCGCAAGTATGAGACCGACGGCCGCAGTATAAACTGCGCTTGTGGATAAAAACCTTCTGCGATCCATTTCTGCTTGTCGTTGGCCGTACCTGCTCTTGGCATTTTGATTTAACTTATCGGCATAATTAATGATATAAGTCTCGAGCGAAAATATATTGTGTCGACCGGCAATAATTAAAGGAATCCACGCAAAAAAGAATACAATGTCACTTCCTGTAAAGTAGGGGCTGGAGTGAAAGCTTACCGTTAAGAAAAGACTGAAGGAAATGAGTAGTCCACCTATTGCGGCAACTCGTGAGAATAGTCCTATTAATGTGCCGATTCCAACTGCTAGTTCACCGAGAGCAATAATAAATCCGATGGATGTAGCATAGGGGATAAGTGGTTTTAATAGAGACCCAATCGGTGAATGTAATGAATAGGCTTTAAATTGTTGTTGTATGGAGATGGGACTGTTTGAGTTAAAAAATGCAGGGTTTGCAAGTTTTTGCAACCCGGCATATGCAAAGGTAATTCCTAAAAATGCCCTCAAGGGCAGAGTTGCATAATCAAAGCGATCCAATCTCTTTCTCTGTTGCGCTGATTTTTCGTCAATTCGATTATTCGTTTGTAACATATTGTTAATATTGTATCCAGTGGGCATTCAAAAAACTTGACATAAATAAAGTTTTAATCAAAAATTAATATCAATGATGTAATATTAAGCATGTATAGTGTAATGTTGTTGTTTGTTATTACCTGCAGTTAATGTGTTAATTTTTGTTGAATAGAATTTAATCGTATAATGAAACCGGTCAATGACAAGCTAAACAAACTGCAATCCATTGCAAAAAAGGCATTTGCTGATTTGCTGAACCAAAAAAGTCCCTTCGGAAAGCTTGCCCTTCTACACATGCTTATGTCCGCCGGCGATACCTTGGTGACTGTTTCTTTGGCGGGGTCTCTCTTTTTCTCAATTTCACCTACGGCCGCGCGGTCTCATGTAATGTTGTATTTACTAATTACTATGGCTCCGTTCTCATTAGTGGCACCGTTTTTAGGGGGGCTTTTAGATTCCAGCAAAACCATGCGAAAATCTTTAGTTTTGTTTAGCTCGATCAGCCGTGCGATTCTCTGTTTTTTCATGGCTGAAAATATGAACTCGTTGTTACTATTCCCGTTGGCATTTTTATATTTAGTTGCGTCAAAAGTCTACGTTGTCACCAGAGGTGCATTGGTCACCGAAACCATGAGCTCCGATACGGATTTAGCAACCGTAAACGCTCGTCTAGCATTTTTAGCGGGGATCGCCGGTGTGGTCGCATCTATTCCAGGCGCGGCAATATTGAAGTTGATCGGTTCTCCCTGGGATCTAAGAATTGATATTATAATCTTTATTTTTTCAGTGTTTGCCGGGTTGCGTTTGACCAATACGATATATCGGCAACGCCAGGAAAAAAGGCTTAGGTATAGAAAGGTTTCAAGGTCCGATGTAAATCAACCGCAAGTACGGGGACTTTGGAATTCGCCCCGAGGGTTTCTGGCACTGTCGGCAATGTCTGTGCTGCGAGGATCGGTGGGGTTTCTGGTGTTTTTTCTTGCCTTTTTTCTCAGGAGGATTAATGCTCCTCTCTGGATATACGGTTTAATACTAAGCAGTTCGGCCGTAGGCTCGATGGCGGGAAACATAACCGTTCCAAGATTGCGTAAATTTCTTTCAGAGGAATATATTGTACTTTGGGCATTGACAATCGTATGTCTGTCGTCGACAATTTTGGCATTGGTGGGAGGACTGTTGATAAATGCATTATTAGCATTTGTGGTGGCAATTATGGTTGCCATTGCCAGACCTTCCTTGGACTCAATTGTCCAAAACCAAGTACCTATTTTGGAGCAGGGCAAAGCATTTGCCCGGATAGAGACACAGTTGCAGCTGGTATGGGTTTTGGGTGCAATCATTCCCGTTATTTTTTCGCTGCCGCTTGTGGCAGGACAGATTATACTTGCGGGAGTATCGGGGATTGGGGCAGCATCTTACCTTTCGTCAAAACTGGCCCTTGACAGGGCCAGTCGATCTACATAAGTCTATAACTATTTAAGGATTTGACCCTGATATAGGATGCGCTTAATGTTTAAGCAAATAGGTTGCAGCAACTTTATGCGTCAAGCCTTTTTCTTAATTCTTCCAACTGGATATTCAGTTCAGCGGGAAGCCTGTCTCCAAACTTTGCAAAATGCTCCTCGATGAGCGGAACTTCTTGTTTCCACTCCTGAGTATCAACATTAAGAAGGTCGGTTAAATCTTCGTCTGAAATATTGAGATTTTCTAAGTTCAAATCCTCTTTTTTTGGTATCAGGCCGATTGGAGTAGCGACGGCATCGGCTTTTCCGACTACTCTGTTGAATATCCATTCCAATACTCTTGAGTTTTCACCGTAACCCGGCCAAAGCCATTTGCCGTTTGCATTTTTTCTGAACCAGTTAACGTAGTAAATCTTAGGAAGCTTGCTTTCGTCGGTTCTTGACTTCATGGAAAGCCAATGACTGAAATAGTCAGCCATGTTGTATCCGCAGAACGGGAGCATGGCAAACGGGTCTCGCCTTAGAACGCCAGCTGTTCCTTTTGCAGCAGCGGTGGTCTCAGAAGACATAATTGCTCCTAAGAATACCCCGTGCTCCCACGAAAAAGACTCATGAACCAGAGGTACCACAGACGATCTTCGCCCTCCGAACAGTACTGCGGCGATCGGCACTCCGCTTGTATCTTCCCATTCGTCGGCGATTGCCGGATCTTGGGAAGCAGGTACTGTAAACCTTGAGTTTGGGTGAGCTGCGACAACTCCGGATTCAGGCGTCCAGTCGTTTCCTTTCCAATCAATCAGATGATTTGGGAGTTCTTCGGTCATGTCTTCCCACCAAACATCCCCGTCATCCGTCAGTGCTGTATTTGTAAAAATAGTGTTTTCTTTAAGGGTTAACATGGCATTAGGATTCGTTTTGAAGTTGGTTCCAGGGGCAACTCCGAAAAAGCCTGCTTCGGGGTTAATGGCTCTTAATTCACCGTCGGAACCGAGTTTCATCCAGCATATGTCATCGCCGATTGTTTCTACCTTCCAGCCTTTGATGGTCGGAATCAGCATTGCAAGATTTGTCTTTCCGCAGGCGGACGGGAATGCTCCCGTTATATATTTAATTTCATTGTCTGGCGATGTTAATTTAAGAATTAACATATGTTCGGCTAGCCACCCCTCGTCTCGAGCCATAACCGACGCTATTCTTAATGCGAAGCATTTCTTGCCAAGTAATGCGTTTCCGCCGTAACCTGACCCGTATGACATGATCTCTCTTGTTTCAGGGAAATGTACGATATAAGTGTTTTCGGGGTCGCATGGCCAAGTAACGTCCGGCTGTCCCTGTTCCAGCGGATATCCGACGGAATGCAAACACGGGACAAAATCGCTGTCATTTCCAAGGTGATCCAGTACCTTTTGTCCCATTCTTGTCATGATCCTAAGAGAAACGGCAACATAAGGCGAATCCGTGACTTCAACACCAATCTGTGAAATTGGGGACCCAAGCGGGCCCATGGAAAACGGAACCACATACATGGTTCTACCTTTCATTGAACCTTCATAAAACGAGTGCATAATTTGGCGCATTTCGTCAGGATCTTTCCAGTTGTTGGTAGGACCTGCGTCAATTTGTTCTTTCGAGCAGATGTAAGTGCGTTCTTCGACTCGGGCAACATCTCCGACATCCGATCTTGCCAAGTACGAATTGGGTCGTTTTGCATCTGAGAGCTTAGTAAACGTTCCGTTTTGGATCAGTAGTTCGCAAAGTCGGTCATACTCTTGGGCGGAGCCGTCACACCAAACTACTTCGTTCGGTTGAGTCATAGCCTCAACGCTGTTTACCCAGTCTATTAGTTTTTGATTTTTAGTAGGAACTTCATTTGACATAATTGACCTCACTTAATGTAAATATTTGTTATCACTGTTTAGTTATAAAACTTAGTTATAAAGCAAACTTGTTTAAACAAATCAAAATATTTTTCTTTTGTGTTTGTTTATTATAAGTTTCTCCGGTTAAATAATTTAACGACAACCAACTACTCAACCGTGAATATAAGTTTATGATAAGTTTTGATCTAACCTATCATTAAAATAGATTGAACATAACAAACTTACCAAAAATTTAGTACGATCTTTTAATTTTAATACATATTGCAGAAATTTCAAGGGTAAATTATGTTTGGTGACCAAAACTGTCACATGCAGTGGTATTTCGTCTTAGTTCACGCATCGTTCAGATATTAAAACAGATCGGTCAGAGGAAACTCGTTTTGGAATTCAAAAACAAGTTAATCTCTTAGAGCTAATAGTTCATGTGTATTTGGTTAAAGTTGTTTTGTTCAAGGTTACTCTTGCTGGGGGTGGCTAAATATATTCGCTGTGAGTTAAGGTATTCATCAGTTAGTCGCCGGTACTAATAAATTGAAGCAGTTGGGTTAAAGTGGCCTATAGCAAATAATTAATTAAGCTACATATATGAGAGCCAACTAATTGCTTTAGAAAATGGTTATTCTGGTAAGATACTTTTTTAAGGTTAAGCCTGGTAAATTTTGGACGAAAAAACTGTTTTAAAGAGATTGAAAGAAAATTCTGTCGCACCAAAGGGTTCTTTGTACGCCGGCGATGACGCAGCATTCCTAAAGGATCTCAACGGGACCTATATTACAACCGATACGACTGTCGAAAACGTCCACTTTTTTAGAAACATCTTCAGCAATTATGATTTAGCTTACCGAGCAATAGGTACAGCGTTAAGTGATCTAGCTGCCATGGGAGCTGTTCCAAAGTATATTTTGGTAGCTTTGGGTCTGCCTACAGACTTTAAAATCTCTGGGTTGCTTAATGAGATTGCAGAAGTTGCAAAAAACTTTAATGTCGTTTCAGTTGGTGGCGATATCTCAAATTCTACTCATATTTTCGTAAATGTGACGTGTATTGGTGTAGATGCTTCGGCGAGTGATTTAAAACTATTAAATCAAAAGAGATCCAAACAAGTTAAAGACAATCCAAACAAAAGTGATAATTTTAATCTAAGACGTGCCCTAAAGCCAGGGCAACTTATTTTCGTAACGGGTCAATGCGGTTTGTCGCAAAAGGGATTTGAAATCGCAAAAATACTTCATGAGTGCGAAAATCCAGAAGTCTGCGTTGAAATGCTGCGTAAATTTAGCAAGAATCAAGAAACTCGGAGCACTTCAAAAAAACTCATTGACAATGAGCATCAACATAATACGTCGATCCTACAAACAAGTAGGGTTGATTTAAGATTTAAGAAATCTTGTGCGCTCGTTAAAGAGGCTGCAAGATACATGACAAGCCTTGAAAAGGACTGTCTGAATCGATATTTAAAGCCCAAACCGAGGCTCAAAGAAGGTATTTTGATTAGAGCGGCAGGTGCTACTGCGATGACAGATATTTCAGATTCGTTGGCAATAAGCTTGAATGATTTCGCCTCTGATTCTCAAATAGGCATCGCGATTGAAGCTCTGCCAGAAACTTATGGACTTACAATCGACCAGACGTTATACGGCGGCGAAGACTTTGAGTTGCTGTTCTCGATTGATGAAGATAAAGTCAACGCTTTGCTGAGCTTGTTTGAGCGCAATAGCCTTAGGGCTCCGATCTACATAGGACGAAGTGATTCAAAATCAAGAACGGTAAGGATGAGGAGTCGAACAATAAAATCCAGAGGATATGATCATAAGTTTAAATGAAAATCTTCGACAAAGTCAATTTTGCAGTTTGTCCCATCTGTCTAATTAATTCGTAAAAAAATTTGACTTTTAAGGATATGGCGTTTTAATGTTTAGTTGTGGTAATAAAGAATAAAGGTCGGATTCTTGGATACTGTAAGTTAATGGGGGTTGTGATATTTGCTTGCTCAATGGTTTGCAGATATAATCCGCTCGTATTAATGAAGCCTATGACTGAAAGACAACCGCAGACCTTTAGTCAATCAAAAACTAACAATATCCCTGCTGATATCCCTGCTGATATCCCTGCGAATCTATTGGGTTCAACAATTAATTCGAACCTATTGATTTCAAACAGTGAATCAAATTTGAATTCAGAAGCTAAGTTAACTGCCACTATCTATGCAAATAATTCAAATGGAACTGTCGACGAAAACGCTATAGGGGTCAACCAACTTTCGCATTCAAAAGAAGTGAATTTAATGAAGAATCTTGGAGTTCGGTTTGCCAGAGTAGATGCTTCGTTGGAAGCCTCGGTTAATTCGCAGCCGGTATATAATTGTCAAACCGGCACTTGGTCACCGGTGTCGCTGGCGCACAGAGTTAAATTGGCCCAGAGGGCCGGAGCCCAAGTCGAACTCATTATTGACTATTCGCCAAAATGTCTAGAGCCACAGATTAATGGCAACGAACCCTTAAGTAATTACTATCCGCCGGATATTGGATCGAATTTGTCCAAATGGATGTCATTAATCTCACAGGTTGGAAATTGGGCAATATTGCACGGAGTTAGATATTTTGAGGTTTGGAACGAACCGGACTGGACATTTTTCAGCGGTACAGTGGAGCAATATAGTCACCTCTATAAGAATACGGTTACACCTCTGGAATCAGACGCAAAAAAATTGCATGCAAAGATATTTGTAGGTGGACCGGCAATTGCCGATGTGCTGGGTCAAATAGACTCAACCTTTCTTAAGGCGTTCTTAGGGTATATTTCCAGCTACAAGTTGCCTTTGAATTTTTTATCATGGCACACTTACGCCGATGACCCTAATGCCGGCACTGCATCATTTTTGCCCAGTGGGTTGTGCCTTACCAACCATGTTGTACATATCGGTGTTCCTTGTTACTGGACTCCGTCCATGAATACCGATGTCTATTCCAACGAAGCTCAAAGCGTTAAATCGATATTAAAGCAATATAAGGCCTATCACCCTCAGCTATGGATTGACGAGTGGAATCTTGATGCGGAATCGGACCAGCGGCAAAACACCTCTTATGCGTCGTCGTTTTTACTGTCTGCTGTGGCAAAGGCCACGTCAGCCGGAGTAAACGTAATGGAGTGGTACAATACGGCCGATTACCCACCTGGCCAATATCAGGGTTTTGGACTGCTAAATCAGAGCCTTAAGCCCAAACCGTCTTATTTGGGTTTTATGATATGGCATTTGATGTCCGGAACTAAGTTAAGAATTGCTGCCGTTATTAAAAAATCTGACATTTATCAGCATCCGAGCTTATTGGCATCTCGTAACTCTCAAGGGATTTTGAATATTCTGGTGAACAATTACGTATCGTATGACACCAGCGGAAATTTTGGCTCTTCTCCAACAAAATTTAATCTGCTTAACTGTAATTTCAGAGTCGAAGCTCTTGTACCGAATTCTCAATACAGAGTTGAATTTCGAACAATCCCGTTAGGTCAACCTAATTCATTTAGTATTTCGACTCAAAAAGTGACTACGGATTCGAGCGGTAGTTTCAAATTTAATATCAAAGAAGAAGAGGAGTCTTCGACGTTGGTTTCTTTTAGTTTGATTAAAACTGCCAGCTCTTCTTCGAACTATTTGTCGTTATATCTGGCCGGTACCTTTGTGATTCTAATCATTTTGACGTTGATAATCTTAAGAATTAAAAAAGGCAGCAAAGCCGGCACAGCCAGCGCTAGGGCTAAATTAGCAAAAGATTGATTCCATAGGTTTTGTCTAGAAACAACAGAAAAATTTCTTTAGAATCGGCTAACTGTTGGTTTGTGGATTGCTTAGCTCAGACTTTAACTTAGCTCAGACCCTAAGTTGGGTCATACCTAAATTTAAGGGTATGTGGGCAATATGAATAATCCATATCTGAGTTCTTGACGATATCTTATAAGTCATATTTTCGCTTAACAGGTTTAATGGGGCAATGAATGCTACTTAATTGAACAAGTATATTTGACTATCAATGCTTAGGGTAGAACTTTATCCAATTTCTACTCGCTAAATTTTATCCTCCAGGCGGTGGGTTTGTTCCGACTACGGTCGATTGTCCCGAACTAGTTGCATTGATGCCGTAGGTACAGACATTTGCCGCCCAACAAGACGAACTGGCAGTTCCAATAGTAGAGGCATTTCTTATGAGCATTGAATACGGAGGTGCTAAGTCAACACCATCAGGCTCATTTAAGTATCCTGGAGTCGTTCCGACTACCCCTTTGTGACCATATTGCCAAACAATAGTGTTTGTGTTCGGATTTATAACGATAACTCTATCATCGTAGTCATCATTGCAGAGTATGTAGCCGTTAGTCGGAATTGATTCACATAATGATGGATGGTTTAACTGTCCGTTGGCCGTTGTAGGGGTATATTTCCACAACAATTGACCTTGTTGGTTGAATTTAATTAACTGGCCGGCAGTCGAGTAGTCGACGGTTAGATAAACCCCGGGTGACACTTCGTTTGTGTCAGATGGGTATACGATTCCTGGGGGATGAACCGACCAAAGAATATGACCCGACGGAGTCATTTCGTCGACCCAGTCGCCGTTAATTTCGGTAATTAAAAAATTTCCGTCAGTTAGAGGGAATGCTCCGTTGGGGCTTCCGAATCTATAGGGGGGATTGTGGTAGCAATTTGTATCAAGCAGTCCGATTCTTTTATACGGAACTTGACTTCCTACTTTCAAGAAAACAACTGAGCAGTTTTTGATGTCGCCGAATACTACGTAGTTATTCGGTAATAGCATAGCGTCATCGGGGTTGTCGACTTGATTCGGTCCTGAACCCGGAGTCTCGGGAGTTCCATATCTCCAAATAAATTTCTTAGTGGCTATGTTTACCAGGGAAATCATTTGGTGATCTTCTTGGGTTACCATTATGTCTTGTCCGTTTTCGGTAAAGAAGGCATC
Source organism: Acidimicrobiales bacterium (assembly GCA_027371755.1). Classification (GTDB taxonomy): domain Bacteria; phylum Actinomycetota; class Acidimicrobiia; order Acidimicrobiales; family JABEUL01; genus JAJZNL01. The sequence goes on from DAHXLF010000040.1 coordinate 16,533, forward strand.
GTCGGGTTCGGTTAAAGTCAGTTGCCATACGATTTTCCCGGCCGGTGTGACTATTAAAATCTGATTTCCCGAGTCATCTGCAATAAGTACGTCACTCGGCAACACCGATGGATCTGAACCAGCCTTTAGATTAGGGCCGGCTGTTACTGTGTTCCCGGCGGGATTGGCAAAAGGGAGTCCGCTGGTACCCGTGGACACCGCTGTGGACGATGTTCCACTTTGGTTGCCACTGATAACTGTAGTGACGCCCGATTTGTTTTTGCTTGCTGTTGATCCGCTCGATTTAAAAAATACCGCATAAACAATTAATATTAAGAATATTGCTGCAAGTATTACTATAAACCCCGAACCACTTTTGTTTCGATTAGTAGGTGACATAACTTAATAAATTGTAGTCGAGATTAATTAAGATTTAATTTCACAAAATATGTTTTTTCATATGTGTTATCGGATTTTATTTTCAATAACCCGATCAATATTAATGATACAAATGATTGTCACCGTTAATTTGTATGTTCAATCTGAGTTTTATGTTGAAATTGCTTAGTAATAGTTGTGATGGTAAGAACCGTCGAAAAAAAGGTAATGGGTATTAAAAGAGCCAAGGCGTCAAGTGGCCAATAGGAACCAAGTGGGGCGACGAACCAAATTATAACCAAAAAAATTATCGCAATTATCGAAGGAATAAAAATTATGCTGAAATATTTTTTGGATTTAACCAAAAGCTTTAAGTCTTTTGCGGCTTGCAGAACATAATCTGACGGTTTAAAATCCATGAAATTATTTTAGTTGTTCCGTAGGCTAATTATGAAAGCTTAAAATATAATTTTTGAATCTACGCTGACTAATCTTAAGGGCATGTATGCTTGCAAAAAAAAGCCGCATAAAAATTGATTGTATTTTAAAAAATGGATGCAATTCTGTTCAGTAAAGACAGGTTTAAAGATCTGTTAGCCTGAACAGCCTATAAATTAAGAACGACATTCGTTGTTAAAATTATTTTTACAAGGATCAGCCCAACTATTTAATCGGGAAACACCTAAAGTTACTTAGAATTGGACGTCCACTGTCTTTTTGCAGGCTTGGTAACCTTGCCAGCTTTGATGCAAGACGTGCACACATTTAATTTTGTCGTCGACCCATTAATTAAAGCTCGAACCCTTTGTATATTAGGGTTCCACCTTTTTTTGGTTCTGGTATGCGAGTGGCTGACATTCATCCCAAAGTTAGGATGTTTCCCGCATATTTCACAAACTGAAGCCACTTTAATTACTCCTAAAGATTTTAATTTTGTCTGGTTAAAAGACCTTAACTATTTTACCCTATTCTCAACGCATTTAAATTACTTTATGCGTGACATACGCTTAGCATTTAACTTCGTCTTATGATTCTGCCAATTAAAGGCACATAAATTAAGCTTGGATTTTAAAAATAAATTGTAACTATTCAGGTATTTGTTAAATTCTCTGGAATCCATCCGTTACCGTTGTATAGTTTAATCAAAACTTCTATTATGTTTT
>DAHXLF010000041.1:0-17241 GCA_027371755.1 Acidimicrobiales bacterium
AGGTGCGCAATTCAAGAATCAGGATCCGACTGAGCTAAAACGACAACGTAACAATCAAATCCATCCATTATGCACACTCCCTCCGACAACATGACCATAAACCATCATCATAAACAATGTCGTTGTTGTGTGCACAATGGCTGGCTGGTAACATTAATCGGATTAAACACAACACTACATATTTATAAGTACTTATTTGTTAAGTTCGACTTTATAGAATATAGCTCTGTATCTAAACTGAAGTTTCTAAAGAATGATTGATTTAAAATAGTATTTTACGAACCGGTGTAAAAAAAATTTTAGGGATTCAAAATGCATTTCTAATGATTGAGTAATAATAATCTTGCCCAAGATGTCTTACCGCAATGATTGTCGGGTCTTAACTTATAACTATAGGTTTGATAACATGTAAATTAAAGAAGGTCGGATGTAGATTTATGAGCCTGGAAAAGAAATTTAAAATTTGGGTAATAATCCTTGCGATAGCGTCACTTATCTTTCGCATTGGGTTGGTAATTGAACATAGCTGGCATTTACAGTTGTCGGGTGATACGTTTTACTACCATTGGTTGGGTTGGCTTTTGGCCCATGGTTACGGTTTTATAAGTCCGTTTATGTTTTTCCACGATACTACTGCCAAATATGTGGCAGTTAATCTTAATCATATCAGCTCCTATAACGTACGAGTTCCGACGGTGTTTCATCCGCCGGTGTTTTCAATATTTTTAGCCGTTGGTGATCTGGTTGGAATAACTTCTCCCGGAAGTCAATTGATATTACTTTGTGTAATTGGGTCGATAAACGTAATTTTAATCTCATACTTGGCAAAAAGAATATTTAACTATAATGCTGGTTTTGTCGCAGCTGTGTTGGCTGCATTTTATCCAGCAATGTGGATAATTGATCTTTCATTAATGGCAGAACAATTGACCCAGCTATTTATTACTTTGGCTATATTCTTGGCATATCGCTTAAATGACAATCCAAGCTACAAGCTTATTGTTATTGCGGGAGTATTTAGTACAATTTGTGCACTGACACGAGCGGAATTAATAATGTTAGTGATTCTTTATGCCGTAATAATATTGCGTTCTAAAAAGAAAAATTTTAATATACGATTTGTCAAGAAACTAAAAATGCTTGCGGTTTTATTTATTAGTTTTGCAATTGTACTAGCGCCGTGGACTATTCGAAACCTCGTAACTTTTAAGTACCCTGAGCTCATCGCTGCTGACGCGGGAAATGAATTAGCAATTTCTTATTGTAATTCTACGTATTACGGGTCGGAAATGGGATTTGCATATTTTGGTTGCACAGGTAATGTAAAACTTACCAAAGACGAGACTGTTTTTGATCATTATGAAACTCAAAAGGCACTCAATTATATAGAAGCGCATAAGCTTCGCACGCTATTGATACTTGCAATTCATGAAGGTAGGGTATTCTACGTATATAAGCCTGCACAACAGGCACTTTCAATTCAACCTTATGTCGATAATATGCCGATGCTTGCTTCAATTTCAGAATGGTATAGTTCTTATTTTGTGAATTTAAGTGCCATAGTGGGAATATTTTATTTGAAGAGACGCAAATTGTTTCAGCTGCCTTTACTAGTATGTGTTGCAATCGGTCTATTATCAGTGATGGTATCTCACGGAGAGTTGCGGTTTTTATCGGATGCTGAAGTTGCAATTGTAATCTTATCGTCGATAGGAATTGCTGGAATTTACGGATCCGTAAAAGCTAAATTTAGATCCACTTTAACAATTAATAGTATTTCTTAGCGAGGCGAACTAATTGATTGACCTGATTAGGATATTATGTAATCCACCGCATTGGTTCGTACCCGGCCCCAGTTAGACGAATAAAATGGTCCCAATCTGTTCAAAAGAATGCCTAGTATCGTATGTGTTGTCTAGATACCTCAGATATGTCCCAAATTACTGTACATACCCCCCTTATGAAACGGTGGAGAAGCAAATATGGAAAACATAAATAACACCTCGTTTCTGCTAAATTTAGATGCGACGCAGTGAATTTGTCGATACAAGTTTAAAGTGGCGAACTAAGATTTCCAACCTGACCGCTTTATCTATATTCGTGTCGAGTCGCACGGTTTACTAATTCGAAGGTCCTTTGCGTTATAAACGATGAATAAATTAACAAGAGAAAGTCGTAGCAAATGGATCAAAGCTTAAGAAAAAAAGATTGCTGAGTTTCGAATGGAGAAAGAAATTTTCAGACTGTAGTCGACCTTTGTGGATAATAACTAGAAAGAGTTTTTATCTTAATACCGACACCCCTTAAATGTGAAGTGCTGGTTAGTTGCGATGAAAATCTGGTGATTTTAATATAATTTAGGTGGATTTTGGCAAATGTATTTGCAATCGCTGCTTTGGAATTTCGTGTGGATAATCCTGTACAATTTCTGAAAGTAACTTTTTGCTAAATTATATATGTGATCTAAAAATTACATAAGGCAAGGCTGTTTTGGAGGTTTTTTAGCAGTTCTGATCTATTTGGAACGTAACTGGTAACAGTTGTCATGCCATATACTTGGAGCTGAAGTCAAAAGAATTAATGACATTTCCAATAAAAGACGTTTAAAGTTGACTGGTTCCAATTAAAACAACAATTCTTCTAAATGCACGGGTTATGAAACTATGGAAAGACATGGAGAAATTTGGATATTTGCAATGCTATAGTTAATTGCAAATATGATTGAAGCTCGTTTTGTAGGAATATTAAATTGGAATAGGGTTAAATAAATAAATATAATGTTAGAAGTATAAATTCTATAAATCAGGTGGTAAATATACTGGCACTGGTATATCGATCCAAAGAAACTTTAATCAGGATTATTTATGTAATGTAGGCTACTCGAATACCCGATTTATACCGTATATTGCTAGAAAACTAATATAATTTAAATCAATAAGTATGAAAATTGCTACAGGTGAAGACAAGCCATAAGATGTAGCTAGATTTTCGCCAATACTACATAGTCAAAAGGAAAGAAAACGTTTTGAACTGGGTTAGACAAACTAACAACCGACAACATGACAACTGAAATTTCAACAACAAAAAATAAATTTGTTCTTGGAAATAGGCCAGAACTTACAACGCTTCGATTTCCACTAGCTTTTTTAGTATTAGTCGCCCATAACTCAGCTTCTTGGGCTTTTGGTGACTGGATGGTTCTTAGCTGGTGGTTTGGCTTAAGTGGGTTTTTAATTACAACAATTTTACTTACTGAGTTTGATAGAACGGGCGCTATAAGTTTACGAAAGTTTTATGAGCGCAGGTTGGCTAAAATTTTTCCGCCGCTCCTCGCGGTTTTTATAATTACAGCGGTCTTGGGATGGATCGTAAACCAAGGTGATTACAATCACATGGTGTTACGCGACGGTCTATTTTCGCTAGTATTTTTAGAAGATTATAGAGTTGGTTTAAATCTGTTTAACCAAAAGTTTTCAATGTTTGCACACACATGGACAGTATCGGTTGAAGAACAATTTTACTTGATGTGGTCAATGCTGGTTATTTACTTTATAGTAAAAAAACGAAACGTTCGAGGACTCACGATAGTCGCTATTATTTTGCTCATAGTATTTACGGCTTCAAGAATAACAATTTGGGAAATTTATCACGATCCTCGAATGGTTTATTACACCTTTCACACAAGAGCCGACGCCCTTATGTATGGGTGTTTGCTCGCTATTTTCTTAAACCAAGGACGTTTTACAAATTTAACTGAAAGAGGTTTAAAATATCTCAAGTATTTAACAATTATTTGTACTATTGCGATGCTATACGTATTGGCTTTTGTGCAGTGGGATACTACTGCAACCTATACTTGGGCAATGCCGGTAACTGAATTTGGCTCGGTTGTCACAATATTATACTTAGTGTCAAAACCCAACCCCAAAATAATAAAGTTTCTCCAAAACAAAATATTAGTTCATTGCGGCAAAGTTACATATAGCGCATATCTTATTCACTGGATAATCATTATCTACACTTTAAATTACTTGCCAAAAATGAATTTGTTTTTACTCTTTGGCATTAGGTTGATACTTGTTGCTATAAGTACTGAAATTCTGTACAATATAATTGAGATGCCAATGAGAAAAATACGAAAAAGGAAATTCACTCCGGAACAACTGAAGCCGGACGCAGCGACTCTATAATGTTTAGGTAACCATTATGACTAAATTGAACAAATCAGTTTTTGAGAAAAATTAAAAATGTCAATGCCAAAACTTGGACTTGGCCTCTCAAACGTGGCTTTTGATCAAACTAATAAACTTAGTTTAAAATGGTTGACCGAATATGCGGTTAAATGTGAAAACGAGGGCGTCGAAGCTATTTGGATAATGGATCACGTCTATTGGCAAACGCCGACCGTTGAACAAATTATTGCGTTGGCCGCTATCGCGGCAGTTACACGTAAAATAAATTTTGGAACACTCGTTCTCCAATTGCCTTTACGTCACAATTCTATTAGAATATTAGCCAAGCAACTTCATAATATTTATGAAGTTGCGGGCGACAGATTGTCTTTAGGGCTGGGTTTAGGATCGGTGAAACTTGAATATCAGGTGATGGGCATAGATTTTACAAATCGGGCAAAATTATTTGACTCTGACTTACAATTATTGGTTGAAATATTTGATAAAGGATTTCATGTTAGCAGATCAACTAATAAAATTCAAGCTGACGAAAAAATATTTAACAACATACCTATTTGGCTAGGCAGCAGAGCTGGCGACAGAGCTTTGGACAGGGTTGTAAAATATGCAGATGGTTGGATGCCACTATTCATAGATGTAAGCGAACTGGCTGTTGCAAGAAAAAAAATTAATTTAATGGTAAAACAAAGTTTTGACAAGCGTAAATCGATCAAATATGGAGTGTCGTTGCTAATAAACAACGGCGATGATTCTCAAATCATAGCGAATGCCAATCGGTTCAGTAGTCTTTTCGGTATGCCATACAAATACTTCTCAAAATATGTGGTTACAGGCAATCTTAAGCAGTGCGCAAGTCAAATTCAAATGTATTTAGACATCGGGTTAGATCACATAAGTACTTTATGGCCAACTACCGATCCGCTGAACAATTTTTTAGAGATTCAATCCATGCTAAATTTAAGCTAATCGTTGTAGCAAACAATAAACCAGAAATTTGTCTCAGTTTCTATGTTTCTATATTCTGAAGTCACCCTAACTGGATCACTCAGTCAATTTAGTTAGGATGATTGTTTCTATGCTAATGACCGTTGATTGCAAATGTTTTTGCTCAATTTTGGTAGCCAATTCTTTCTAATTACCATTTGACTATTCCAGTACATTGAAACACCCGTTCCAGTACTTTCGCATACCTAAATCCAGGATTGTTTACCAGTAAATTCTTGCACGTTTTATTAGTTTTTACTTTTAGTTATCTTTCTTGTTTTCAATCGTATTTTGAATTATATCGTTTCTCATTGCTTTAAGTTATCTATAGGATTCAACTTCCAGTTTTAAATCTATTGAATCGTATATCCATTTTCAAATGGCCCTACTCCTATTGCAGTTGTCATATAGGACGTTCCAATCTTCTAATCCGCAGGTTAATTAGGTCATTTTGTAATAAAAATGGCTTTTAAGATATTGTAATTGTTTGATTATATTCGGTTGAATACGCAATTGCCGTTTCAACTACTCTCAGATTTTTCAAAGGGCTAGTTCCGAGGTCCATTGTATAGGCATTGTCAAAAGTTTTCCTGATATTTGATTTGGTATTCCGAATCGGAAATCAGTAATCATCGGCAATTAAATTATTTTTGGAAGTTTTATATGGGACGTTCTTTGATGGGTGCCAACTTACGAAAACTTACATAATTTAATTATTAAAATTGGCACGTTGCCTAAACTAATTTTGGTAGGCTTGGCTTAATGAACATTTATATTAATGCTGCGTCAATGACTCCAATTCGTTCAAAAGGACAAAACGAGACTATAATGCTCACCTATGTCGTTAACGAACTTATTAAACAGCACAACGTCGACGTGAACAATTTGCAGGCAGTTATATTATCAAATTCATTTGGGGCGATATCGCTGCGACAAGCTGGTATTAGACCACAAGTTTGGCTTAGGCATTTGGATCTTGATCCTATACCTTTCTATAGTATTGAGTCTGCGTGCGCTGGCGGATCGATTGGGTTAGACTTAGCATGTCAAATGCTTGAACCCGGCGGAAACATAATGGTTTTAGGCGTAGAATACATTTCAAACTTACCGATTGAAACTAAAATGATGGGAATCACTCAAGGCGTGCCTGAAGACGAGAGAGAACACCTCCGCTCTGAGTTCGGACCTGTTGCTGAAGGAACGCTTTTCATGGGTTTTAATGAAATTTGGGGGCGACACCTATTGGAGAGTAATTTAGCCACAGTTGAGCAGATAGCGGCAACTGCAGCCAAATCCAGGTTTCACGGGTCATTGAATCCGTTGGCAGCACATCAACAGGCGCTTAGTATAGACAGAATTTTACGTGCTCGGAAGGTATCCTCAGTCCTAACGGTTCCGATGTGTTCGTCATTTACAGATGGAGCTGCAGGGTTAATAATATCAACGGAAAAAACTGAATCTTCCGTGAAAGTTCGGAGTTGCAAAAGTTTTTCAGGAAACGGAACCATGGAATACCATGAGCGGCTTAAGAAGTGTGTTAGGCATACAGTTGCAGCAGCAGGTATGGAAATAAAAGATTTTAAATGTATGGAGATCCACGATGCAACAAGTGTTGAAGAGCTGTATTCCCTTGAAACTTTAGAAATATTTGAAAAAGGTCAGGCTGGAGCACATACTTTAGCCGGTGATACGACGTTAGGCGGCAAAGGTCCAATAATAAATCCGTCAGGCGGACTTGTTTCACGCGGACATCCAATAGGTGCTACCGGTCTTTGTCAATTATATGAACTTTACCTACAAATTGCGGGTAAAGCAGAACAGCGACAGATTGATAATTTGAATATTGCTCTCGCACTTAATGCTGGTGGCATTATAACTATGGATGCTGCATCAGTAGCCGTAACCATTTTGGAAAAAGCGTAGATGAATATATAATTGATATCTATTGCCCACTAGTGGATAATCACTTGGTATGATCCCCAAAATCTGTACGGATCACTTATCTTTCTTATCTCATTGTTTCTGTTATGAAACTTTCGAACTGAACCGGAAATAGATATCTTAGAGCACTGTGAATGCATTGATCGTTGTGTCATTAACGCTCCTTTTCTTAAATTTTATTAAGGAGTGTTTACACAATCTTTCTCATAGTTCCCTTTTTCCGCTTTCTATATTTGATTCTCCTAATGCATTACCAATGGTCATGTGTAAGCGAATTAGGTAGGTTTAGATGGCTCTTTCTTCACATCTATTCACGACTAGACCTATGTAGTACTGGTATTCAGATAGTAGGTCGTAATGTTTTTTAAGAATGTCTGCATCAGCGGTGTTAACTGATTCGACATCGAATTGGTATTTTCGAAAGATATAATGTAAACTATAGCTCTACCTTGCTGAGCAAATAAAAAGTTAAATTGAGCTGATGATGGCAGCGTTCTCGGTATTACTGTCCCGGTCGCCAAGATGCTAATTTCTGGTGGATTGTATTGAGTTAATATGTTGTCTGAATCACTGTTTAGAGTAAGTTTATTATTCATATCAATGTCGATTAAGTTGTAAATCTGTTTAATAAAACAGTTGGCTCCAGTTGCATTCTTAAGGGCATCTAAGAATTGTGAAGCTTCTGGTGCGGATCGAAACATAAGTATCGAAGGGGCGAATACAAGTACCGGCTGATTTTGAGCCGACCCAGTAGAGCTATTTAGCAATTTTAAGAAAAACTTTGTCGAATAACTAGCGTCGAGGTTTTTACTGTTAATGGACATGCAATTAGTGAGTTGTTCCAATTCTGCGGCATTTAATCCGCCATTTGGATAAAAGGGCGAATATACATATCCAAGAGTAAAGTAGTTTTGTGAATTAAGGGTAGATTTTGCAACATTAAAATCCTGTAAGTTGGTCTCTATGTAGAAATTTGAATTTTTAATCGGATTTATCGAGTTAATTGGGTTGGTGGGACTTCCACTACATGAGCTAAGTATAGCTCCAAATAGTATTAGAGTCAGGAAAACGGCCGTTATCTTAATAAATTTAAAATGAATTATAAAAGTAATAATTTTTCTCATAAATATATTTTCAGTTCACTTAAAAATCCGAACAACCTCTGCTTGCCTGTACTATTATTGTTTCATTCGTTCACTTGCAGTGACTATAGACTATAGAAAATAAATTACATAGAAGTGCTATTGATTTATTCTAGCGTAGGCAAAGCTCATAAAGTTATCTCCGAAGAATTAAATAGACAGAAGTTATGGTAAATTCAGGTTTGTAAATAGTTTCCATATTTTTACAGATAAATCAATTCCTAATTTCAATTAAACAGCCGTACCGTATGTATGGTTTATAGTTACTTTAGGTCAGTTAAATTCGGCTTCCAGAAAATCGTCTAAATTATCATTTTCAAATTTAAAGTTGCCGCTGGTAAGAACTTTTGGTGAAATTTTTTGGGACGTAAGGAGAAGCTGTTCTGTCATTTCAGCGCCTAAGATTAGTTTTAACGGTGCTTGGGGAACAGTAAATATAGTTGGACGACCCAACGCCTTCCCAAGAGCTTTGGTGAATTGGTAATTGGTAACTGGGTTTGGATTGGTTAAATTTACCGGTCCAAAAATACTGTGATTCATACAATAATCAATTGCTCGTACCTCGTCATTTAAAGATATCCAACTCATCCACTGCTTCCCGTTTGCCAAAACCCCTCCAAGTCCAGTTTTAAACAAACCTAACTGCTTTTTAAGTACTCCGCCGTCTTTTGATAAAACTATGCCAGACCGTAGATACGTTACGTTTTGACCAAATGACGACGCAGTTTTCTCCCATGTAACGCAAACGTCAGACAAAAAATCCGAACCGGGTTTAGAATCTTCGTCCGTCATTAGTTCACCTGTATTTCCATAAACTCCGATTGCTGATGCTGATAGAAAACCTTTGGGTTTTAAATTAAATTGGTTGATGAGTTCAATGAAGAATTCTGTTGCTTGAATGCGACTTTGTAAAATTTCTTGCTTTACTTTTGAATTCCATCTCTTAGCACCGATAGAAAATCCCGCCAGGTTGACTGCAAAGTCTACTTGTTCAATCTTGCTCAATTCCTTTTCATCAACTGTTTTTGTGCTGGGATCCCAGAGTATATCCGTACAGTTATCGGGCTGGTAACTGGTTTTTGTGCGAACAAGCCTATAGACTACGTGTTTATCTTTCAGTAATCTGTCGACTAATCTTGTGCCGATTAATCCGGTCGATCCGCTAATAATTATTCTCATTATATATCTGATTATTTTAGGCCGTCCGCTTTATTAAGAACTTGCAGATGAAATATCTCATAGCTTCTGAACTTATAGAAATGAGATTTTATATAGATGGGGGGCTATTTAAAAGTTATTTCATGTAGCTTATTAAAGTCTGCTTAATTACGTTGCATTTAAAATTACGTTGCATTTAAAATCTTATAATGAAGTTGATCTAAGTCGAGCACAATTTTCAATTGATTTGTTTGCTTAAATATGTGATGCAGCTGTATAACCTTAAAGCAAAAAATACGGCTTTGTAAAACTTAGCAATGAAGCCCGGCTCATTGTGGTAACAGAAAAGTTAGCTTATTTACAGACTTCTTTCAGAAGAGTAAGTGTAGGTGATTTTTGTTAGATAATGCTTAGGTCTTGCCTAGCAAGTAAGTTTTGTCTGCGGATTTAACTCTTCCATGACATTGTCTAATTTTTAAAAATGCAAAATTCTAGTTATGCGGTAATTATTTTTTAAAGGCGAATAGCTTAATTAATAGCTGGTGAAAAAATTTACCTCGTCAATTTATCACCAAAGATTTTGATGTTAACTGGATGGTATCTTAGGGCGGATTTAAATTAACCAGCCAAAATTTGTCTAAGATTAAGGTTAATACACTATAATAACCAGTTGTCAGTATGACTGAGGATTGGCTTTAAATGTACCCAACATTTATATCATGGAAGAAGCTGAGGCAAATAAGAACAGAGGATACGAGCTGGATGCTGCTTCTGATGGCTCACAAAATGTCTTAAAAAAAGAGCCAGTACCAGGCATAAATAATACCGAACAGGATGGACCGGGGTTGTTTCAATTGGTGGGGCTTGGGCTCAACTTGGTCGCAGATATAGTGGGATTGACACTTGTTGGGATAGGCTTGGATTTCGTGCTAAAATCTTATCCGGTATTTACTTCCATTGGGGTATTTACCGGAATTGCTGTTGCCAGCATATCGACGTGGATGCTGATGCGGAAATTTCTTAAGTGAAATTTAACGCACAAGTATGAGATAGGAGAGGAACATGGCGGTAACACCGCCAAACACTAACGTAAAGATGTTAAGCAGTGCCGTACGCAAAACGGTTCTGATATCATTGGCAATCGCCGCAATTGGATTTATTGTATCTGTTATAGTTAATTTTGCGTTTTTGGGAGTTGGTTTAATAGCAGGTACTTTACTTGGAGCTTTGAATTTGCGTCTAATGGATTCAAAGGTTGCAAAAGCGAAGTATGAAGGTACTAAAATGGCCAAGAAAGGCATCGCAATTCAGTCTGCGGGAAGGCTTTTGGGTGTTACTGGTGTCATACTAGGGTCGGGGTTTATAAGTGTGTTTTTGGCGATAGGAATCCTGCTTGGAATTGTTATCTTCCAAGCGGTTTTATTGTTGAATATGTTAAAGAATCTTAATTCAAGCGGAGCGTTTTAACGGATTGGTAATGATGTTAGCTACCATAAATATTTCTGTAGGTAATCATGTTGTTAGGCATTTGGGTCCGCTTGCCTTTAATATGGATACTATATTGTCGACTGTGGTGGCAGGGGCAATCGTATTAATACTCGGTTTCGCAATGAGAGTAAAGGTTACAAGCGGAGTTCCTAATGGTCTCCAGCTATTTTTCGAAAAAGTCGTGGGCGATATTCAGGATCTGGTTGAATCTTCAATTGGAAAAAGAACCTCCAGATTGGTGCCTCTAGCCTTTTCCCTCTTTATGTTTATCCTTGTGGCAAACTGGTTATCAATTATACCTACTGGGTATCCAACACCTTTGCTGCCCGCACCGGCCGAAGATGTAAACACCACTTATGCTCTGGCTTTTATTGTAATAATAATAGTTCACGCGGGCGGATTAAGGGCTAAGCGTTTTAGATACATCGGACACTTTAAAAACCCGTTGAATCTAGTCGAAGAGATCGTAAAACCTGTAACGCTTGCTTTGCGTTTATTTGGTAACATATTTACCGGCGGATTGATTGTGCTGTTAATTGGCGCACTGTTGCCGATCTATTTCGTACCGTTTGTAACGGTAATTTGGAAATTGTTCGATATGTTTATTGGTCTGATCCAGGCCTTTATCTTTGCTCTTTTGACAATCGTCTATTATGGATTGGCTGTCGAGGAAAATCATTAAATTTAATTACCCAAAAAAAATAAAAAAGAAATATTGGAGGAAATATGGCAACAAATATGCAACATGCTGTTGAAATGGCGGGCGCTATGGTCGGCGGAGGCTTAGCTTTAGGAGGCGGTGCAGTCGGAGCATCCATCGGTGACGGGCTTGCGGGTTCGCAGACTATTGCGGCAATTGCCAGGCAACCTGAAGCTGAAAACAAAGCTAGGACATACCTATTTATAACTGTAGGTTTGGCAGAAGCTATGTACTTTATTAATCTGGCTTTCATGGCTCTTTTTGTATTCGTCTTAAAGTAATTTTAAGAACGAATACAAATACATTTAATGTTGTCCGTAGGCTTTAGAAAATTTAAGGCTTACGAGTAAGTTGTGGCTGTATATTAGGAGAAAATATGTTATTGGCTACCAGTGACTTTTTATTGCCAAACGGTACGTTTTTTGCGGAAATAATCGCATTTCTAATTGTATTGTTTGTGTTGTGGAAGTGGGTACTTCCACCTGTTATAAAAGCAATGGATGACCGTAAGGAATTCATACGGTCATCAATTGAGTCTGCGAGTTCGCAAAAAGCCGAGGCAGAAGCTTATAAGGCCGAAGCTCAAGCATCAATCGATACCGCAAAAGCCGAGGCGCGTACTATAGTAGCTAAAGCCAATGCCGTAGCCGCTCAATTAAAAGAAGAGGGTAGACAAAGAGGTCAAGATGAATATGACCGACTAGTTGCGTTGGCTCAAAGCGATATTCAGCAGACTAAGAACAAAGCGGTTGAAGAGGTTCAAAAAGATTTTGGTCAATTGGTAATTACCGCAGCCGAAAAAATAATTGGTGAAGAGTTGGATATAAACAAGCACGAACGAATTATAAATGAAGCCATTGATACTACTAGTAGGGGAATCGGTTAATAAACGACGATGAAAGCCTTGACTTGGGGATACACAACTGGATTGGTCATTGAAGCTCAAAGCTCCGGGAAGTTACAGGATTTCTTGGATGATTTGGATGTTTTTAACCAGGCACTTTTAAACTATCAAGAATTGGTTTCGGTTCTGGAAGATCCTATGGTTAAATCCGAAGCCAAGATTTTGACAGTCAATGATCTGTTATCTGGTGCCTCAACTCGTTTTATAAAGCTTTGCGTAGTTTTTGCAATAAAAACTGAACGACCTTCGGAATTACGCGAAACATTGTCAGAGATTTATCGAAAGTCGATGGATCACCAAAGCGAATCCTGGGTGGGGTCAGGTAGTGAACCTATGTCCTCCAGGCAAGTAGCCAGAAATAGAATGCTCGGCTTTGCTAAGTTTTATTGCGATTATGCCGAAGGAAGCACGGATCTCGATTTAATTGAAGACCAGGTATTTGACTTTGCCAGAACGGCTGAAAAGAATTCTCAACTCAGATGGGCTCTTGCTGATCTTGTTATTCCGGTAAGAAATCGCGTGGCATTGCTGGATGAGGTACTTTCCGGCGCCAATGAAGTAACTAAAAAACTCTGCCGGTATGTTTTGTTGGCCGGTAGGATGAGGGATGTAGTCTCAGCATTTGATGAAATAGCTTATGAAATATCTAAACAGAGAGGACGCAGAATTGCTGAAGTCAGGTCGGCAGTTTCGTTATCTCAAGAACAAACGACCAAATTAAAGCAGTATCTGACGGATTTAGAACAGGTACCGGTTGAGCTCAGGGTCGTAATCGATCCCGAATTGATAGCGGGGATAATTTTGACCGTAGGCAATAAGATGCTGGACACAAGTTTCAGAAGTAAGATAAACGAACTTTCTCAAGAGCTGAGTGAGGCAGTTTAAAAGATAGAAGTCGAAACTATATTTAGTGGAGTAATAAATGGAAGAATTTGCAATAAAACCCGAAAATGTGGCCGCAGCCATAAAAAAGAATATTGAGAATTTCCAACCGGATAATTCAATAGAGCAGATCGGAAGAATTACTGAAATTGGTGACGGAATCGCCAGAGTCAGCGGACTTCCCAATGCATCGGTCAACGAGCTTTTAGAGTTTGAAGGAAATGTTCTGGGACTGGCTTTAAACCTGGATGAAAGTACTATCGGTGCGGTTATTCTAGGCGACGACTCAGAATTGGAAGAAGATCAGATCGTTAAGGCAACTGGAAGGATTCTATCTGTACCGGTAGGCGACGCGCTATTAGGTAGAGTGGTTAACTCTCTGGGAGAAGCCATTGACGGGAAAGGACCAATAGCTACTTCAACTACTAGGAGGTTGGAGGTACAGGCTCCCGGAATCGTTTCAAGACAGCCGGTTTCAGAACCGCTGCAGACCGGGATAAAAGCCATAGACGCAATGACCCCGATTGGTCGAGGCCAAAGAGAATTAATAATCGGAGATAGGAAAACTGGTAAGACTTCGGTGGCCTTAGACACCATAATCAATCAAAAAGGTGAAAACGTAAAATGTATTTACGTTGCCATAGGGCAAAAAGGTTCCACTGTGGCGCAGGCTGTCGCAACACTTGAAGAATTTGGCGCCATGGAATATACCGTAATCGTTTCCGCACCGGCTTCAGAGTCTGCTCCGTTTAAGTATTTAGCTCCCTATGCTGGTTGCGCAATGGGTCAGCATTGGATGGAAAATGGCGAGCACGCTTTAATTGTGTATGACGATCTTTCCAAGCAGGCCGATGCTTATAGGCAGCTGTCTTTGTTGTTAAGAAGACCTCCCGGACGTGAAGCTTATCCTGGCGACGTATTCTATCTGCACTCCAGACTTTTGGAGAGAGCTGCAAAGCTGTCTGACGAAAAAGGCGGCGGCTCGTTGACTGCGCTTCCGATCATCGAAACCAAAGCAGGCGACGTTTCGGCATATATTCCGACAAATGTAATATCAATTACAGATGGACAGGTGTACCTTGAGTCTGACCTGTTCTATGCTGGAGTTAGACCGGCAATTAACGTAGGTATCTCCGTATCAAGAGTAGGTGGTGCCGCACAGACAAAAGCCATGAAGGAAGTTTCTGGTACTTTAAAGATTGACTTGGCACAGTTTAGAGAACTTGAGGCTTTTGCAACCTTTGGATCGGAATTGGATAAGGTATCTCAGGCTCAGTTGGACAGAGGGTATCGACTTATTGAGTTACTTAAGCAGCCGCTTCACCAGCCCATGTCTTTTGAAGAACAGGTTATAGTCATTTACGCCGGAACGAAGGGATTTGTCGATGAAATTCCCGTATCTGAAGTTCGTCGGTTTGAATCAGAGTTTAGAGATTACATGAGAACTAAGCACTCATCTCTCTTAAAAGATATTAAAGAGTCCAAAAAATTAAATGATGAAGCAGAACTGGTATCGGCGATTGAAGATTTTAAGAGCAGCTTCGACGTTACAATCAGCAGGTAGAACTTTATGGGTGCCGGACAGGAAAGAGCTTTAAGACAGCGAATTAAAAGCGTTGAAGCCACGAAGAAAATTACGCGTGCCATGGAGCTGATTGCAGCAAGTCAGATTTCTAAAGCGCAAAACCGAATAGCGACTTCAAGACCTTATCAAAATGCAATCGCAAGAGCATTGGCTGAGACTTCTGCTGAAATAGGTTTTGGCGGAAATTCACTTTTAGGTGAAATCGATTCGCCAACTCGGGTCTTAATATTGGCTATCGTATCCGATCGAGGATTATGCGGCGGATACAATAATTCGGTTCTCAGGACGGTAGAACGTGTATATAAAAATTACATTCAACAAGGCGTTGAAGTCACCTTAACTACAGTTGGCAAAAAGGCACAAAACTATTTTAGGTTCAGAGCTATACCGGTTGAAAATTCATACGTTTCGATGACCGATAAACCCCAATTTAATGACGCCATTGAAATTGGATCCCAATTTATGGCACCGATACTTGAAACAGGTTTGGATTCGCCCGGCTTAAAGGCCGAAATAATTTCAACCAGGTTTTTGTCCCCAGGAGTTCAAAAGGTTGAAGAGTTTCAACTTTTTCCAATTTTGCAAGACAGTTCGGACGAAGAAGAAGGTGAAAAAGTTGCTAAGGCACTTCCAGAGATTGAACCGGAAGCCCCAATACTTTTGCAACAGCTTTTACCCCAATATATTGAGACCGCTATTTTTGCCGCTTTGCTTGAGGCTTCAGCATCCGAACATACGGCTCGTCAAAGGGCGATGTCGGCTGCGACCGAAAACGCTGAAGAGCTTATAAAAACTTACGTAAGAAAAATGAACCGGGTACGTCAGGAAGCCATTACCACCGAAATTATGGAAATTGTCGGCGGAGCTGAGGCTTTAAAGAGTTCGAACTAGATTATCAAGGAGATATTAAAACAAAATGACTATGGTAACCGAAGATAAAAAAAATTTGCCGAATGGAAGAGTAGTCGCCATTACGGGTCCTGTAATTGATGTGGAGTTTCCTCCTCATGCGTTGCCGGCAATAAATACTGCACTTACACTTGAGATAGATCTCGAGGGAACGAAAGAAGTGATTACCGCCGAAGTTGCCCAGCAGATCGGTGAAGGAAGAGTAAGGGCCATCTGTCTTAAGCCTACCGATGGTTTGTCGCGTGGCGTCCCCGTTGTTAATACAGGAAGAGGTATCTCAGTTCCGGTTGGAGATGCCGTTTTGGGGCACGTTTTTAACGTGATTGGCAATCCGCTGGACGTTGACAAGATTGAAGGCATTAAAGATCGTTGGGAGATACACAGGGATGCACCACCCTTTGATGCTCTCGAGCCAAAGGCTCAAATGTTTGAAACAGGAATCAAGGTCATAGACTTGCTCGAACCTTATGTACAAGGAGGGAAAATCGGTCTTTTTGGCGGCGCCGGTGTAGGCAAGACGGTTTTGATTATGGAGATGATTAACAGAGTAGCGAAACAACACGGTGGTGTCTCGGTGTTTGCGGGGGTTGGCGAAAGAACCCGTGAGGGAACTGACCTGTGGTTGGAGATGCAAGAATCGGGAGTTATCGACAAGGCTGCTCTTGTTTACGGACAGATGGATGAACCTCCTGGAGTTCGCTTAAGGGTTGCGCTTGCCGCTTTAACCATGGCTGAATATTTTAGAGATGTTCAAGGGCAGGACGTTCTTTTGTTCGTGGACAATATATTTAGATTTGTTCAGGCAGGTTCTGAAGTGTCTACGCTTTTAGGTCGTATGCCATCTGCCGTAGGCTATCAACCTACGCTTGCCGACGAAATGGGTCAGTTGCAGGAGAGGATTACATCTACTAGAGGAAAATCTATTACCTCACTTCAGGCAGTATACGTACCTGCTGACGATTACACCGATCCGGCCCCTTTTACAACATTTACCCACTTGGACGCCACTACTGAATTGTCTAGGCAAATACCACCGAAGCTTCTCCCGAATATACGGACTTTTCCGCCGTTATTATTTCGACCGGAAATAATTTTGCCACTAGTTCTTTCCTACTTGTGATTCCAATTCTTTTGCTTTCTTCAGAACGTCTTCTGCGCCGCCGACATTCAAAAAGGCTTGCTCAGGAACATGATCCAAATCACCGTTAACCAGGGATTCAAACGATTCTATTGTCTCGTCGACAGTAACGTATACTCCCGGTATGTTTGTAAACACTTCGCCGACAAAGAATGGCTGCGATAAGAAGCGTTGAATCTTTCTTGCTCTTGTTTACGGACAGATGGATGAACCTCCT
>DAHXLF010000041.1:17251-17485 GCA_027371755.1 Acidimicrobiales bacterium
CTCGAGCCAAAGGCTCAAATGTTTGAATCTTTCTTGCTCTATTGACGGCTATTCGGTCTTCTTCGGACAATTCATCCATACCCAAAATTGCAATAATATCCTGTAGCTGTTTTGCTCTCTGGAGAACTTCTTGAACTCTTCGCGCAACCTCATAGTGCCTTTGGCCGACTATTTCCGGAGCCAGGATATTCGAAGTTGAAGCCAAAGGATCAACGGCAGGATAAATTCCGAGAG
>DAHXLF010000042.1 GCA_027371755.1 Acidimicrobiales bacterium
CGTAGAGAATTTCCGATAAAATTAAGTAATTAGTTCTACGCAGATGACACTTATTAAAGTGTTTACATAGGTATTATATCAGCGGAAGATCGAACTACACAGATCTTCGATAACAACTAATTTTAAAATACGGGCGTGGCAGAAACTATCTGACCAAATCCTTCATTATCATTTTTAGCAAAGTCTTCAAATCCGTTGGCTTCACCGAAGGGGAAGACCCCGCCATTGGCATCGATAAGCCAATATCCATTACCATCGTGGGTCGAAATAATTGAAACTACTGGGAACTGTGGATCTTCAAGCCGGCCACTAAAGATAGATCTACCGCAAGAAATAACAAATCCATCAGAAAGTGCTATCCAATACCCGTCACCTTTTGGGTGACTGGCCATCGATACGGCATCGGCACCTCGTTCCTCGACTGTTTCCGAAGCGGATCCCAAGAATATAGTCTCTCCAAAATTTATAACTCTACCCGATCGAGTTAAGAGCCAGTAACCCCCCTTAATAATTGCCATGTCGGAAACCGGTGACGTTAAACCCATGTCTGAAGCTGATCCTAGAAATTCCGCCGATCCTATAACTTTAATACCTCCGGTAGAGAGCGCTAGAATAAGTCCGCTGTCGCTCGCTGAACCGGCCGCAGCTACCGAGCCCTCGTCGATCAAAACCCCTTCAAATCCCACCGCAGCACCCAAGGGTTCAATCTTTCCGTTGGCGTAAACTATCCAGTATCCGTTGCCTTGTGAATTTGATACTATACTCACGGCCGGATTGCCTTCTTCAGTAATGTCAGGTGCTCCCAAATGAGTCACCGAGCCGAGCGGTTTCACCTTTGCGGTAGAACTCAACAGCCACAGACCTCTTACGGGTTTTGATTGAACATCATCCTCGCCTCGAGCCTTTTTCGACGATTCCGATTCGTCATCGGTTGATTCATCATCGGTGTTTTGTTGGTAATCCGTCATTAATAAACTCCTTTTTTCCGAACTGCAACATTTCAATAACCAGATTCATAAACGTTAAATCGTGCTTAAAAATTTAATATTTCAAAATTGACCATTTTTCTGTTTTAATAGGCAATTCGTTTGTTTTTCAAAACAACATTAAATTTTAGGGTTTCTTTTTTGCTGAGTCAAAGGTTTCTCTAATTTTGTTTCGTCTTTCGGCGATATCTTTATAAGTTAATGATTCAACTTCATTTGTCAATCCAAACGAAGCTTTGATTCCCTCAAGGTCTATATTGTTTTCGTTAATTTCGAATCCAACCTCTTTTGAAATGCGTTGACCGTGTTCTTTTGCAAAATAAGTCGATATATCAGCAATTTCTTGAATAATGTTTAAATTAGGTGCTAATTTTGCGATAGCCGAATCCAGAAACAACATATTTTTGGCGAAAAGCATGAGCTCTTTAGGAAGTTTAGCTCCTATCCCCAGCAAACTTTTGGTGATTTCCTGTAGTTCTCTGATCATCTCTTCGGCACCGAGGGTAGTCGGATCTACAACCGGTTGATCTAACTTGAGATCAATGATTAATTTTTCAGTATCAACGTCTTTCGGCAAAGCTTCTAATTCTTTAAGCGCCTCTATCTGTTGTCCAACTTGATTGGATAGAGCTCCTATCAATAATTTTAGAAAGGCAAGCCTTTTTGGTGGATCTAAGCGACCGACAATACCAAAATCCAACAAAGCAACTCTGCCTTTTTCGTCTACAAATAAATTCCCTCCGTGAAGATCGCCGTGGAAAACACCATAAAACATTGTTCCTTCAAAAAAAGAGATCATTCCAGCTCGTAATACAGCTTCGGTATCGATTCCCGCATCTTGCATGCCCGTCACATCGTCCCATTTAAATCCGCTTAGCTTTTCCATTACCAAAACTCTCTTAGTAACCAGAGTAGGATGAGGTCTTGGAACGATGATATTTCGTTGATTAGTTTCGGCCAGCACTGCGGCGATATCTAGCATATTATTTGCTTCAATTCGAAAGTCCAATTCCTGAATTATAGTATTGGCGAACAGTTCTACGAGTGCGGGGGGGTTAGCTAATGCAGTTATCGGAATCTTGCCAACAAGAAATGGAGCTATCCATTTCATAACTTGCAAGTCTTGCTTCACTTTTTGGGCGATATTAGAACGTTGAACCTTAACTACAACTTCTTCGCCGGTAATCAAAGTTGCGTCGTAAACTTGCGCGATCGATGCCGCTGCGATTGGTTCGTAAGAGAATGATTTAAATATTCCTTCCAGAGGTCTATTGAGATCCGTTTCAATAGTATTTCTAACTACCTCAAAGGGTTCCGCGGGTACTTGGTCTCTTAGTTTAACGAACTGACTGACCAATTCGCTTGGAAATATACCTTCGCCAGATGATATTATTTGACCTAATTTTACATAGGTCGGACCGAATTTTTGAAAAGTGTTTTTTAAATTGCGCGAAATTATTGAGTAAGACTTTGATTTTGTAGCCCCACGAGATGTGAAGTACCACTTTCCGACAGCCTTTGAGAGCCCGAATACAATATCTGCAGTTCTTAAAATAGGGGGGACCGAATTAGGTTTTAATACGTCTTCAATCTGTTTTTGGGCATCCTTGTTTAATTGATCGGAAATACGTTTCCATTCAATAGTTTCAGGCTCAATGCGCCAGGGTCCGTCATCTCTAAAAGATCCTATTTTTAAATCATTGTTTAGATCGCTCATACTATCCTGTAATTTGGTTTACTTCTTAAAAACATGTTCCACAACGACTTGTAAGAAATACTTGAAAGTGATTCGTGATGTGGGCTAATTTCAGTTTAGTTGGTAATTCCTTAAAATATTGAATTAAACCTTCCATTTTTTTTACAATGGGTTTAAAATATTCAATAGCACTAGCTTTTAAAGGAGGTTCAAATGGAAATTGCACTCGTAGACAGAACCGTCGGAGTTCCAAAAGAAGTATTGGAGTCGGTACCTGCAAAGTTAGAAACTTTACATAGGCACGATCACTTTTTGGAACGAGCCGAGGTTAGGTTTCTTGAGCATAATAATCCAAGAATTGAAAGGAAAGAGCAGTGTGATGTAACCGTTTATGGCAAGGGGCATGTTGTCAGGGCAACTGCATACGGTCATGATGCAATGACTGCTTTGGATATCGTCGTAAATAAATTAGTTCATGCCGTCGACAAGACATTTAAACCGGTGGACAAAACCATAAGAAAAGCCGTACACAGACAACGCATTCGCTAGAATAGTTTTAAATCCTTCGTCTGTCGGTATTGCTAAAAGTAACTTTTAGCATCGACAAGTAACTGTATCTAAATAGTGTTTTTAATGAGGTGCTTTGGCTTGTTGGACAGTTGGTTTAGATGAATTTGTTTTTTAGGTGAATTTAAGTAAAGGCTACAACTTTGAATTTTGGTAAGGTTCGATTAGGATAAGTGAGATTTGCTTACCTGGTTAATTCTGTTTCAGGTAACGGAATGGTGAGGCCAGTTGGTTGCGTTAAGAAGATGTTTAGGATTTAGCGATATTTTAATTATTTGTTCATACCAGCCACATGTGTATAAATCTTATTTAAAAACATATATTCTATATATATGGAAATTTTTAATACTAATGCTTCTTTCGAAGATCAACCTATAGTGTCTAAGTCAGGGATGGCAGAGGGTCAAATGGATGTTTTCCAAAGACTCTTGAAGGAGCGAATCGTATTTTTAGGTACTGAAGTTAATCAGACAAGTGCTAATTTGGTATGTGCCCAACTACTTCTTTTGGCCGCCGAGGATGCGCAAAAGGATATTTTCTTATATATAAATTCGCCGGGAGGGTCCGTAACTGACGGTTTAGCAATATACGATACGATGCAATATGTATCGTGCGATGTTGCTACAATTTGTGTAGGGCTGGCCGCTTCCATGGGACAATTCCTGTTATGTGCCGGTGCCAAAGGAAAGAGATATGCTTTGCCGCATTCTCGTATATTGATGCATCAACCTTCGGGTCAAATGCAAGGTCAGGCTGCGGACATAGCCATACAGGCTGAACAAATAATTTACTTAAAGAGAATGATGGCTGAGCGTATAGCCGAACACACCGGACAGCCAGTTGATAGAATTGAACATGATTCTGATAGAGACAGATGGTTTACCGCCGAAGAGGCCAGGGAATACGGCTTTATAGATCAAGTAATAACAAAAGCCGATTCAGTCAGTAAATAGCCCTAAAAATCGATTATAGTACGCTAGTTGCGATAAAATTTAATTAATCGTATTTTAAAGTTAAATATTTTAAACAATAGTAAATTGGTTGTTCGAACATCTTCAACTAGGGACCAAATTCGCGTAGTAAGCGCAAAAAAAGGTTTAAAAGCTACCGTCGCAGAAATTTATAGCAGACGTGAGCTCCTTGTTTTTATGGTCAAAAAGGAGCTTTCCACAAAGTATCGTAATTCAACGATGGGTTTTGCATGGTCAATGTTAAATCCTGCTTTCATGCTGGCAGTTTGGTATTTTGTATTTTCTTACGTTATGCGTAATGGAATACCTGATTTTGTGGTCTATCTCATGGGCGGATTGGTTGCATGGAATTTTTTCGCCGTGTCTTTGCAAAGCGCTTCGTCGGCAGTCATAGAAAATGCGGGTTTGGTTAACAAAGTTTCTTTTCCAAGAGAAATTTTGGCACTTGCCAAGGTCGGACAGGCAATGGTTTTCTTTGTCTTGCAGTTAATCGTGTTGGCTTTGACTATGTTGATTATTCAATTTACCCCTAATTTTGGCCAACTGTATTTGCTTGTTCCTGCGATGATAGATTTGATCGTTTTTACTTCTGCTTTATGTATCTTGGCCAGTGCGTTAAATGTGTTTTATCGTGATATACAGCATTTTTTGGAAGTTTTGCTTTTCGGCTGGTTTTTTGGTGCACCGATAGTTTATTCTTTCACCGGGAATCTTGTTTCGGGCCTGTCCAGGTATCATGTTTTGATCTTTTATTTGTCCGATCCTATGGCAGTAATCGTTATGACTTTCGATAGGGTGTTGTACGGTAAAGCGAATGTAATTAATAACGGTGCCATAGTTCACGTATTACCTAATTATTCTACCGACTGGTTTCTTGCTGTTTTGGGGGTGGTATTCCTAGGATCAATGCTACTGCTTATAATTGCGATTAAGGTTTTTAGCAAACTTGAAGTGAATTTCGCAGAGGAGCTATAAGAGATGATATCCGTTTCGATTGAAGGGGTCTCTAAGAGATTTCGACTTCCCGATCAACGTTTTAACTCGTTGAAGGAAAGAGTTATGCACTTCGGTAAAGTTCCGTATCATGAGTTTTGGGCGTTAAAAGACATCGATCTTGAAATTCAAGAAGGCACGACAACGGGACTTTTGGGTAGAAACGGATCGGGCAAATCCACTCTGCTTAAATGCATAGCAGGAATTCTGCAACCGACAAACGGTCAAATCGTTGTAAAAGGAAGGCTTGCTTCGATGCTGGAGTTGGGCTCCGGATTTCACCCTGATCTTTCAGGTAGAGACAACGTTTATCTTAACGCATCGCTTTTGGGATTCACAAAAAAGGATATCGACGTTAGATTTGATTCAATTGTGGAGTTTGCAGAACTATCGGAGTTTATTGATTCTCAGGTTAAACACTATTCGTCGGGGATGTATGCGAGATTGGGTTTTGCGGTGGCGGTGAACGTAGATCCGGACATATTGCTTGTTGATGAAGTCCTAGCTGTAGGTGATGAGGCCTTTCAAAACAAGTGTATGGACAGAATTAAGCAATTTCAAGCTGAGGGCCGTACTATTATTCTCGTAACACACGGGACAGATCAAGTCAGGCAAGTATGTGATTATGCCGCAGTACTTTCCAAGGGCATTCTCGTATACAAAGGAGATTCTCTGGAGTCAATCAGATCTTATAGAGACATATTAGTAAATGACGCCAACAGTGAAGAGGCGGCCCACGTAGCGGCGACTTCGGAGACGACCGATGATACAGCCGATAAAACTCGTGAGGATTCGGAGCATCCGCCTCTGGATTTGGGCAACGCAAAATCCAGTTCGGCTCTGGAACGTTTTGTGGAAGTAACGTCTGTGGCCTTTAGAAACAAGATGGGAGAAAAAATTAATTCAATTCCGTCGGGGGAATCTCTATCTGTGGAGTTTGGGTACAATTCGAAGAATATTAATGAGGATCTATTTTCGGTATTTTCAATATATACGGTCAGAGGCGAGACGGTCTATCAAAATTATCTCAGAGACGAACTTTATTCGATACTGACACTGGGCGAAAAGGGCATAATTAAGTTCGATATAGAGCAATTACCACTGTTGGACGGTACCTTTAAGGTTTCTTTGGGATTATATGATTCTCAAAACAGATGTGTTTTTTTAAGGGACAGTCTTGATAGCTTTTCGGTAACGAACCCCACCAAAAACACTGGATTTGTCAATATCATCGTTAAGCCAGCTGTTGAAATTGACAACTAATCTCTTGTATACCGTTCGTTTTTAGAATTTAGGCAGTATCTTCTAAGAAACTAGTCGCTCCCTGGAGTAAGCCATAACTATTGATTTATTTGAAATATTAAAGCTTTGAACTAAAGGTGTAAAATAATTCGAATTATGCTGAATTTAACAAATTATCGGGCTATAAAATATGGCTAATACTTTTAACATGGTTCAAGTTAATAAATATTTGATATCAAGTTGAAATTTGTTAAAAATACAATTAATCTAATTGTTATCGAATTTTAGTAAAGGAGAGTTTGAGGCCATGGAAATTAGAGATCGTATCTTCATAGACGGGAGATGGGTAAAGCCTTCTAGCGATGATTTAATAGATGTTATTGATTCTGATACCGAAGAGATTTTTGCAAAAGTTGCCAGAGGAACTGCAGCAGATGCAAATAGGGCCGTAGAGGCAGCTAAAACTGCTTTTGAATCGTGGGCGCGAACGAGCGCTGACGAACGAGGCAAATATTTACTTCGAATAAACGAAGGTATTTTAGCTCGCATGAGTGAATTATCTGAGACAATATCAAAAGAGGTTGGAACACCGCTCGGTCTTTCGCAATTTATTCAGGTATCTATTCCCGCCAGTACGTTTTCTGATATGTCAACTCGAGCAAGTGAATACGAATTCGAAGAGACAATCGGAAATTCCAGAGTCGTAAAAGAACCCAGGGGAGTCGTGGCTGCAATTACACCTTGGAATTACCCCTTGCATCAAATAGCCGCTAAGGTTGCTCCAGCATTGCTGGCTGGGTGTACTATAGTGCTCAAGCCTGCTGATCTTGCTCCTGTAAACGCTTACATTTTGGCAGATATTATTGAAGAGGTCGGTTTGCCCGCGGGTGTTTTTAACTTGGTAACGGGCCCAGGAGCTGAAATTGGCGAAGCGATGGTAACCCATCCCGATACCGATATGATTTCATTTACGGGTTCGACAGTTGTTGGATCGAGAATCGCCGAGTTGGCAGCCAAGGATATAAAACGAGTGGCACTGGAATTAGGAGGTAAATCCGCAACCGTTCTACTCGAGGATATTTTTGACGGCGGAGAACTGCAGGCTAAAGCAATATCTGATGCGCTGTTTTGGTGCTACTTAAACTCAGGCCAAACTTGTATCGCTCAAACAAGACTGTTGGTACCCAGATCGAAGCTATCAGAATTAGAAGACAGGGTTGTTGAAGAGACCGCGGGATATACAATCGGAAGTCCGTTTGAACCCACAAATCGAGTAGGTCCGCTGGTTTCTAAAAAACAACAAGATCGAGTAAAAGAATATATTCGAATCGGTAAAGAGGAAGGGGCTAAATTACTGACTGGCGGAGACGAAATGCCAGAACATCTTGAAAGGGGCTATTACGTGAAGCCCACAGTGTTTTCAGAGGTTGACCCAAATATGAGAATAGCTCAGGAAGAAATTTTTGGCCCCGTACTTTCAGTTATCGCATATGATAACGAGAGGGACGCAATCGATATTGCCAATAACTCAAGCTACGGCTTATCGGGGTCAGTATGGTCAAGTGAGAACGATCATGCAATTGAAGTTGCAAAACAGATTAGAACTGGTCAGGTCGAGATAAACGGAGGAATGTTTAACCCCACCGCACCTTTCGGAGGTTATAAAAAATCCGGATATGGGCGAGAACTCGGCAAATACGGTCTTGAGGATTTTCTTGAAATCAAATCTTTACAGCTTCCGTAGAGTATATTTAAAATACGTACTTCATCATTACCGTTTGGTGTAAAAATCCAAACGGTAATGACCCAAAAGATCGCTATTTAAGCTAGGTAAACGATTTAAAATTTACGGATTGCTATTATCGAGATTGTTACTAAGTAAGTTTGGAAGCCGCATCTTCATCGATTAACCAAATTAAATCACTTCTATTTAACTGATTAACCGGTAGGGGTTCGCCGTCTAAGGCTCTTTTTAAAATATCTGCCTTTTCAGCGCCGCTGACGGTAATAATTCGGTAGAGTGCCGAATTAATAGGTCCAAGTGTTAAGGTTATTCGTTTGTGAAGATTCACACCGTGAGGATCTTCGTTAAGAGCGATGCTTACGGATTCATCGAGTTTCAATGCAGGTGAATCAGGGAATAAGGAAGCCGTATGGCCGTCGCTACCTAAACCAAGATGGACTATGTCAATAGTCTTGAAAGCATCTAATATCACTTGAGTCTGTTCTCCTATAGTGTTGCAAGACAAAGGGACCAACTTAGCTGGCACAATGGAGTTAAACTCAAGAATAGACTTTATCATTCCGTAGTTTGAATCCGGATCGGATTCGCTTACACAACGTTCATCACCAATAATTAAGTTTATTTTATTAAAATTAATTGCCGACTTGAACTGACTAAAAAAATACTCATAACATTTTTTTGCAGTTGGCCCTCCTGATAACGCAATTAAAATTTCATCTTTAGTTTTTAATAGGCTATTTATTAAAGTGCTTAAAGTCTCGGCAAAAGCCGGCTCGATTGCGGTAACCTTTTGAATAACGGGATTCACTCGAGATGCCATTTGTGTTTGTACTGAGCCAAAAGTTTATCCGACTCCACCGGACCCAAAGAGCCTGCCTTGTAAGACGTCAATGGAGTAACGTTATGTTTGAAGGCCATTTCAACGGGAGTAATAATCTTCCATGCTTGCATCACTTCATCTGATCTTATGAATAAGGTCGGGTCTCCGACGATAGCGTCTAAGATCAACCTTTGATATGCATCTTTGCTGGGCTCTTTAAATTCGTCCTGATAATTAAAGTCCATTGAAACTGTTTTAAGTTTAAACTCTCGACCGGGAACCTTGACTCCGAATTGAACAGATATCCCTTCGTTGGGTTGAATTTTTAATACCAAAACATCGGGTTCCAAATCGTGAGTAAGTTCTTTTGAAAAAGACATATGGGGTACTCTTTTAAATTGCAATACTAGCTCCGTGGCTCTAAGCTTAAGGCGCTTACCCGTCCTAACATATATCGGTACTCCCGCCCAGCGCCAGTTATCTACCGAGAGTCTCATGGCAACAAATGTTTCAGTAGTGGAACTCTTCGAAACTCCTGGTTCCATGCGGTAGGCCGGTACCTTTTGATCATCTATTGTACCTGCCACATATTGTCCGCGCACTACATTTTGAGTGATTTCAGTTTTATTCATTATTTCAATGGATTGCAATAACTTAACCTTTTCATTTCTGATTGAATTTGCATCCATATTGGCAGGCGGTTCCATTAGGGTAAGTGAAAGTACTTGCATAACGTGATTTTGAACAATATCTCGTAGCGCGCCTTCGGCCTCATAGAATCCACCCCTGTGTTCAACTCCTAAACTTTCAGCCACCGTCAGCTGAATATTGTCCACATACCGTCGGTTCCAAATTGGTTCAAAGATTGCGTTTGCAAATCTAAGCGCCAAAAGATTTTGCACGTTTTCTTTACCCATATAATGGTCAATTCTAAATATTTGACTTTCATCCATTGCTTGATGCAACATTGAATTTAATTTCTCGGCACTTTCATAAGACCGACCAAATGGCTTTTCGATTACCAATCTAATAAACTTGCCGTTGGCAGACCGTGATAACCCGTTTTTGCTGAGCTGAATAGCAATTTCTCCGAACATCTCAGGTATGGTTGCCAAGTAGTAACAAATATTTGAATTATTGTGAGTCGCTAAGATATCCTTTAATTGGCTGAACGTATCATTGTGAGTATATTCACCGGTTATGTATTTAGCGCGAGATATTATTTCATTAAATTCGGCGCATTTGGATCCCGCAGATTTTTTAATAAGTTGTTGAAAAGCTTTATCGGTTAGTTCGGTTCTCGCAATTCCAACCAAATTAAATTCTTTCCCGATGTGGCCATCTGCTGCTAAGCCGCAAAGAGCAGGTAATATCTTCCTGTTCGTGAGATCGCCAGAAGCTCCAAATATAACAAACGTTACCGGAATATTATCTGCCTGAACCATCTTTTAATCCTCCTTTACTACGGCGTGTCCGCCAAATTGATTTCTAAGTGCCGCAATGATTCTGTTGGAATATTCGGATCCTTTGCGCGATGAAAAACGTTCAAAAAGCGAGGCGGTTATAATTGGTGCTGGTATCCCGCGATCGATAGCCTCCAGCGCCGTCCATCGGCCTTCTCCTGAATCAACCACAATACCTTCAATCTTGTCAAAAGTTGCCGAATCCGAAAGCGCCAACTCTAAAAGTTCTAGCAACCAAGATCTAACAACCGATCCGTATCGCCAAATAGAAGCTATCTGATGCATGTCTAATTCAAATTCTTGCGCTGCTGCCATAATGGAAAATCCTTCACCGTAGGCTTGTAGCATTCCGTATTCTATTCCATTGTGGACCATTTTCACAAAGTGACCTGCTCCAACAGGTCCGACATGGGCATAGCCGTTAGGGGGTGCCAGCGCTAAAAAAACCGGCTCCGCTTTGGCAACCGATTCTTTTGTTCCTCCGACCATCAAACAATAACCGTTTTCTAAGCCCCAAACCCCACCAGAGGTACCTGCATCAATAAAACCTATATTCTTTTCTGCTAACTTCTCGGCTATCGGTACAGCTTCTTTGTAGTTGGAGTTACCTCCGTCGATGATGACGTCGCCCGATTCAAAAATTTCTTTAAGGGAGTTAATTGTCGTATTGGTAGGCTCGCCGGCTGGTACCATAACCCACGCCACTCTTGGAGCTTGTAATGCGTCATAAAGATCACTAAGCTGAGATACGCTGGTAGCCCCTTTGGACTCCACATTTTTTCTGGCCTCTTCTGACAAATCGTATGCAACTACTTCGTGACCTGAAGCGATTAGCCTTTCTGTCATAAATCCGCCCATTTTTCCCAAACCTATCATGGCAATTTTCATTAACTTAACTCCTTTTTTATCGAAAGATTTTTATAACTAAACAGTAAACGCAATGATTATGAAATTTCACTGAGATCGGTAACGCTAACTCGAATTACACGCCTTTCGTGCTTAATTAAACTTTGGTAGTCGCCAATTGATTGTGCTGAAATTAGAGTATTAAAGTCGTAGGGTTTTGAAGGAATTGCTACCGAATCATACGAATTCTCGTCGACGATCTGCAATACGACGACGTTATTGGCACCACCTTTATGAAGCTGACCAGTGGAATGCAAAAATCGTGGTCCATAGCCAGCTGTTACCGCATTATTTAAAAACAGAGAAGTGATCTTAGTCCTTAAATCTGCCAGCTCCCTGTCAATTCCGTAGGGCAAATATGCTTGAATGCTTATATAATCTCCTTGTGTGACCATACTTTTAAGAAAATCTATAACGGTTGTGGGGTTGTGGGCAGGTGGAAAAGTTATCGGCAGACTCTCAAGTACCGTATTTGTATTTGCTTTAGACTCGGCAACGTTTGGTTCGTTGAACGGATCAATTTGAAGTACGTGACCGGCTATCGCTGTCGATATTTCCCAAGAGTAGAAGATTTTTCCCAAGTCGTAAATACTATTTATTTGAATTGATACATTGAATCTGTCGGGACCTGTTTCGTCTTCGGTCGTAGGAACCGGAACGACACCTCGATTCGATTTTCCAGTTGACTCCGCAATTAACTGTTCAAGCCACAAACCCAGCGATTCAAATGATTTAGGCACCTTTATGGTTAACTTATCTCTGTGGTTGATTGCAGAAGTGGCAAACTCTTTTCCAAATTTGACTGCGGCTTCTTTGTCCGCTTCCATTGTTTCCAAAAGAAGCTTTTTGAGGTCGTATCCAACTAGCAGGGCCGGTATTAAACCAAAATAAGAGAGTGCGGAATAACGACCGCCTATATCAGCTCTGTTGGTAAATATTTTTAGAAAACCCTTTTTTTGCGCAAGTTCGTTTAGTGCAGTGTTGGGATCGGTTATGGCAATAAATCGTTTAGGATCGTTGACTTGAGAATATGCGTAATCGAAAAGTACATTTGGCTCCAACGTGGTCCCGGATTTGCTTGACACTATTATTAGTGCGTCAGTATAGTCAACGTCACTGACAGTTTTAGGGTGCGTGGTGTCGCAAACGGTGAGAGTTCGTTTAGGGTCAATGCCATTTTCGACCATCGATCTATAGAATACCAATGGCGCGAGCGAACTCCCGCCCATACCCAAAAGCACAACCTTGGAATACGGGACTGATTTTTCAAACTCAATCAGCTCCTCGACTATTTCCGTCATTTCGGCAACGACAGGTAACCAACCAAGTCGGCTTGAAGAAACATTGCCATCCGGCCACAGAGTTTGGTCAAAATTTAGTAGTCTTTGAAGTAATTCCATATAGATTTATCCTTTTATCTATTTAATCGTTGATTTTATTTTTTAAAACTTCCAACAGATCTACGAATGATTTTTCAAAAGACTTCACACCTTCGTCTTCAAGTTGCTGAGTCACCTCATCTAAGCTAATTCCGACATCGCCTAAAGCCTTAAGAGTTGAAGTTGCGACGTCAAGATCTGTGTCTATTGTTTTGTCTACCGTTCCGTTCTCTAGAAATGCGGTAATTGTTGCATCGGGCATGGTGTTAACAGTATGTTCTCCGATCAAATTGTTCACATATAGAAGGTCGTCGTAATTCGGATTTTTGGTAGATGTCGAAGCCCAAAGGGGTCTTTGCAGCTTTGCGCCGTTAGTGGCCAATTTATCAAATCTCTCAGCTTCAAAACTATCTTTAAAGAGCCGGTAGGCTACCTTGGCTTGCGATACTGCCGCTTTACCTTTTAATTCAATGGCTTCCAATGAGCCAATTTCATCGAGTTTTTTATCTATAAGTGTGTCTAGTCTGCTTATAAAGAATGAAGCCACACAATTGACTGAGGACAAATCTGAAACTCCGCTTTGTAGTCTTCTCTCCAGTCCGTTTAAATAGGCATTTATTACCTGCTGATAACGCTCTAATGAAAATATTAAAGTCACATTGACGCTGTTGCCCAAATATATCATCTCTTCGATAGCGCTAAGCCCTTGCTGGGTCGCAGGGATCTTTACTAATAAATTCGGCTTGTCTATGTCGTTATGCAATTGCTTTGCCATCTCGAGAGTTTTTGTAGTATCGTAGGCAAGTGTCGGACTTACCTCAATTGAAACGAATCCGTCGTTTCCACCGGATTCGAGATAAAGCGGATTAAGTACATCAAGAGCTGCATTTATATCGGTTTTAACAAGTTCCCAATATATATCTTCAACGGTTAATCCTTTGTGGTGCAACTCAAATGTCTGTGAATCGTATAAATCTGATGACTCTATCGCATTGGTGAAGATTGTAGGATTAGAGGTAATCCCGCGAACACCGCTGTCCACAAGCCCTTTTAAAGTACCGTCTTGTAGCCATGATCTTTTGATGTTGTCCAACCAAGGGCTTTGGTGGCATTGGTCGTAAAGTTCATTTAACTTTGTCATCTGTTCTTTCTCTCGTTAAGTTATTTTTACCAAAATTTAAATTTATAATAACTACCTTATCAGTACAAACAGCTCCGACCTCTAACAGTATGAAGGATTTTCTTACAACGGTGTTATTGCGGATTTGATCTGAGTAACAATATGGTCAACTCCAAAACCAAGCTCTTTGAAGTTCACTTCAGCCGGAGCAGAAGACCCGAAACGATGAAGCCCTATTTGCAAGTTTGAATACCTATCCCATCCCAAAGTTGATCCCGCTTCGATTGATACCTTAAAAATATCAGACGAAATGACCGATTGCTTATAGTCGTCTGGTTGTATTTCGAATAAATCCCAACTCGGCATCGACACAATTTTGCAACCGATATTTTCAGATTCAAGTTTTTCACTAACCGCAAGGGCAAGGGCAACTTCAGATCCTGTAGCTATCAGCAACACCTTTGGATTGACCGATGACTTTAATACGTATGCACCTTTTTCAAGGAGGTGCGCTTTATCTTTGGTCTCATGTAGTACCGGTAGCCCTTGCCGGCTGGCCACTAAAACTGTAGGAGCGTCGGTCTTTATGGCAAATTTAAAGGCAACTTCAGTTTCGACGGCATCTGCAGGTCGGATAACATGAAGATTTGGTATCGCTCTCAAAGATGCAAGTTGTTCTATAGGTTGATGTGTCGGGCCGTCTTCGCCTAATCCAATTGAATCATGGGTGAAAGTAAAGATTGTTCGCGCCCGCGAAAGAGCAGCAAGTCGAATTGTGGGCCTCATGTAGTCACTGAATATAAAAAACGTACCGCCGATGGGAATTATTCCTCCGTGGAGAGCCATTCCATTCATTGCCGAACCCATGATATGTTCTCGAATGCCGTATGCAATTTGGTTTCCGTTACGATTTAATTTTGAAAGCAACGTACCGTCTTTAATCTTCATGCCCGTATTCCCGGTTAAATCCGCCGCACCGGCTGTTAAAAATGGCAAATATTCGCTGTAAGTATCCATACACGCCTGTATAGCTTTTCTAGTTGCTATTTTCGTGCCGACAGGAAAATCTAACTTTAATGAATCAAGGTCTGCTGTTGGTTTCAAGTTTAAAAATGAATCGACATATTTTCTTCTGTCAGTCGACAGGTTATTGATTCTTTCCTGCCATTGGTTTCGAACTGTTTCACTGCGCCGACCTCTTGCATGCATATACTTTTTGACATCGTCTGAAATTTGAAAGGTTTTAGTTGGATCCAATCCTAGTAAAGCCTTCGTTTTCCGAATTTCCGCTTCTGAAAATGGTTCGCCGTGAGCCGCAGAGGTGTCGGTTAAATCAGGAGAGGGAAACCCTATATGACTACGTAATATCAATAAGGTTGGTCGACTCTCTTCTGTTTTTGCGAGAAGCAACGCCTTTTCTAATTCATCCATATTTTCGGCCATTTCGCCGAGTTTGACTACGTTCCAGTGGTATGCCTCGAATCGTTTGGCAACATCGTCGCTGTAAGATATTTCAGTATTTCCATCGATTGTAATGTGGTTGTCGTCATATATCGCTATTAATCTGTTTAGACCAAGATGCCCGGCCAAAGATCCCGCTTCGTGCGATAATCCTTCCATGAAATCGCCGTCGGAGCATATTACATAGGTGTAATGATCCACAATTTCTTCAGACAATACATTCCTAAGATATTGTTCGGCTATGGCCATTCCGACGGCATTTCCAAAGCCCTGCCCCAGTGGTCCGGTAGTAACCTCGACTCCCACTGTATGGTGGACTTCGGGGTGGCCGGGTGTTAGAGAGCCGAAAGATCTAAATTCTTTTAGATCGTCAACGGTTAGTGAGATTCCTGTTAGATGAAGCATCGTATAAAGAAGTATGGAAGCGTGACCGCAAGATAGAATAAATCTGTCGCGATCAAACCAATTCGGATCGTTTGCATCGTATTTCATTATTCTTGAAAACAATACCTGCGCCAATGGAGCTAAAGCCATGGCAGTCCCAGAGTGACCCGAATTGGCTTTAAAGGGAGCATCCATGGCTATACCTTTTATGGTAGCCGCCGCTAAGGTTTCAAGATCTAAATTAATTTCCGCTGAGTTGATAGTCATACTATCGAATTTAGTTGCATTTTTCTTTACGGGTGTTCAAGAAATAGCATTTATGCTACTTATGGTGCGAAAATTGCCGAAATATTAAGTTAACTTTGAATTAAACGTATTAATTAGAAATCTAAAAGAAGGTCAATTTTGGAGTCGATAGATAAATTGCAGACAGAACTTTCGATATTGTCAGGTTGAATCATCCAAAGACAGCCGAACGATGAATCTAAGTTTCCCGGTAGGGCAGTATGTTGAGCTTGCTTGGCTTTTTTAAAGACATCGATTAATCCAGGTGGATATTTGGTGATTCGAAGAGTCTCAAGCTCAGGATCCATACCAAAATCCAAATTGATTTTTCGTGCAAACGGTTTTAAATACAGTAAGTATTTTGCCATCCTTTCGGTCGAAATAGACAGGAGTTGAATTGAGCAGATGTTAGTTTTGAGTTTGCCGATTTGATATGCAATAATTGCCTCGAGTTCGATCCTGTCCAATAGCTCCACGGCACCTTTTGTTAAAATTATGCAGGCTTTTTTCGAAAAAACTAAAACTAATGAATTTATCGAATCATCGTCATATACGAGGAGTTGCGGTATATCTACCCCTTCGCGCTGGCAAATACCATCAACTAAATTTTGGGTCCTAGCTACTTGAACCGAACCAAAATTATAAGCTTCGATCGGTTTCAATTTAAACGTTAATGCCTTAACTATTCTGTTTGGAATTTTATTGGTAATGTCAACGGCAGTAAACCAAAATGAGAGTCCACCAAAAATAACTCCAACTGCAATTCCTGGCAACCCCAAGATAATGATAAAAACCACAAATGCTACAATACCTACCAATAATGCATTAGATGTGGATATCTCTCGTTTAGTTTTTATTACCAGAATTTTTCGACGTTCATTGTCCATGCGCCATTGCTCTTGCATCCCCATATAGGTGATTTTGCGTTGCTCCTTATTGTTTTTGGAACTCGAGTGATTCGTAAGCGGGGTATTAGGTATCGCTGTTTGAAGTTTGGGCTTAGTATTTTTCATATATTTTTTGTTGAGTCTAAGACAAAACAATTTTAATAGCGGTATCTTTGTGTACCGTAACCTTAGTTGTTTTGAATTGTCTATTTAGATGGACTTTGAATTGTAATTATCTATTAAATTTTAGCTGATGAATATTAGCGCAAAGAATATTGTTAATTTTTAATCCAACTTTCTAGGAATTATCCTCTAATTCTTTAAAAAATAAGGGTAATTGGAGAAACTCGCACTAAGTATTCAAGTGACGGAGGTTTTTGTATAATGTTTCAGTTGGTTGAATCCTATTGTAATAAAGACGATTCGAGACAGAGACTTGTTGTGGAGGTCCGAACTTTAGAAATTGGCAAGTTGAGCTTAGAGATATTGCGTACTCTGCAACCCGCGGTTTTTAGAGGTTAAACATGCTTCTTGGAGGTTCGTATTTCAGCTTCTATATCGTTGCACCTCCATACCTT
>DAHXLF010000043.1:0-5393 GCA_027371755.1 Acidimicrobiales bacterium
AAAGTGTTTGACGAGACGCCTGAAATTGTAACCCAAACTTGGTCACCTGATTCAAGATCGTAACAGGTTTTTGAATTGTCAAAATTTTGAGGATCCGTGGTTACCGTCAAGGTAAAAGTTGCATCACCTCCAGAAGCAAAGTTGCAGGTATAGTTATATGTTCCAAGAGAGAAATTACTTAAATCCATCGAAATCCAACCGGGATAGGCTTGACTCCAGCCTATTTGGATCGACGGCGAAGGTGCCGAAGCGGGTGGAGGAGACTGTTGAGGTGCATTCGAAGAATTAGTTGAGCCTACCGACGGTTCAGAATTTACATTACTACGATGATACTTGCCAAACTCTTGTTGCAGATTTGTAATTGTCGCTCCTCCCAGATTAATCTTTAACGTCAATGCCTCAAACTCCAACACCGCCTCGCCCACTTTCTGCATCACCGAAATTGTCGCCGTCAATTCGTTAACGTTAGATAATAACTCATTAGCTACCTTGGAAATAGTGGGGCCTCCTATACTTTCCAATACATCCCCCAGTGCAGTGGTAATATCATGAATAGCAGAGTCTATACTGCTAGTATTTACATTTGATGGAAGCGCTTGCAAGTCTTGAAATGCTTTTATTGCATTGGCTAAAGCCCCAAGTGGCTTGTTGGATCCATTGGCTAACCGGGATATTATGTCATTGAAAACGGTTCCCGCAGTCTTGCTATTTAATGTAACCGGGATACCTTGCAATCCCTGCAAGAGCGGTTCGGCTGCTTCTAAGGCAAGAGTATTGAAATTTACCTTACTGGTTATTGAAGCTACCTTCCATGCGCCCGGAAGAAATCCCAATATGACTGTCTGGTTTGGAGCAAGATAAATTGTATTGGCAGAACCGAAAAAATTGATCCCATACCGTTCACTGAGGGCAGTGCCTAAATCGTGAACAAAGTTAAAACCATCTGATTCCCAAGCAAAATTTAAGGGTGCTCCAGTGACGGTAATCATTTGACCCCAATGCTCGTTATTCTTTACGGTAACATCGAGTTCGTTACGATTATGCGGATCTCCGCTTGTACAGCCAAGCCAACTCAACGGAGGAACTGGAAGGTTCCAGTTTGCCCAATTTGGTGGAGATGGTGCGGGACACTGCGGTTCGCTATGAGAAATTCCAAAAGTTTGGGATAAGGCTTGTGCCAAAAAACCCAAACTAAAATTAGTTAACCGAATAGAAGGTTTCGGTTTTGAATTAGCAACCACATTCACCGTAAATGCGGACGCTATTATCAACAGAAGAACCGCCCCTACCGTACCTATTATCTGCTTATTTTTATTCACTATTCATACCCTTTCTTACTCATTAAAACAAATTCTTTTGCAATTAAAATCACTTAGATGGAATTTATGCATTAAGCCTACGGTACCGTCAAAGTGTTTGACGAGACGCCTAAAATTGT
The DNA here is from genome assembly GCA_027371755.1 of Acidimicrobiales bacterium. Taxonomy (GTDB): domain Bacteria; phylum Actinomycetota; class Acidimicrobiia; order Acidimicrobiales; family JABEUL01; genus JAJZNL01. The sequence goes on from DAHXLF010000043.1 coordinate 1,439, forward strand.
AACCCAAACTTGGTCACCTGATTCAAGATCGTAACAGGTTTTTGAATTTTCAAAATTTTGAGGATCCGGGGTTACCGTCAAGGTAAATGTTGTATCACCTCCAGAAGCAAAGTTGCAGGTATAGTTATATGTTCCGGGAGAAACATTTCTTAAATCCATCGAAATCCAACCGGGATAAGCTTGACTCCAGCCTATTTGGATCGACGGCGAAGGTGCGGTTTGCTGGGGGTTGTAGTTATTTTGAATCGACAGGGAGCCAGACGTTATTGGAACAGACCGAGATGGCGGAGTCGCCTTTGATCCGGAAGAAGTCGTTGTCGGAGAAGTGGTACTGGCCTGAATCGGCAAAATATAACCAAAATAATTATATTCATTTGCCGCAGGTAGTCTTTGACTTAAATTCATTCTAAAAACCTTTGGATCATTCGGATTACCGTCTGCGTATGGAAATGCTGGCGTTGATACCGCTTTACCATTGCCAATACTGATTGCAAAATGTCCTTGGCTTGACCAGCGGTTGACACCCCAAAAAAGAATTGCTCCTATTGGTGGATTGTTATAAACTCCTGGGGAAGCAACTTCGGTAAATTTACCGTACTCGTTTTTCGAATACGTCACAGGATCATCTGCGCTAAATCTTCCGCGAATGTTAATTTTCACTTGCGACCATCAGTAGCCACAAATGCTAAACATCGGTCAACCCAGTCACTCGAACCTATTTTACGGTTAACCCAGTTTATAACCTTTGATACATCAGCATTAAACGTGGTTTGGCTCACTATTTGGTCAACCGTTCTTTGATGCGAAAACGACCTATATGAATCGTATGCTGAGCTTGCCAAGATTAAAGGGATGGCAACTAAGACACTTAAAAAATAGACTCGGAATTTCCTCACTTTTCCTCCTTGATTTTTTTCTTAGTAGGCTTTTATTTTAACCTTACCAATCAAAAACAATAGGAATTATCTATTCATGTCGGGTAATTGTGAAGTTAGCACAATTTTAAATAAAAATGATAAGGACGATCGCATCTTTATATTTAAATATGAAGATGCTCTTAGGCCAGCTTGAATTCCGCCGGCTCAGTAAATAGTTAGTAAACAAAAATAAATTAGCATATATATTTTTCATATAGCTATGGTTATTAACTCACTTAGTTATAATGTTATATACAGCAGTTCTATAGGCATTTCGCCTATAGAACTGTGGCTACAAGTTATTGAAACCAACAACTAATTTATTTATGGACACGAATAATAGTGAGTTAAGCCTGTCATGGTTATTAAAAACATGGCGTACCGAAGTCGCTAAAAAACCTCAAACAGAAATCGTAAAAAATTTATACTTCAACCCTTCGACTCTCTCACAATGGGAGAACGGCACACGTCACAAAAACAAGTTTAATCACGATTACTTGACCGAACTTGATAAGCAATACTCGGCAAATGGAGCGCTAAAAGACATGGCATTTGCTCTCTGTACGCCATTTAAATGTGAGCCTAATTCAGTTTGGTGGCACTCTTTTAACAGCGCCGGTGATAATTCATGGGTCTGGATCCGAATGCCTGATTCAACGAAAACTATGTCTGTAATAATTGAGTGGGGTCCGGTATTCATAAAGCTACCGCTAAGTTATAACAAAAAAGGCTACATAGTTTACGCGACTACAGTCAGCACAATTCCAATAAAAATAACACTTGACCCAGCGGGATGGGTTGATTTTGGACTTGGGGTGATTCCCTCAGAGTTAGGGATACCGTTATTAAACGGACGAAAATATATGCATATAATCAGACCCGAAGATTCAATATTTAAGATCTTTTCCAACAAAGCGGATGAAGACAGTTACACGCGAGGAAAATGGAAACAAATATTGGCCAAGATCGTAGGCAGTGAACAGAAGTATTTGGTTTCAGAAGCATATCCGGATAATTTGAAGCAAACCGAGCCAGTGGCTGCGCCACTCCCGAAGACTCCTACGCTATACTCCAAAGACCAATGCTGGAAAACACCGAGTCAACTCCGTGATTTGCGCGAAGCAAGATTTCTAAGCCAAAAAGCTGTTGCTGATATGCTTTCCGACATGGCGACTTTACACCACAATTTCACTATTTCGGTCACCGAAGACACAATTAGTAAAACATTAGAGCAACGTGGGGGACGACCGCAGGGCTTTGATTACCCATTCTCAATGCTCGACCAGATTTACGGATGCGATGGCGCTATCGCGATAGAGCGATTCGAACATATAGAGATAAAAGATCAATCATTAATTTCAATTAACGTTCCCGGCTTCTGGGTAGGTCCGATATGGTTGCAATTTTCATCCGAAACCAGACAGCAAGCTCGGGCAAATCTAACTTGGGGGCCCTGGCATCGAAACATAGAAATTAGTAACGGATGCGTGGCGACAACTTGGCAGAAATTTGATTCAGACAGACAATTACTTCAAATCAACGTTGAATTTTTGCAAGGGTGGACCATTGACATCGGCATGGGAACATTCCCAGAAGCTACAGATATTAATGTCGGATGGAAAGTGGTTTCGAGTGTAAATGCGATTAGAAAAGTATGCCATGAGATGGCAAAAGCATACAAACAAGCATTTAAGTAACATTTAGTTCAATACATCGAATTTAAAATGAATCTTGTCAACTTATTGACTGCTAGATGGCAGAAACCTCAACAATATTGAATCCGATATTTGCGCTTAAATATTGGTGCCTCAATTCAAAATAACCGTCGCCCAAAACAATTTCAAAGCACATTTGATAACTACTGCTACATCATAAAAGACACTAGTTTGTCACCTACAAATCTCTAATGTAGGCCACAATAACACAAAACTTTTATACAAACTCTCCCTTATCGGATCTCATTTAACCTAGTCGGTTAAATCCAACCCTAATAAAAAACCAAACCGGTATCAGCAAAGTTAATCTTTAGTGACTTACTCATTCTTTGTCCTCTTCGTCCGTCTTTTTTAAAAAACGCAAAATACTGAAATACGGCAGGAGAATTCGTCGGCGTTGTTGTTCAATTTTTAATAACAGTTAATGGACCAGCGATTTCATGTAACGGCAGCAAATATACCCAAGATATCCCATACTAACTATAAAAGCTGTATTTAAAAACTATTTCAAAAAAATATGGCTGTTTTAGGTAATTCGAACCACTAATTTGAAATAAGCCTCAGCCATTTATAAAATAATCGACCTAAATGCCTCACCTGCTCATTTATGACACACTAAATTGGATACCCTAGATTAAATTTTGGTTAATTACTTAACCTAATATTAATCTTTGATAGTATTTAATTTGAATTCTTAAGGGATTGGATCTTTACCTATGTTTAAAAACAAATCAAGACTGAAGGCTTTAACCATTACGGTATTTGCCCTAATGGTATCGGCTTTAATGACCGCATGTTCCAGTTCACCTGCACAAGTGACTACAATCAGGAAAGGGCCTGCTCTTCCTGCCGTAAGTTTTGTAACAACTCAGGCCGAATCCTTTAACGGACCCATACCCACTCAAAATGCAACCACAGTTTGCGGTAGAAATCAGTATGGATTCATCGCAGAGATCCAACATGTGGGCATATTAAATACCAAAATAACCAAGCACTACGGGCCGATGATCCCGTTGGCCAATGGAATGCCCAAACAGATGGAAGCTTCAGGCACTATAGTGGACGGCAACGGAGGAAACGTTGATCTTCCCTTTGACCATTCTTTCGGTGGCGATTTTTCAATGGACGTCGCAGTGCAAAAACCCTATCTGAAACTACACCAAAAGCTTGGGGCGGTTCAGGGAGTTCCACCCGGAGAGGTCCACATGGAGATTCAAATGGGCGAAATGCCTCACTTCAGTTCCGACCCAGCAGTCAGCAAACTTCCTGCAAATATTTCTTGGCCAGACTATGCCACTAATGCCGAATCCTCAATTCTTCCCC
>DAHXLF010000043.1:5800-7956 GCA_027371755.1 Acidimicrobiales bacterium
TCTTATGACTTCATCACCAGACCCGGAGTTAAAATTAGTGAATCCGCAAACAACACATTAGGGTGTGCCACATTTACCGTTAAATTTACTTCGTCTTTTAAGAATGTACCTCCCAAAGGTCAAACAGAGTGTCCCGTACCGTGGAGTTGGTTAAATCAAAATGCGGCGGGATATGCAGTTGGGGGAACCATTAACCTTCAGACAACTATTTTAAATGATGCATCTGCAGTTTTCCCAAGTTCAAAATCCATATTTTCTCAAGTATTAAACAAAGAGATGAGAGTAAATTGCTACGACGTGTTAGGCACAAGTCTTTCTCCCACGATAAGCGGCGGTCAAACCATATCCACATCTGACAGCCAAATTCTACCGTTTGTCGGGTGGATAAAAGCAGAATGGAATTAAAGCCAAAGCCGCTTAAATTTGGATTAATCTTATTGCTGACAATTGTCGGTCTTGCAATATCAAGTTGCGGAAGTTCGACGTCTGCCAATTCGTCTTTAACGGATTCATTTAAATACACAAAAACAGATATAGGTTACAGCACCAGCACAGCGTTTAGACCGGTGCGTGCGCTAAGTTGCTCATCAATTTCTTTCTGTATGGCGGTGGGGCGAGATGGATATGCCATTGAATATTTAGACGGACATTGGTCAAAACCGATAAAAATTGGCAGTGGTTTAAACGTAGAAAACTTCAATACCGTTACTACGGTGTCTTGCACTTACAATAATTTTTGCATAGCTGCGGATCGACTCGGCAACGCCTACATATTCAGCAACAACACTTGGTCAAAAGCTATACCAGTCAATAACATTACAACCATACCTGGCATGAATGCGATCCTATCGGTTTCCTGTACGTCAGACAAATTTTGTCTGTTAGGAAATGAATTCGGCGGGTTTATCAAATACTCCGACGGAAAGTGGTTGAATTTAGGACAAGTAGGATCGAATTCGGATCATATCTATTCAATATCCTGTCCTAACGTCACGTTTTGCGTAGCCGGAGATTCTAACGGAAACGTCTATTTCTATAATCACGGCAAAATTACGGGTCCTTATTTGATAGATCCGCAGAACTTCCCGGACGGGATACTAAATGCTATCTCTTGTTCGAGTATAAAATTTTGCGTCACGGTAGACAATGCCGGATATGCCTTTATCTATAACGGAACTAAATTTGACTCAGGAACAAATATTGATCCATACGGAGCGATTAATTCAGTAAGTTGTGCCGTCGGAAACTTTTGTATCGCAGCAGATGCAGCGGGACACGGGTTCATTCTTCAAAACGGAAAACTTACGAATACGATAAATATCAACGAACAGGGCACGATAACTGCAATTTCTTGTATAAGCTCTTCGTTTTGCATTGCCATAGGCAATGAGGGAAAAGTTTTTAAATTCAGTTAACCTACTTGAGCCATTGCTTCAGTCGGAAATAATTTGGATGCTCGGCGTGCCGGTAGTAATGAAGCGACTATGCCGGCAAAAGCAGCAATCACGAGATAGGTAATCAAATTTCCCCACGGTATTTGAAAAAGAATTACACCTGATGAAGATATGCTCTTGATTACGCCAAAGCCGCCTATAACTCCCAAAATAATTCCGATAAGAGAACCCATAAGAGAGGTCATAAACCCTTCGAATAACAGAGTCATGCCAATCTGACTTTTAGTAAATCCCAAGGCCTTTAAAAGACCGAACTCTTGAGTTCGCTCAATAACAGACAGCGAGAGTGTATTTGCAATTCCTATAAAGGCTATGAAAAGAGCAAAACCCAAAAGAGCCGTAAAGATATCTAAAGCTATGGCAATCTTACCGGTAAAGTTTGAAATAAAAGTCTGAAGGTTTTCACTTGATACCAACGGATAGGAGTCAAGTTCATTTTGAATATAGCTCGTAGCCGCAACAGAACTCACATTTTTAGCCTGATTCAGAAACACGTATGTAAAACCAGCGTTTGGATATAAGGAGTTCATTATTGACTGAGGCACGATAATATTTGCGTTGAAGCCAATGTTTTGAGGTTGCGTAATAGCACCTACCGTTCCCGTAGACGTGGCCCCGTTTTGGGATATGAACTTTAAGTTTCCGTTAATTCCAACTCTCAATAGATTTGCTGTGCGAGCCGATATAATTAACTTTCCCTGA
>DAHXLF010000043.1:8058-15446 GCA_027371755.1 Acidimicrobiales bacterium
AAGGGACCTAATTGTTGCAACCGTCTTATTTTGGGCGGAATATAGTTTCCTTGTGATATCACCTGAATATTGGCAACATTGTCGGTTTCGGTATAAACTCCGTTGAAGTATTTAGAATTATCAAACTTATTTACCAATGAGTTGGGTACACTGGTTTTGAACTTTCCCGTAGAAACTATATAAGAAAACGGAACATCTTTAGTCAATTGATAAGTGATAGATCCCGAAAAAGAATAAAAAATAACAGCCACAAGCGATACTAACATCAAACCGATAGTAAGAGCTGAAGACGTGGTGGCAGTCCTGTTTCTGTTTCTGAAGGTATTCTGTTTTCCTATCTTTATTACGGTACCGAATATAGTAAGGGGATAGCTGAGCAAAGTTACAATCGGTTTTACTAAAAAAGGCATGGAAACTATTACCCCGATAAAGATAAAGGCTCCTCCGATAGTTGCTGACAGAGCTGCATTTGACGAATGCAATCCACCCACAATTACCAACAGGCCAAAAAGGAAAAAAGCTATCATTACAATTATTCTGAGTACGGAAGTCTTGGGAGTTACCCGAGATTCCCCTACTATTCTCAACGCTTCAACCGGTGCTACCTTTGTTGCCTTTATTATCGGAAGCAATGACGCTACGACAGTTACGACTACGCCGACCAACAGTCCGTATGCTATAGGAGCAAACGACAGCGAAACCCCCAATGAACTCATCGAAGGAGTACTAGCCGCTATCGCTTTGACAATCAAACTTGAAAGGCCGTAACCCAATACAATTCCTACAATCGATGCGATTAAACCAGTAGCAAATGATTCGTATAAGAGCAGTTTAAATACCTGCTGCTTACTTGCGCCTATACACCTAAGCAATGCCAACTGCCTGGTTCTTTGAGCTACCAACACCCTAAAGGTATTGACAATGACAAGTGAAGCCACAAAAATGGCCACCAACGCAAATATTAAAAGAGCTGTTTCGATCGTACTGGTGGCAGTTATTATATTGGTTTCGTCAGCTGAAACTGCCTGAGCACCGGTTAAAACACTGTAATTTGGACCGATGTCGGTGGCAATTTCATTTCTTAATGCGATATCGGAAACTCCCGATGCTGCCACTATATCAATTCTAGAATAACCTGTAGCTTGAGTCAATTTTTCGGTCTCAGCTGGAGTAAACATCGCAAATGAACCGGAATTAAAGGCTTTAGTTGCCGGCGGTATAACTTCACCAGTCACCACAAAAGTCTGCGGAATTCCCGACATCGATACAAACTTAATAGAAGTACCAACCGTAAGTTTTAATGTTTTAAAGGTAAACTGATCTACGGCAACCTGCGAATCTGTTTTTGGGTAGGTCCCAACGACAAGCGGATACATGGTAAAAGCACTCGAGCCCGGTTTAGAAACTGCCACCCCCGAAGTTCCAAAGGGTTTATTATGCTTATCTAGGATTACCGCGGGACCGCTAATCTCAGAGTACATTGCCTTAATTCCGCTAACTTTTGAAATCTGAGTTGAAACCGAAAATGGAATTGTTCTTTTATTATGAAAACCACCAAAGTTTCCTGAACTTATCGGTGTAACTATTACCGAAAGATTTTGGTCCTGTGATGCCAACGAAGTGACAAGCGCACTTTTAATCGCAGCGGCAAAACCCATTATTCCCACCACAAACGCGACACCCAAAGCAATAGCCAGCATGGAGGCAAAGAGCCTCCCAACATGAGCTTTAAAATTTGACCACGATATCTTAAACAATCTTACTGGTACCTAACGTTTAAACGCCCAATAACATTTCAACTGTGGGGTCATTGATAACAGTATCTATATGTCCGTCTCTTACAACATAAACTACATCGGCAATTGATGCGGCTTTTGCGTCATGGGTGACTATTACAATTGTCTGTCCCAACGACCTTGTTGAATATTTTAAAAACTGCAAAAGCTGCGCACCCGACTGCGAATCAAGATTACCCGTTGGTTCGTCGGCAAACAAAACCGTGGGCTTGGTGATCATTGCTCTGGCGGCTGCGACCCTTTGTTGCTGACCTCCCGACAGTTCGCTGGGCAAGTGATTAAGTCTGTCTTTTATCGCAAGACTTTCCACAAGCTGGTCGAACCAATCCTGATCTAGCTTAAGTGAAGCCAACTCCACCGGCAGCGTAATATTTTGACGAGCTGTTAAGGTGGGAAGTAAATTAAATGCTTGAAAAATAAAACCGATGTTATTTCTTCTGACCTTAGTTAAATTTGTATCATTTAATTTTGTGATTTCAATATCACCAATAAAAGCGCTTCCGTAAGTCAGAGAATCTAAACCGGCCGCACAGTGTAACAAAGTTGATTTACCCGAGCCGGACGGACCCATTATGGAAACGAACTGTTGCCGGCGAACATCTAAAGATATTTTGTCGATAGCAACTACCGCAGATTCCGTGCCAATTTTCCCGTAAATTTTTGTTGCATCTTGCAATCTCACGGCAATGGAATTGTCACCGGTATAATCATTTTGTGAAGCTTTATCGTCGTCTGTCATATCAACCCATACCTACTTTTAACGAATTTCTACAAATACCCAATCTTTTAAATATAACCTATATTCTAAAATTAAGTAAAGATTTCAACGATCGGCGTCATAAACCCTGAACTTTTTAATTTACCCTGAACTTTTTAATTTACCCTGAACTTGCATCTACACCGAATCCGGCTATAAATATTTCTAATGCGAGTTCATTCGGAAGGTTCTTAAAATATGAACAAAATCTTTCGGCTCAGAGACTATAAACAGTCTATTTTTACACGAGACCTTTCACAGCACGAGACCTTTCACAGGGTAAGTCAGTCTGTTAAATTCCAGTTTATCAAGGTAATTATCGTACTGACGTGCTATTTTCCTTAAAAGTTGCTTAAAAGTTTTATATCTTTAAACCTCTCTGAAATTTGCCGACTGCCAACTAAGCTATTCAGTCCATTTGCCCAATCAGTTTTTTTTCGAAGATGACCGACTGGGCAAATCTCTAAGATACAGAGCCTCAGCCTGCTTTTTAATGTCAGATAACGGTCGATTGAGAACTTTGCTTGCGGCTACAAGATCGTCATATTCGGCTTTATGCCCGTAAGGTGAAACCTTTAAAGCCACTTCGCAGCCGTCAACTTTAACTTTAATTATCTCTCGATCTAGCTTAAATCTAACCTGTTTTTTGACCCTAATACCCAATGTTTTTGTTTCGCTAAGAATTACCGTCAGTAATTCAGACAGTTGATCAGCTAAAGATATTGCGTGAAGTTCAAAAGCCGGGCGATTTTTTTTCATAACAATAGGAGTTACCCAAGCATCCAAAGCGCCAGAGTTCAATAATTTTTCAACCGTAAAAGACAACACTTCGGATGTTACATCGTCCAAATTCGTAGACATTAAGAAAATGTCTTCGGGTATTAATGGTTCAGGCAAGTTGCCTATATGAGACAGGGCGACTGACCCATGTTCAGTATTTAAGAAGTTGATAACCTCTGACGCATTATCGGCAGTTCCGTAATCGTTTGCCATTTCCATGTCGCCTAAGGTTGCCCTTAATACATTGGGATGTTCAAAATCTTTGGTACCAGCCCCGTAACCTACGCCCTCGATAACCATCATTTTAGGGGTACCTTTGAAGTTGGCATTTAAAGCTTTTAATATTGCAACGCCCGTCGGAGTTGAGATCTCAGCTTCAACCGGTAAAAAAACTGACTTCATGGATTCTTGTAATTTAACGGCAGCTGGAGAAGCGCAAAATGTAAAGCCATGATCTGATTTAACAGCTTTGTTAGTTCCATTTGCTATCGGAGTACTGAAAATATAATCAATTTCTAAAAGATGAACCAAAATTGCGGCTGAGACAATGTCGAATATTGAGTCAATGGCACCAATCTCATGAAAATGAACTTCATTAATTAAAACATTGTGAATTGAAGCTTCGACTTCTGCCAAATATTTAAATGCCGCCTTGGAAATCTTCTTTACTTTTTCATGCAAATCGGAATCATCGATAAGTTTGACAATTTCCGAATAACTTTTTGGGCTGCGAACGTCGTCGGTTTCATCTACAACTTTAAATAAGGTCGAATTAAGATATTGTTTTTTTACCTTGGAGGTTGTGATTTTAACACCGGTTATGTTTAATTTAAGTAACTCATGTTCCAGTTGCCCAAAAACATCTTTAATATCCAAAAGAGCGCCGTTAAACATGTCCCCTGAAATTCCGAAAGTGGGTTCGACAAACAGAACCTTCATCTATAGAACCGTAGCCTTGTTACCATTTTTGAAACCTTATACGAACACATTTTATAGAACCTATGTTTAAATTACCTGAGTTTAAATAATTTATATGACACCAAATTTTTTCGCAGTAAAAATTATTTCGGTGTAAAACCAAATCCGCAATCTCATTGGCCTTCAATCACCGATGATTTTATGATATTTTCGCTTGAAATCTGCCTTAAAATAGCACACGCTGCTCCAAAACCATTATCTATTCCAACTACACTTACCCCAGGCGAACAGCTTGCCAACATGGACAAAAGAGCCGTAACTCCATCTAAGGATGCTCCGTACCCGACGCTCGTCGGCACGCCGATAACGGATCCGGCGACCATACCTGCCACCACTGAAGCTAATGCTCCTTCCATGCCCGCAATTACCACCACGGCTTTTGATTCGACTAACTCTTCGCGTATGGCCAACACTCGATCAATGCCAGCAACACCGCAATCGTAAAATACTTTGGGAAATATTCCAAACGCATTTAATACCGTTTCGCACTCCTTTGCAACCGGTATGTCTGCGGTACCGGCAGTTACAATTGAAACGCCATAGTCATTTGCGTCAAGAGGAAGCCAATAAGCCAAATTATTGTCCGAAGAAATCTCAACGACCTTGTCTGGAGTTTTGACGGTTTGACAGGCAGTTATCTGAGCTTGGGTTGCCTTGGTTATCATTACAGGCCCTATCGATACCTGAAGCAATTCTTCTAATATCTTCTTGCAATCATCGAATGACTTACCGGGGGCGTATATGACCTCTGGTACGATTTGGCGCGCCATTCGGTTATGATCCACTCTGGCTATACCAATATCACTAAACTTGTCTATATAGATTTTGTGGAATTGGGAATCGTTTAAATTAGGATTTGTTGAATTCAAACCCAAGTTTTTCAGACCGGCGGGCAAATTATGATTTTTTTCCATAAATTCTATACTTTGATTATTCTTTGCCTGTAAATGTTATAGATTAATCTTAGTTTATAACCCATAAACTTCAAAATGATCGGTATTGATACACTCATATGAATAAAATTGGTTACCTTGGACCCGAAGGTTCATTCAGCTATGAAGCAATCCAAAGGATAAACTCCAGCGGTACCTTGAAAATAGTTGCATTCGAATCCATTACCGAAGTAATACAAAACACCGAATCAGAATCGGTGCAATTCGGGCTGGCACCGATTGAAAATTCGATTGAAGGAGGAGTTCCCGAAACTTTGGATCAGTTGCTGTTCCATTCGGATCTAATGATTCAAAAAGACTTTGTTTTAGACATCCACGAGCATCTTCAAGCTCTGCCTGAAGCTAAACTCGGTGATATCAAAGAGATCTTGTCATACCCCCATGCAGCGGCTCAATGCAGATCCTGGCTGGCAAAGAACCTGCCAAGGGTAAAGATTACCGCAACCAATTCAACCTCGGAAGCATCCAAGATAGTTGCCGAAGCCAAAGACAAACAACTTGCAGCTATCGGACCAGAAAGTGCAGCCAAAGTCTATGGTCTTTCAATACTACGGCCTAAAATTGAGGACCATCATGACAATCAAACTAAATTTGTAATCCTGGCAAAAAACAAAATACCAAATTTAACTGGAAGCGATAGAACTACAATTGCATGCTTTCAACACAGTGATCGACCGGGAAGCCTTCATTCGATAGTAGGCAAATTTTCCGCTCGCGGTATTAACCTGACAAAGTTAGAATCCAGACCCACAAAAAAACGTTTAGGCCAATACTGCTTTATTATTGAATTCGAAGGCCACGTGAAAGATCCCGTAGTTGCGGATTGCTTAATGGATCTTCATACGGAATTGGCTAAAGTTAAATTCTTAGGTTCGTACCCTACACAAGGCTCAGAGAGTATCGCCAAAGCAAATAGTTTGGCTTGGGAAAACGCCACGGATTGGCTGAATTCACTCTTAAAGCAGGTTCAAAAAAAGTAAATTTTTTAAGTTAAAATATATTACGCTTAAATTATTATTGTTTATTTTTTGATTGCGATTTAGTATAAGTAGAACCGACTTAAAAACAATAATTTATTTTTGTTTAAAAATATTGCAGATTAAAGTAAAACAACGTCAAAACGTTTATATTTTTTACGTAATGGAGGGATGACCGAGCGGACGAAGGTAACGGTCTTGAAAACCGTCGTAGTGAAAGCTACCGTGGGTTCGAATCCCACTCCCTCCGCGCTCTAATGGCTAGTTAGATTAAAAAAACAAGTATTTGTATGTTAAATAATTCGGCGGTCTAATAACTTAGTTTTTAAATAATTTAAACACTATTCAAGATCGTGAGTTAACCTTGAAGAATTTATTCCAAAGCGCCATACGACGGAGCAACCTCTCAACAAGAACATCACCTAAATTCTAGGTGTACGAGATTTACTGGAATAGTCAATTCACTAGAGCATCTTCTTCGCTTTTCCATCTCTGAAAAGTTCTAATTGATATTTTTAGTACCTAACAGGCTTTAACGGAACGTGCTCTATATACAACCAAATTATCTGCGAATAGTTTTGAATTAGCGTAACCTTTCTTTCAATTGTCAGATTGAAAGAAAGGTTAGTCAGGGGCTATGAGAAAGATTGGACTATCAGTTTTATAGTGGATTAATTTTGGTTGATACACCTAATGTCACCACTAAAGGACAGAGTGTTGTATATACACGTGTGTCTTCAGCAGACCAAAGGACAGATTTAAATCGCCAAGTAGCACGAGTCGCTGAGTGGTAACAAGTGGGCGACCTCTCAGGGAATTAGTGTTGATAGAGTAGCTACTGAGGTCGGGTCAGCACTGAACGGACATAAACGCAAGTTCCTTTCTCTCCTGGGCGACCCATCGGTGTCTCAAATCATTGTCGAGCATCGGGATTGCTGTCGCCTGAGAGCATCACACAAACTCGATAAGATGGTTGTTTGTGTGAAAACTGATGATCATGTGGATCGTGATATCAACGCAGCCAAGAATCTCCGTGACTGACCGGAGTTAAACTCCAGTTCTGGTCTAGTTGAGGCCAGCGTCCCTGTGGATACTCAGGAGCGCCCGCAACGGCGGTACAGACCCAGGCAAAGACTGCGCGGGATGC
>DAHXLF010000043.1:15533-17302 GCA_027371755.1 Acidimicrobiales bacterium
CGACACTTGCCACTTCACGTAATTCCTAAATTAATAGTTGTTCTCTGAAACAGAGCGACTAGGACCAAAAGTTTTAAAATCTACTGTATTCTAAGTTAGCCTTGCTTTAAAAATGAATTGGCTTGTGACAGTATTTCAGAGAACTGTTTACCTACGTTGATCAAGGTATCGAGTTCTTCGTCGGTTATCTTTGAATATGCTACAGAACTCAAATTATCAGTTAATGTTTCTATACTGGTTTTCAATGTCTGCCCTTTGTCTGTGAGTGAAAGCTTGCCATCATTCTTTAAAATAATTTCACGCTCTGTCAGATCATTTTCTGTGGCATTCCATTCATCTTCACTCCAGCCGCGCGTAGATTTAAGGAAACCAACCGATACGTCATTCGATTCTGCGGCATCCAATATCAAGGCCTCGAGAGGTCTTATGCCGTGTGTTACCAATGCCAACATATGCCCGTCCCCCCTAAATTCTCTTATCAGAGTCTGAGCGTGGAAAAGAACCATATGCGGTATATTCGGCCACGCAATATTACAAGTGTCCGGCAAATAACGGTCTACCCGCAAAGTTGTTGGTCGCCGCTAACGCTATTTTTTTGGTTATTTCGGCGGCAATTAAAATATCTTTAGAATCTATACTGTCACTTAAAATCCTTCTCAAAGCTTTATCGGCGGCGTCATATCGTATCTCTGTCAGCTTGTCGGGGTCAATTATGTCCCATGCCTTTGGAATCGCCATGGTTACTAATTCAGGTTTAAACACATAAAAAACCGAAGCGACTACTTTGTCGCTCACTTTACCCATCGGAGCCGATCTCGACGCAAAATAACCTAGAATAAAATCCAGTCCTGCCTGTTGATATGCAGCAACCGCTTCCGGTGCGAAATATACCTGAGTGTGATAGCCCTCCAAGCTTTTCCATGATTTTCTAATTTTGTCCAATGAAACTTCCATAACTTACATCCTATTGTTTTAAATAAAAATTAACAACTCTGTTCGGCTTACTCAGGCAACTCAGGCTACTCATTCTGTTCACTGAGTTGCCGTCGCTTATGACGCCTCCACGTTGCCCTAATAGCGGTTATTAACGAAGCAATCAAAATAATCAGACCTATGCCAATTACCAATACTACCGAAATGGTTTTGGCGCCTTTATTGTTTTTATTTGCGGTCTGAGTCGAATCAGCCGTGGTGATACTTAACAGCTCCCCTTTAGTTTGAACACGTTTGACTTTAGCAAGTCCCGACAAGTTTAAAATATTTTGATTAATATTTTTATCATATGAAACAGTCATTGCATTGTTCGTAATGTTCGCATTGTTTTTTGCCGTCATGGCATATGCTCCTACGAAAACCGCCATCAAACCTCCGACCATAATAACGAAGGCCGAAAAATAAGATTTCAAACTTACTAAACTATTTTTTTGCAATCAATTACCAATATTAAATTCACAACTCTGCCGCTGTCTCCGTAGTTTAAATCTACGACCGCTAATCACTAATTAAAACCTTAAATAAATTTAATTAAATTTATTAGACCAATATGTTATACAAATCCTAGATGATTCCAATCAGCATTATTGCACAATTAGTTCAAAAATAAAGTTTTCAAATTAAACGGACCAAGTTAACCAATAACCATAAATACTACAATCTACATTTTTATTTATATCTCATTGCCTAAGGTAAATGGATTTGATATGTTTAAAAGATGCTAAAAAGCACGTCTTTAAGAAAGGCTAAATTAATCAAAAAATCATAAAATTTCT
>DAHXLF010000044.1 GCA_027371755.1 Acidimicrobiales bacterium
TTTATAGTACTGGTATCGATATAGTTCCCGTATCTATAACTCAATTAATTAATTTTAAAATGCAATTCCTATCGCAGACATTTCCGATAAAATTGCCACAATTCAATAATAATATATTAATTAAGGTCCGATTTGCGTATGGCTGCAAGGGTCTCATTGCTGACCGGATATGAAATTATGGACAAGACAACGTCTGTCAAGTTGGCAATTACCAATTCCAAGTCGATATTTCCGATCTTTTTAAATACAAAAGTATTTTTATCTTCGTCGATTACCGTGTCGCCAATCGACTGCGAGGGACCTATCTCGGGTATTAGGTCAGCAAGTCCCGACAGAACTATTCTTGCAATTACTTTTCCTCTCATCACAACTATTAAGGGAGGAAATTCCGGCACAAGCTTAAGAATGTATTCAGAAGCGATTCTTATTCCATTCGTAAAATTAATTAAATCATCAAAAGTTTGAGGTGTTTTAGTCCCACCAATTTCAGTTTTGCCCGAGAATACTATCTCTTGAATAATTCTTAAGTAGTTCCTTCCCGATCTGGTGTAGATTTTTTCTGCCAGTGGACATATCAACGATCTAACCAATAGGCGCAAAATTTCTTCTCTTTCGTCATCGGAAAGTTGCTTTGTTAGGTCCGTATCTAATATTGGATAAGACTCTCTGATGGTCTGAATCAAAGAAGAACGCCGTTTTTCAACCGAGATAATATGATTTTCTAATACCGCTCTGATAAGTCCTTCCCTGTCTTTAAAATGATAATGTACGCTAGATGCATTCTTTTGATTCGCACCCTGGTTAATTTCTCTTAATGAAGTAGCATAGACACCTTTTGTTGCCATCAATGTCTCTGCAGTTTTTAGTATTTGAAATCTCGATTTTCCGTATTGGGAATCTTTTTCAGATTCTTGATCGACTCTTTGCATAGATAAAGACCGCCTTACGTATCGCTTTAAAATCCAAGTCTTATTTTAATTTCGTCTAAAATACCGTCAATCTTAACCCTTTGTTGTTCCAAAGTGTCTCGATCTCGTATTGTTACCATATTGTCGTCCAAAGAGTCGAAGTCTATCGTGACGCATAGCGGTGTCCCAATTTC
Source organism: Acidimicrobiales bacterium (assembly GCA_027371755.1). GTDB lineage: Bacteria > Actinomycetota > Acidimicrobiia > Acidimicrobiales > JABEUL01 > JAJZNL01. The sequence continues at coordinate 1,103 of DAHXLF010000044.1, forward strand.
ATCTTGTCTGCGGTATCTTTTACCGATGGACTGAGATTCGTCGTAATCCACCATGTAGCACTCGGTTAATTCTTTGGTTACAGTCTTTGCCAAGTCAACTAACGGCTGCTTTTTAGACAGCGGCAACACGGCAACTTTAATGGGTGCCAGCCTTGGATGTAGTTTAAGAAGAATCCTTGAATCTTGTTCCAGTTCGTCTACGCAGTAAGCCGACAGAAGAAACGCCATCATCGTTCTGGTGGCTCCAGCGGCGGGTTCAATCACATATGGAAAGTATCGTTCGTTTTTAAAGGGATCAAAATACCTTAAATCAATACCGCTGAATTCAGAATGAGCCGTAAGATCATAGTCTGTTCTGTTGGCTATTCCTTCCAATTCACCAAACCCCCACGGGAATTTAAATTCTATATCCGAAGTTTGAGTCGAATAATGTGAAAGCTCCTCTTTAACGTGGGGTCTGATCCGAAGCATATCTTCGGGTATGCCAAAGTCTAAATACCAGTTGTACCTTCGGTCTACCCAATAATCAAAATAATGGCCCGCAGTTTCGGGTTCTACAAAGTATTCCATCTCCATCTGTTCAAACTCTCTGGTTCTGAATACAAAGTTTCCCGGGGTAATTTCATTTCTGAATGATTTTCCGATTTGAGCAATTCCAAAAGGCAACTTTTTTCGTGACGTATTCAATACATTCAAAAAGTTTACAAACATCCCTTGAGCTGTTTCGGGTCGCATGTAAGCCACGGTGGAATCAGACTCCACGGGTCCGGCATGAGTTTTAAACATTAAGTTAAAATCCCTAGCAGCGGTAAGTTCTAAAGAACCGCAGTTAGGACAAACCGATCCTATTTGATCGGCCCTAAATCGTTCATGGCAGCTTTTACAGTCCACCAGAGGATCAGTAAAGGTTTTCAAATGACCCGATGCCTCCCATATTCTTGGTGAGCTCAGTATTGCACAGTCCAACCCAACGATATCATCCCTTGACTGAACCATGGATCGCCACCACAAATTTTTAACGTTTTGCAACATCAATACACCCAACGGTCCGTAATCATATGTTGACCTAAAACCACCGTAGATCTCGGCTGAAGGAAATATAAATCCCCGTCTTTTGCATAGATTTACTACCGAGTCCATCAGCCCCGAAGTACCGCCTGAGTTATCCTCTTCTGAGTTATTTTCTTGCATATCTTTCAATTCATTTTCAGCGGTCATCGACTCTCCAAAACTTTCATATTTCGCTTTAATTAATTGCCTTATTTTTAATATGATTAACTTTTAAAAAACAATTCTATATTAGAATTGTCAAGTCGAATATTATATGTGAGAACACAAAGATCCCATTAACAATTTAATTCAACGCGATCAACATACCTGAATAACCGAAATTTAATTACACAATTTTTTTTAAAATTTCCGGCAACGGTGTTTTAGTTAAGTTAAAATAACTTTAATATGTCTAAACCCTCAACAATTCAAAAAACTATTAATAAATCTGTAGCAAGCAATACAATCTTCGACCAGGTCAAAGAGATAAGATCAAAATGGAGAAAGTGGACGTTTCTAACGACTCTAGTCGGCGGACTTGGTGCATCATTAGCTCTTAAATCTAAATTTGACGAGTTTGAAACCGCCGAAGATGTCACAAACGGCCATCCGCTGGACTTCCCCGAACACGATTCAATGGAATTCAAAACCACAACCGGAGCAGTATTAAGCGTCAGCATCTTTAAGGGAGAGGGAAATCCCATCATACTGTCCCACGGCTGGACAGAGAACCAAAAACTTTGGAGCTGTCTGATCCGAGAACTCTTAAAAGACAACAGATACGTAATTACCTACGATCACCAGGGGCACGGTGATTCGTCAATAGGAAATCAAGGATTGACCATTGACGCAATTGCTCAAGATCTGTCGGATTTGATAGAAGGCTTAGAATTAACCGATGTCATTCTGGCAGGTCACTCAATGGGGGGAATGGCTGCCCAATATATGATGGTCTATAAATCAGCACAAAATCGAGTTGTTGGATTGCTGCTAATTGCCACGACGGCTTCTGCTGTGCCAATGGCCACTTTAACAAAACTTCCGGCTATATCAAACCAAGCGGTTAAGTTATTGAGAAGTTCGCTACTGGAAGAGGCCTTTTTAAATGACTCGATAGGTATGTTGTTAGTTTCATCCGCCCACGGCAAAAGGCCGCCCAAGAACCAACTTCTAGCAACGCGAGATATGTTCTTAACAACCCAAAAAGAGGCTCGATCCGATTTCGTAGTCGACATGTCAGATTTGGATATATTAGATAAAATTGAAAACATTAAAGTACCGACAATAATTATTGTCGGTACCAGAGATATGTTAACTCCGGTGTATTTGGCCAAACAAATACACTTCAAAATAAAGAATTCAATTTTAATCAGAATTCAGGATAAAGGGCATATGTTGCCGTTTGAGTCTTTTGTAGATTTAAAAGAGGCTATTGAAGATCTTATTAAATCGGCTCAAAAAAAGTCAGATAAAAATTAAGCTTTTCTTTTAGATTTATTTAATCTTTAAAGCTAATCGGTGCCTTTATTTTCTCTGGATTAATTTGCTTCGAGTGCGATCCTATAAGTTAAAGTCTGAGATCCTCTTTCAATTTTCAAAGTTACGACTTGGTTGGGAGCCGTTGAAAACAAATCCAGCTGAAGCTGTCTAAGACTTAAAATATTAGAACCGTTGAAACCTACAATTACGTCTCCAGTTTTCAAACCCACACTCTGGCACGGTGAGTTAGGCAAAAAACCATTAATCTGAACTCCGCCTGCGGCGACAGTAGTACCTTCGATACCCAACCAGCCGTGATCCACATCACCAGTTGACTCCAAATCACCTATAACCCACTTTGCAACTTCAGTGGAAGAATAATCTTTTGTTTTAGATGTTGACGGCGCCAACATATTTTCGATACCCACTAGATTCCCGGAAGAATCAACGAGAACCCCGCCGTCTTTTACGTCAGGAACCGGAGGGTCAGCGACCAAAAGCCCTACGGTAGTCTCAGAATAGTTGACCTGTTCTTTTTTGTTTACATCCAAAATTTTAGAAATGCTGACGTCCAACTTGCCGTTAACATGTTCACGACAAATATTTATAACCATGGCATTTGTAATAAAATCAGATTGCGCGGCCAAACTAATTGGCTTGGCTTTAAGACCTGGAACTTTAACCAAACCCAATCCTGACTCGGTATCGCTACCTATATATACACCGTGCAAAATTTTACTGTTTTCAGTCAGCACGGTTACGGTTCCGCCGGGTGACACCGCTCCGGCTGACACAAGAACATCCCCTTTTGTATCTATAACTACTCCAGTGGAATATGTCTGTTTTGATTTCACCAAACTCGTTATGCTCACAATTGACGGTGAAATACTCGAAACCATGTTTTGTAATGACGGTCCGACATTTCCATATTGTATCTGCGAAGACTCGACATTTTTTTTGGAATTATTTAGTAATACCGATACCGTGCTTCCTTTTACGGAACTTACGGGGGTGCTCTGCATGTCCAAACTTAAAAGATAGGTTAATACTGTGCCCAACACAATTACACCGGCGGTTAAAACGGTAAGATTGATAGATAAATCTCTCCTGTACCACGACTTTTTAGGCGATTTAAACTTAAATCTCCCGACTTCGGAAGGGTGCCGCCATATTCTGTCATCAGGATTTGGGACCGAATAACTTGGGTCCTGATCTGCTTCAAATTCTTCGTCAAAAAAGTCTTCTGACATACAAATATAAGATTATCTAATTATTTTGCCCATTTTCATTCACTTTCAAAGTAATTCAAAATATTCACCGAACTTCTCTAAAAGCATTTAAACTTAAATTAAAATAAAACTGGCGTCATATGAGCGTCACTTAGCTAAAACACAAAACGATTGAACTTTAATATAAAACGATTGTGTCAGTAAATTTTAATTCAAAATGACATCTTTACTCAAGGAAACCTATTTGCTTGAAATTACTCAGGCTCCTCTAAATATCGAAAAGAGTTATAAATTCTGCTTAGATGATAGATCTGGGGCAGTTGTCATATTTTCTGGAACTGTGCGAAACCATAACGAACTTTCAGGCACGGTCGACACCATTGATTATCAAATCTGGGAGACAAAGTCACTGGAAATCTTGGAAAAAATAACCAATATCGCATTTACCAAATTTGAAGACTTGACAAAAATTTATATTGCCCACCGATTTGGGAAACTGGGCCTAAGAGAAGAATCGGTTCTGACAGCTGTATCATCACCACACCGCAAAAATGCCTATATGGCATCAGAATACTTAATCGATACCGTCAAGCAGACTCTTCCAGTTTGGAAATTTGAGTATTACGACGGAATTCTTCAACCGTCTTCTGATACCACAGTCATCAAATCCATTGAAAATTTGACATAATCATGAGCACAATAACAGTAATCGGATAATTTGAATGGCACGTGACTTAGCTATAGATTTGGGAACCGCAAACACTTTGGTTTACGTCGAAGGGCGAGGAATCGTATTAAACGAACCGTCGGTTATAGCAGTAAATTCCAAGACGAACGAGGTTTTAGCTATAGGTCAAAACGCGTGGGAGATGATTGGCAGAACCCCCGGACATATTGTTGCTGTAAGACCGTTAAGGTCAGGGGCAATAACCGATTTTGACATAACACAAAAAATGATTCGGCTGGTACTGCAAAAAGCGGGGGTTTCAAGAATATCAAAACCCAAAGTCATTATTTGCGTACCTTCTGCGATTACCGAAGTTGAAATGTTAGCCGTTGAAGAGGCCACCCGTCAAGCGGGAGCTTCAGAGGTAATATTGCTTGAACAACCGTTTGCGGCTGCCGTCGGAGCCAACTTGCCAGTTGAAGAGCCAGTCGGTTCCATGATAATTGACATTGGCGGGGGAACTTCCGAATCTGCAATAATCTCACTCGGCGGAATCGTAACGTCCAAGTCGGTAAGAATCGGCGGGTTTGATCTTGATGCTTCGATACAGACTTACCTAAGAAGAGAATATGGACTTGCGGTAGGAGAAAAAACAGCGGAGGAAATAAAGATAACAATTGCCGCGGCAAATAAAACTTCAACTCCAATCAAAGCTGAAGTTAAAGGCAGAGATATTTTGACTGGTTTACCTAAACTCTTGGTTATCAGCAGAAACGAAATATACGAAGCCCTTAGGGAAAACATTAATGAAATTATACATTCCGTCAAAGAAACCTTGTCGGAAGCTCCCCCGGATCTAAGTCAAGATTTAATCAGTTACGGTATTCATTTAACGGGTGGAAGCGGTCAGCTTACAGGTTTGGATCAAAGACTCGCAAACGAAACAATGTTGCCAATTCAGCTCGTCGACACTCCGTTGGAATGCGTTGCAATCGGTGCAGGAAAATGCTTAAAATCGTTTGAATATTTTAAGGATTACTATAACAAACGACACAGCAGACGGCACCACAGATAAAGGCCAAACCTGCCCAAATAAATTCCACCACGAAATTAGTCAATTTCAAAGGACGGGTATTTGACAACCTATTTTTAATTCGATCAGCTTAATTTACACAAAACGAGGTATTCAGATCAAAGGAATATTGCCGCGAGGAGCCCTAGTAACATATTCGTGAGTGCATTTATTTGCCTTTTGTAGCAACAACAGAGAATTTATCTTTGATGACAATTATCCCAAGTTTCCCGAACTTGAGACAAAACCCCAGGTAGAGGCTTTAAAGGTATTATTTTTGGACACTACAAAGTACCGATTACCCTATGTTTCCGCTTCAGTTCATCTTTGATATTTAGAGCTTCATAGATTACTTTTTGTTCGGGTTTTAGAAGTGATGAGGTTCTGATGTGATGAATTTGCTCTTTATTATCAGTAAAGATAATGGTTGATCTTTGGTGAGATAAAAGCACTTCTTTGATTGTTTTCCATCGTCTTTTATCTCCGCTTTTAGCCAGTTCAAATTCAATTGCACTAACAATTGCACTAACAATTGCACTTAGCAGATGGTAGGCAAGTACCAAAATAAACAGATGGGCAATTACTCGATTAGTTTTTTGATGGTGAATTGGTCTTAATCCAAGCTCGCTTTTAAGAGATCTAAATGCATTTTCAACTTTAGCTAAGGTCATATAGAGATCCCATATCTCTTTGGCGGTCAAGTCTTTGTGGTTAGTAGATATTACGTAGCAACCATAAAGGCTTGATTTGTTGTTGAGTGAATCCGTTGCTATCGTCGGTAGAAGACATCAGAGTCCATGGAGTCCCGTTGACTGTGACATAAGCATTGCCATTGTTATTTACTGCCAAACAGTAGTAAGTGCTGTTTGGAACACAGGATACCGAAGTCAATAGATTGGTATCTCCGGTTGAAGAAGTTGGCGTCCAAACGGTTTCGTTAGTGATATAGTAAGTCGTTGCGTTGTTTGAAATGAAATGCAATTAGATAAAAACATTAGATACAAGCAGTCAACAGCGATTGTACCTTTCTGTGATAACTTTACAAAAGTAAACCTTTCCTATCCAAATATGTCTGAAGTTATATTCAAACACGCACTAAAATATGGGCAGAAACTCATTTAATATTTGTGGAAATAACTTGACCAATGTCTTAAAAAATAATTTGTTTACACAAGATCGTTTCTAAGTAAGCAACCACCGTAATTTCTAAAAATGTCGGTTAGGAGATTTAATTTCAATCGGTTGTAATTAAATCTTCTGCTATCTGTTTTAACTGCAAATCACCCGTATCTAAAATTAATTTAAAAAATTCCGACAAAGATCCCGAAAAATCTGTAGTCTCGACTTTGCTATCGGGATCGAATTCGGCCAAAGCCAATAACGCTCGTTTTTTTACCTGTACTTTATCTGTCAAACAGCAATGCACCAAAGATTCAAGCGACGCAACAAACCCATAATTAGCCATTATTCCCAAAAAAGCGGCTGCAGTTTCCCGACAAAGATAATTATCGTGTCCAGTTAAAATTTTCAGCGCCATTAAACAACTTTGCTCATTTGCATGCACAGCCACTTCATAAAGTGCATTAAAAACCCAAACCACAATAACATCATCTTCTGATCCGGTCATGTAATTAAGGGTGTCTATTAAAGAATTATCGTCGAAGAATTCATCAAACTTGTAAGTTACAATCAGCTCCAAAGCCCTCAAAACAACCCGGTTTTGCTCATCTCTGATCGCTGGAATACCACCGTAGGTTTTTTGGTTGCTTATTGGCAATTCGAAGGCTTGCTTTGACGATTCTTGTTTAAATTGCCTATTCAAAACTTGCAGAAGCTGTTTTTTTGTTAACAATTTGTAATGGGCCAAAGCGCTCAGCACGCCAGCTTTGACCTTAGGATCGTTTGCATCTAAACAGTCGTTCAATAACGTTTTTTTGTGGTCACAAATCACACCAGTTAACGGTGGCGAACAGATTTGACAGTCTTCGTATAAGCTAAAAATTGCCTTTGAAAAATCTAAAGCCGGCATGACAAATTTGACAAATTTACTGTGACCACAAAATTGAAATCGAATAAAACTATAATTAATATCCTATAGAGCCATTAACATCAATCAGCGAATTGATGTTAATGGACTTAAATAAAAGTTAGATAATCTTTTAACTAAAAAGACTTCAGAAATATAAATATAACAACAATAAAAATACTATGTCAGAACAGCAAACTAACAAACACCCAAAAAACTACCTAAAAAAGTTTACAACTTTTTTTAAAAATGAACCCAAATCTTTTAAGATCATAATTTCAACCTTAATACTGCTGATTGTTTTTATCCTCATAGGTCAGCATATAAATCTTCCATACTATGCCCTTAAACCTGGAGGAGTATATCCCGCCGAAAATTTGGTATCGGTTTCTGGACATTCGCAAAATCTTAACGGACAGATAAACATGGTGTATGTATATGAATCACAGGAAAACTTAATTACGTACCCCATCGACAAACTTCATTCCAAAATCAGCATTTACCCGCTGCAGGCAGTTGCGGGAACTCCCACTGGAAATTTAAATCAACAACAATCTGACGTTCAAAATGCTTGGTACAGCGCAAACTCACAGCTGTCAGCCGAAGTGGCTGCCTTAGGAGCTTTAGGGTACAACTTAAAGAGAAAGAACGTGGGAAGTCTTATAGGTTGGGTTGATCCTACGGCTCCCGCCGAAAAATTCATTGTGCCCGGCGACACAATCGTACAAATTAACAATTCAAAAATTCAAAATTCAACCGAACTTGCGAATTTTATTGAATCCCACCGTGCGGGTACGAAGGTTACTATAACCGTAGTCACCCCAGCAAACAAAACCGTCACTGGCACTGTTAAATTGGCAAAGCTATTTTCCAACTCCTCCAAATACGGTTATTTAGGCGTAGGCACCTTGCCGAACTATAAAATTCCGGTGAAGATTAGCTTTTTAGACTCTATTAACGGATCTCCCGTCGGAGGACCTTCTGCGGGTCTAGCCTATACTTTGACAATTATGGATGAAATGACGGGCGGAAATATGCTTAAAGGAGTCGACATTGCAGCTACGGGAACGATATCTCCAGGAGGTCAAATCGGACCCATTGGCGGATTAGTTCAGAAAACGTACTCAGTAATGGCATCTGATGCCAAGATTTTTTTTGTGCCAGACGGCCAGAGCTCTCAGACCTATAAAACTATTTTTAAGATTGCGGGAACTAAACTTAAGATATATAAGGTTTCAACTTTAACTCAAGTAATAAAATACCTACACTTAAAGCTGAATTAGATCTATTTTTATATTATGACCGAAGATAAAATACTTTCAATCTCGACTAGCTTAAGCATTCGACCCGAAGATGTCGCACATAAGTCCTTTAATGTGGTCAAACGAGGCTACGATCCAGATCAAATTCGCGTATATTTGGAACAAATAGCAAATGAGTTCGCCCACCTACTTGAACGTGAGAATAGATTGCGACAACAGATCCATGACATGCAAGCAACTCAAGACAAGCCTGCTGAAATCGACGAAGAGACAATTACAAAAATTCTAGGTCAAGAAACGGCAAAAATCCTATCTTCTGCTCGTGAAGCTGCCAGAGACTTATTAGCACGAACCAGTTCTGAAGCCGCAGAGATTAAAGCTCAGGCTCAAAAAATTATGGAGCAAAAACTCAAAGAAGCCGAGGATGAAAAATGGAGTATCATTGAATCCGCCAATAGAAACTCCAAACAAATGGCCGAAGATGCCGAAACTGAAAAACAAGCCCTATTGGCTGAGGTCAAAGAAAAATGCAGGCTTATGGTTAACGAAGCTCAAATCGCCAGAGAGCGCATATTGGGAGAGTTAATCAGAAAGCGCCGAGTTTTAAATACGCAAGTGGAGCAGTTGCGAACAGGTAAAGACGTGATTTTGGAATCACTGACAAAAGTAAAAGACGACGTTGAGAATCTATCAGATACTTTGATCCACATAGAGCAAGAAGCCAAATATGCTGCTGAGCAATCGGCCTTAAGAGTGTCTTTAGAGGATGATCCGACTGAATCAGAGTTAATAACGATTTCAGAAAAATTAGAGTCTGGAAAAATTAACTTTGAACCTTCGACCAGAAAGCAGCCTTCGATAACCAGACTGACAGCGCAAGTTGAGAAAGTGCAAAAAGGGCCGGCTGTTTCGATTGACAAAATTGACATAACGGATAAAATTGCTCAGGAAATGCTTCATCAAGCAGATGATGATGATGATGACGGGCTTAGAATTATCGGAATCGAAGAGGTTAACGGACATAAATCATTTGGAATACAGACAGATGATAAAGACGAATTACAAATTGTCGAAAACTCAGAAATCATAGATCAAGCTGATATCGCCGGTGAAAAAAAAGCAACCAATAGAACTGACGTGTCTGATTCGAATACAAAAAGTTCTGAAGCCGACAATAACTCTTTATCAGAAACTTTGAATAATAATGATAAGGATGCAGAATTTGAAAACTCAACACAATTTTCAAATGACGTTGCGAACAATGACTCAGCATTTAATGATAGAGATTATAAAGACAGTGAATCTGGAGTATACAATGAAGAGACCGATCAAGGCAGTTCAGCAAAGGTAGATGATCTGTTTAAGCAACTCAAAGGTACTCAGCTTAAAGAAGTTTCAACTACTGAATCGCCTGCAATGACCGCGACTACTGCCAAAACTGAACCGCCCGAGATTAACGCAAATTTAGCTTCTGACATTATCACAATCGATGAAGCAGCTGACAGCTCCAACGAATCGATGACATCTTCTTCGGAAGTCATTAAAGACGATTTTGAAACTTCTGCCAAAGAGCTCATTGAAGGTTTAGTGGTCAACCTTATAAGAAAGGTTAAAAGAGCTATAACAGATGAGCAAAATGAACTTTTGGACGGTCTTCGCAAGCTCAAACACTCCTCTCTGGACACAATTTTAAATAAGCAGTTACAATCTTCGAACTATTATGAAGTCATTTCTCCGATTTTAATTCAAGCCGAAATAGCGGGGAAGGAGTTTGCAAAAACCATGGCTTCAAATACCGAAATAGATACCGTCGAAACGCCCGTAACAAATTACCAAAAACTTTCCGATGAAATGTCAAACCTTGTGACCAGTTCGCTGAGACAAAAGGTCTCTTTTGAATTGCAAATAAAATCTGACGAGGAAAAAAACAGAATTTCAGAAGAGTTGGGATCATCCTATCGAGAATGGAAAAATGAAAAAATTGAATCTGTTGCTTCAGATTTTATCTATTCAAGTTTTAATTCCGGTATATTTTCATCCTTTAAAAACGGGACAACGTTGTCTTGGCTCTTCACAACTGACGAACCCGAATGCCCAGATTGCCAAGACAACGTACTCCAGAAAAAACAAAACGTCGGAGAGGTATGGCCTACCGGTCAGATGCATCCCCCGGCGCATCCGGGGTGCCGATGTATACTTACTGTTGACATTGGCTAGACTGGAAACAAAACTAATAGGTTTTATTTCATGCGATCACCTGAACCCATCCCTTTAAGAAACATATTCACAAAAAAACGCCTGATAGCTCTGGCTATTATTGCCGTAATCATCATTTTGTTGCTTTCATTAAAAAGTATTGCGACGTTCTATACTAACTACCTTTGGTTTGAGTCGTTAAACTACAAATCGGTTTTTGTCAAAACAATGGAAACCAAAATTGAGCTTGGAATTGTATTCATAGTTGGCTCATTTATCTTTTTTTGGGCAAACCTCTATTTTGTCCATAGATTTTCCTCAAAGGAACCGCTCGAATTAAGCACCGAAGATTTAACCACATATTTAAGGCACGGCCTAAGATCGTATCCAAAAACTATAAGAACGGTATTTGCAATACTTATAGGAATATTTATGGGATCAACTGCCGTCAGTCAATGGCAAAATTTCTTGCTATTTACCCATGCCAAACCTTTCAAAAGCGCAGATCCTCAACTCAATTTGAACGTGGGTACGTTTATATTTAAACTTCCCTTTTTGTCGTGGTTTGCCGGATGGGTTTTCGGATTACTTTTAGTAACGCTGTTCTTAGTGGCTATTTTTCACTATGCCGAAGGAAACATTTCAATTAAAGGTACGAGTTTTAAATCGATATCGGCCGTGAAGGTTCACATATCCATTCTGTTGGCCATAATTGCCATCGTAAAGGCGCTGTCATACTACTTTGTTTCGCGTCCCTTAGTGGATCTGTCGACCATCGGAGTTGTTCAAGGTGCCAGCTATACTGGAGTACATATACAATTACCCGCAATTACACTTTTAACTATAATTTCAATAGCTTCGGCTGTAATTCTAATAGTAAATATATTTAGGCAGGGATGGAAACTGCCAGTCACTGCAGTTTTGCTTTGGGGAGTTGTTTCGCTTGTTGCCGGAGTAATCTATCCAAACATAATTCAAACTTTCAGTGTTCAACCTGCGCAAAGCTCACTGGAACTTCCTTATATAGCCCGTAACATAGTAGCCACCCGACAGGCATATCAAATTAATCATGTTAAAACCGTACCATTTGCTGCCGCACAAGATGTTGGTCCTTCCCAGCTTTCTGCGGATGCACAGAGTCTAAATGACACAAAATTATGGAACTACGAATACACTCTGTCGACTTTTGATAAAAACCAAGATATCAAAAACTACTATCAATTCACAAATATGTCTTATGACAGATACACCGTGAACGGATTAAAAGTTCCGGTACTGATAGGCATAAGAGAACTTTTTCAGCAGGGAATTCCGGCAACTTCTTGGGTCAACTCTCACCTACAATATACCCACGGATATGGAGCGGTAATTTCACCCGTCAACCAGGCCGCAAGCGACGGAACACCTCTTTTCCCGGTATCAGATATACCGGTCAACTCTCAAAACGGTTATCCCAAAATTACTCAGCCTCAAGTATATTTCGGAATTGGTCAAAACGGGTACGTAATCGTAGACTCCAAACAATCCGAACTGGACTATGTAACTCCAAATGGAAATCCGGTTGAAACGCACTATGCCGGCAACGGAGGTGTTCCTCTTAATTCCCTCTTAAACAAAGTTGCCTATGCTATACGGTTTGCCGATAAAAACATCTTGTTCTCATCTTTAATCTCATCTTCTTCAAAGATAATCTACAATCAAGACATTACTACTCGAGTTTCCCAAATTGCACCCTTTTTATCTTTGGACTCAAATCCGTACCCCGTAGTATCGAACGGTTCGATATATTGGATTGAAAACGCATATACTACCTCAGCTTACTATCCTTATTCACAGACCTTTAACTCTTCGGTTGCTTCTGCATTAAGCCCCAACAGCGGACTTAATCAAGTGCCTTTTAACTATGTTCGAAACTCAGTCAAAGTAGTAATGAACGCCTACACCGGCAAAACATCCTTTTATGTTTCAGATCCGACCGATCCAATCATACAAGCATGGGAATCAATCTACCCCAACCTCTTTCAGCCGATGTCGAAGATGAATAAGGGATTGCTTAGCCACCTAAGATACCCCGAAGATCTGTTTGCCGTTCAAAGCGCGATGTACGGACGATACCACATTACAAATCCGATAAACTTTTATAACGCTTCCAATGCATGGATGGTATCACAGGCACCCTCTTCAGGAAATGCCGGAAATCCGATACCTACTTCGGTTGCAATAAATCCGAACAACAGATACTCGCCAAACTATCAGCTTACCCAACTACCTGATCAGAATAGACCCGAATTTAACCTAATAGAGCCGCTGGTACCTTATTCCACCAACAACGGAGTGAACGACCGTCAGCAAATACTTGCAGCATTTTTGTCGGTGACTTCGGGACAAAACAACTACGGGCAGTTAACGGCCTACGTTACTCCACCCGGTCAATCCGTAAACGGCCCGGCGTTTGTAAGTTCTCAAATAGACTCAGTTCCCAAAGTATCTCAAGAGATTACGCTTCTTTCTCAACAAGGCTCTTCTGTGGCCTTAGGACTGGTGCAACTTATTCCGGTCGATGATTCGCTATTGTACATACGACCGATGTTTGTCGCTTCGGCTAGGAATCCGATACCCACTTTGCGGTACGTAATCGTTGTTTACAACAACAACGTTTCTTTAGAACCTTCGTTGGCACAAGCACTTCAGGCAGTATTTAACCAGCCGATTGCCGGAATTAATCCTACCAGTAATTCGGGGTCAACCACTGGTACCCAAAATACTGTGGCAGCACAAATTCAGCAGCTTCTAAATCAAGCTATGCAAGATTTTAATCAAGCTCAAACTGATTTGTCATCGGGAAATCTAGGTCAGTATCAAACCGAAATCAATGCCGCTGAAACACTAGTAACCCAGGCATCTAATCTGTCGTCAAGTCCATCACAAAGCGTAACTCCTACCTTAACGCCCGGTAAGATCGGTACTTCATCAACAGGTACTACAACAACCGTAAAGCCAAATTCAGCTTAAAGATTAAATAAACAGATACTTTAGATGATTAAAGAACACCTGTTTGTCAAATGTAATTCCGAAGTTAACCTTTCTGTGAATCGGGTAAGATCAGACGGATTATCGATTGTTTTAATTCACGGATTGGCTTCGAATTCAGGCCTCTACTCTGCCATGGTTGAGCAGCTTTCGTCACTTGGTTTTGATGTTGTCACAATAGACCTAAGAGGTCACGGCTTGTCAGACAAGCCTTCTTACGGATATGACTACAAAACAATTTCCAATGATATCTTTTCAATTTTAACTTCACTAAAACTCAAGAAACCACTGATGGTGGGACAGTCTTGGGGAGGTAATGTAGTATTAGACTTTTTGAGCCAAAATGAGTTTGAATCTTTGGGAGGAGTTTTAATTGATGGCGGCTGGATCCATTTAAAACGGAACTTTAAATCATTCGAAGACGTTAAAGGCATTTTATCTCCTCCAAGATTTGAACATATGAAATTAGCGGACTTAGAGACGAGATTTAAAGCACTGCACAAGGACTGGACTAAAGTTTCAATTGAGGGAACGCTGATGAATTTTCATGAGGACGATGACGGATTCGCGAAGCCGAATTTGAGCTTTGAAAATCACATCAAAATTCTCAAACAACTTTACGACGACGATCCTATCTTAAAGGCCAAATCGATAACTCAACCAATTATGCTCATAGTCGCCGGAAGTAAGTCCAGCGATAAAGTGATCCAGGTTACAGAACTGGAATCTTGCTTAAAAGTTTACAAAACTTTTTGGTACGAATATGCAGACCACGACATTCACGCTCAAATGCCCGATCTAGTTACCGGTTTGATTAACAACGAAATTAATAGTGGCATTTTTCATGCAAATCTAAGTCAATAATAATCTATCATTGCTTGTGCGAAGTCCACCAGTCGTGCTCCAGTCTGCCTAATTCAGTCTTAGGGGCTCCGTCCACTTCAGGCCACATCTCCTCGGAGATACTTCGCCAGTTACATGTTGCATTCAAAGATCCTAATATCGCTATAAGTCCCAAATTAATTCTCTGCAATATTGCATACGCTGAAGGAATATTGGCATATTTTACAACTTCTTTGTGCGTAGCCCTTCCGAACAGTACTCGTCTGGCAATCTCAGAGGCATATTGCCGCGTTACCTCCAAATCTTCATTTTTTGATACCAACGCAACAAATACATCTATAAAGTCGAGCAATTCATCGGTTGATACCGGAGCATTTTTCATCAAAAACCCGGCGTCTTCCACCGCTTGTCTCAATTTTTGAACATCGTGTTCAAACAGAGCGTACCTCCAAATATCGGTTAGGAGCTTCAAATCGTTGTCATTAAAAAGCTTCACCAAACCGAAATCCAGGAAAGTTACTTTACCGTTTCCATGAAATAAATAGTTTCCCGGATGCGGATCACCGTTGAAAGCCTTTAACCTGTAAATACTTCGAAAAGAAAACCGGTAAATAGTTTCCGCGGCCATATTTTTTTCTCTATGCGACCAATTAACCAAGTCGTCAAATGTGCTTCCTTTAATATACTCACTGACCAAAATATTTGATGTAGAGTACTCAAAATATACCTTGGGAATATTTATAAACGGATGTTTATAAAAAAATTCACAAAACATCTGTTGGTTCTTAGCCTCATTTGCATAATCAACTTCTTCAAGCAACCTGACTTTAAGCTCATCTACCAAACTCTTTAAATCCAAACCCTTCCACAAAAGTGGAGCCAACATTGTCGTCAAGTCTATATTTGCCAAATCGGCTTCAATGGTTTTGGCAATATTTGGATACTGGACTTTCACTGCTACTTCATGATTATCAAACGTAACCGCTCGGTGCACCTGCCCAATTGAAGCAGCGGCTATCGGTACTCTATCAAACTTTTTAAAAACTTCATTAGGAGTTTTACCAAACTGCTCAATAAATACACCTTCTAC
>DAHXLF010000045.1 GCA_027371755.1 Acidimicrobiales bacterium
CCCGGCGAGTCCTACGGGCAGCTGACCGACTTCTCCTGTCAACTGGTTAACGGCTATGTCATGTTGAATAACAGGAAAGCTCAGTTTGATGGAATTGGTCGTTATGGGGTTGAAATTGGCTACACCATTTTCCCCTATGACTACTGTTTGCGATGAATTCGGTGATTGAATTTTTACTTGAATGGGATTGGCGGCAAAATTTGAAGTGTAGGCAAAGTTAATTTGCGATAGCGTATGTTTCTGGTCCCAACTGAGACTAATTACCGGGGTTTTTGTGCCGGCTATCCAGGCGTAGTTGGTTTGGGGATATAACAGATTACCTACATTGAATCTGGGAAGATTTGCGTAGGTGGAATTGGTCGAGATTTTAACTTGCGACTTTGGTTCCAACAAGGTGTTTAGTGCCGCCGAAGGCACGGGAAGCGCCTGACCCGTCATGACAACATTCTCAGATCTCTGAAGAGTAATAATTCTGGCTAGAGCAGGATATGCAGTGCCCGAGGTAAAGTTAACGCTTTGAGCCATAGTAGAAAGGGAAAATCCTTCTAGAGAATTTTTACCCGGTATAACATCAGCCGGAGTGGCAAGATATCGTTGAACCACAACCCCTGGTATATTTATTTCTCTTATCCCCACCCCAGGTCCTCCAGGGACACCTCCTTGCGTACTGGCTATTGAAATTTTGAGGAATTTAGATGGTCCCGGCGGCACAGGCAGAAATTGAGGAGAGTTCGATGCCTTAACGGGAGTCGTTATAGAGCCGTTGTTTGTCGATACGGTTAATGCCGTGGCAATCTGTCTTTGCGGATCGCCGTCGACCAACATCTGTACGGAAATTTGTGACACGTTTAAAGGGGCAGTTAGATCCGCCTGAATCCACTGACCTACGGATCCATTGACGTTACCCGCTACCCATGCCGTGTTTGAGTTCCCATCAAAAGCAGCAAAAGGACCTTCTTGAGGTAGGGTAAAGTACCATGATCCATATGACGAGGCCGATAATGAGTTAACTCCGGTAATTACGGCAACGGTTTGATGGTTTAGTGCAGCAAACGGCAAAATTTGTTTGACAAGATTTCCCCCTTGTACTCCGGGGCTTCCCAGAGGCGCATTTTCGGTCGCGTTCAAGGTGTAGGAGGAATTGATATTCACCTGTCCGAAATCAATTTGTTGCCGACGCAGGGTATCCGTGGATATCCAGTTTGGATTTATATGTAGGCTTGCGGGGATTGAATTGCCGCTTAATATGACTGGTTGATTTGAAATCAATCCTTGCGAAGTCAGCTGCATTAATGAGCCGGGTCCGCCGCTTACCAATACGGTTTTAGAAACGGGAAGCGATACGACAGGATAGTTGGGTAGAGTGGTATTGACATTTGCAGCCGAGGTATAGATTTGAACGGCCGGATACTTGGGAGATACCTTAGGCGTGGTGCCGTTTGCTCCAGTCGTTATATAATCTTGAGACGGAATATCTGGTCCGAAATTTGCAACTGGCACGAAGCCGATCTGTTGTAATACTTGGTGAACCTTTGCCGGAGACGGTGAACCGGAGGCTTCCCAGTTAAGATCATTTCTTATGATTAAATAATTTATTCCAGCACGAGCCAAATAGGTCCCCATTGAGCTGAAGGCATTGCCCGAGCTAAAAGCAGTTTCAATTGCGTCCAGAAATCTTCTGTTTCCGGCGCCTCCGTAGGGAACTATGTCTTCGGTTGTCCACGGCGACTTGGCTAAAGGTTCTAAGGGTTCATCAACGGGAGTACCCCAAATATACATACCCTGAGAAGAGGCAGGGATCATGAGTGCGGGCTCATTGGGCGAATAGTTGCTCAAAAAGTTGGCTACTTGATTCCAATAACTTGGAACTGCTGTAAATGAGTTTCCGTTGAGTACCTTGCCTGTCGTATAGGGAATTGAAATAGAAAGCAACAGTATTATTGCCGCTATCAACGAAAACGAAGAAGCTGATAGTTTACGTTTTTTATTCCATTTAAGTTTTAGATTGCGATTCCATATTTCACAAAGTTGAACCATTGCAATTACAAAGATTACGGCAATGCTCGGCTCAATCTTGTAAACATTTCTAAGCGGTGCCAGAGGGCCGTTCAGGATATTTTGGATGAAATGCGAAAGAGGTCCTCCCAAGTGACCCCAATATCCGGTCATTGCGTAGAGAACGCAAAGCGCAAGTGAAATTCTCAGCCACGTTGCTTCTTTAAGGTTTCTAAGAGTCATTCCCGCAACACCTAGTGCTCCCAAAATACAACTTCCGATTATTGCAATTGGATATACGGCAATTACCCATCCGGCTTGTATCCATGGATGGGCGGCATCAAGCGTAGGATTTGGATCCCCTCCTCCGGCGAGTACTTCGGTTGCGGTATGTTTTAAAAACCCAAAATCTAGATATGCCGTCCAGTTCCCCGCACCTCGCAATACCTCAGTGGCAGACATTGTAGAAGTTGTTGTTCTGGCCTGTTCGACATAGGGTAAAAAGTTAAAGCCATACCCACCCAAAAACAAAAGCGGAAGTAACCACCAAAGTACGGCTAGACCCGTTCCCAAAAGCCACCATTTAAGCAGCCCTATTGTACGCTGATTCATCTTACGGGTTAGCAAAAATAATAACGGCAAAATCATGTTAATCGCCGTGGCTGTTGCGTTGACTCCTCCCATGAAAAGTACCACAGCCGCAGACATAAGCCCAGCTTTGGCAACCGAACCTCTTTTTGCACCTCTGATCAGCGGCAGCATATATAACGGGAGCAGCGCTCCGGGAAGAATTTCATAGGATGTTGATCCGATCAGAATCGTGAAAGTTGGATACAGCCCAAATGCCAAGGCGCCGAAAAGTCTTGTTCCAGCTGATCCGACTTCAAGCTCTTCCAAAAGTCTGATCATTCCCCAGAAAGCAACTGTGAATACTGCTGCCATCCAAAGTCTTTGAACTATCCACATAGGTATAGACAGCAGATATCCGATGGCAAAAAAAGGTCCCATCGGAAATGCGTAGCCTATATATTGGTCTTGAAGATAACCCTGGTATCGGCCACCGTTCCAAACGTGAATAAGCGAGGACAACAATCCTATAGGGTTGACTATGAGATCAAGTTTCGTATCAAAGACTTCACGACCTGGAGCTTGGAGAAGAAATACCAAAAGGATAATTCCATACACTCCCCATATAGCTCTTCCGCTGAAAGGAGAGTCGCCGAATCCTAAAAATTCTGAGGCGAACTCCTTTAAGGACGTTTTAAATGGCCTATCAAATTTATTTTCAATTTCAAGGCTTTCGGGAGTTGAAATGTTGTCTACAACTCTAACCATATTTCCTCTTTTTTTATGTAGTTTGGTACCTGATTTGGGATTTAGAATACAAAAAGTCCCTTACGTGATCATAGTGAATAAAAACAAACTTATAAAAGCAATTTTTCGTATAGTAGTTATTTTGACACTAACAGTCTTATTGACACCATAATCAGCCCTTAAAACAGGTTTTTTGATATTAAATATATATCATTAAAATTCATGTGTTCAACCGTATTTACGGGTTTTAATAATGTTCAAAGAAATTTAGGTTGAAATTTATAACAGAAATATTTAAGTGCTTTAAAATTTAGTTTGAATAAAATCTTCGTTTGTATTAGTATCTAGAGTTACAATTATCAGATATGATTTCTTGAAAATTGTTATAGCTTGCTGTTTGGAAATAAATTCAAAATTTAGAGCGAATGAATCAATTTTGTTAATAATTATAATAATTAATTGTTCACTTTGTTAACTTAAGTCTAAAGCTTAAGATTTTGACTTAAGATTATGTGAACTAATTTAATTTTGTTTATTTATATGCTTTAATGTATGGTAGTAACAATTACGTCTGTATGTTTTGACATGTAAATTGAGTGAAAATCTGATAGCGGTAATAATGATGCATAAAGCTCAGATATTTATTAAATCAGCAAATATTTATAATGTTAATGTTTCGATGTGCTTTAATTTATTTAATTGGATTAACCAAAAAAGATACTTGGAGATAAGATGACGGATTATTCGGAATACGTAGGGAGAGCTACGTCAAATTCGGTGGTGGTTATAGAACGAGGGCCTGTTGCAAATTTTGCCCGTGCTTTAAAATCAGAAGAGAGTTATTTCTATAATGTGAAAGATGCACAAGACCGTGGATTAAGAGGTATTCCCGCCTTGCCTACCTTCCCGTTTGTAATGGAACACTGGGGATTGTTTGCCGAATTGCAGCCAGAAGAGAAATTAAGTGGTAATCCTGTGATTGAAGTTTTAGGACCTTTGATGGCAAACGGTGGATTGATTTTACACGGCGAGCAGGCCTTTGAATTTGAAAGGCCGTTGGTATCCGGTGATGTTTTGGAGGGTAAAGGGCAGGTCGTAGAATGCTACCAAAAAGAATCTAACGGGCATGTAATGACGTTTGTGGTGACCGAAACCGTTTGGTCAGACTTTAACACGAAAGAAAAGGTTGTTACGTCGCGATCTAATGTAATACATAGGGCCTGATAAATAATACGGCTTTAAATTTCTTGTACTCATGATCACAAGATTTAATTTTTAGTTATGGTTGTGGATTTTATTTAAAAAAGGAAAGTACTAAATGTCAGATATAATTAAATTTGCCGATGCAGAGGTAGGAAGTGAAGCTCCAGTTTTGACTCATATGTTAGGACGCACTGACCTGGTTATTTACGCAGGTGCCTCAGGTGACTTCAATCCGATGCATACAGATGAAGTTGTGGCAACCTCGGTAGGTCAGCCGAGCGTATTCGGTCACGGAATGTTTTCCATGGGAATATTAGGAACGGCTTTAACTGGTTGGGTTGGAATCGAAAATATAAAAAGTTTTGGAGTGCGGTTTACAAAGCAAACGTGGCCGGGTGAGGTTTTATCAACCAACATTAAGGTAACTTCAATTGATCAAGTTGGAAATAAAACTATAGTTAGTTTGGATTGTAGTTTAATGAACCAAGACGGACAGGTTAAAGTTCAGGGAACCGCCACTGCTTGGCGTTGTTAATTGGGTTCAAATTGGACTTTGTCAGTAAACGGTTTGAAACGAACCGATTGCAACCAAGGTAAAATTGGTATATGGACAAAACTGAACCTAAGGTTCGCTACAGGTGTGACCTGTGCGGAAATATTACGAGATTCGATATAGTCGAATCCATGACCGTCAAGTCTTTCTATCACTACGGTATTGACGGAGAACTAAATAAAGAGGATCCGGTGACAATACACAGAGTGATCGAATCGGTAAGTTGTAGGTGGTGCAACAGCCCAAAAAACGTAAAAGAGGTTCAGGAAGGGCAAGACCTCGGTGAGGACCAAACCACTGAGCACCCAGCCGAATCTTAAAGTTAATAGCGACCGTAGAAAACCAGTCTTAATTAGAAGTGCCTCACTGCGGCAGTTTTAAATTCCCAATGCTTACTTACTGTATACCTACCATGGCGGTCAATCGAATTTTATGCGGGGCTGGGGGCATCTTTTGTAATGTCGATGCCTTTTCTTCTGGCTTGGATTTTCAACATCAGGTACGAAAATCCTCCTACCGGTATAGGTAGCCAGAAATTTATCAGCCTATATGACAGAACTGCCACCAAAGCTACGTTTGGGCTAGCTCCAAAACCGTGAATGGTCGGTATTAAGACACCCTCAATCACTCCGAGTCCGCCGGGAGTGATAGGTATGGCAGCAAGTACATTAGCTAAACCGTAGGCTACCAGCACGTCGATGGGTGACATCAAGTCTCCGAAGGCTGCTATGAACAGCCAAAGACAGGTAGCATCCAAAAGCCAATTTGCGCTGGCCCATATCAACGACCGAATTAACAGGTCTTTGTCTTTGAGTAAATCGTCAATTCTTTGAGCAATATTACGTAAAAAGCCCTCTATCTTATCGGGATCTGCAAACGGAATTTTAGCGCTGATTTTACGCGCGTAGACTACAACAAATTCCTCGCCGTGAGTAAGTAATAAAATCCCAACGGCGATGAGGCCTATTAAAAGAGATCCGACAATAGCCGCTAAAGCATAAAGTGGGTTTTTAACCGACCTAAATGGAATTGAAATTAATAGTGCAAGCCAGAGAATTAAATTTAAAACTCCGGCTGAGCCTATTCCGCTTGTCGCAATTGAAAAAGTGGCGTCGCTGTTGGTAACTCCCTGTGTGGTTAAAAGTCTGTAGCTTAAAGCGCTGCTTGGTGCCGTTCCCCCTGGAAGTATATGGCTTAAAGAAAGTGTGGATAAGTTTATATTAAGTAACGTTGGAAATTTAAGGCTTTTATTATGCATCAAGGATCTAAAGAGCATAGTATAGGCCATTAGAGCAGCAGCCTCGGCGCAAATAGCAACTATCACTAAAGCAAAGTCGGCTCTTGAGATTAGATTAATCGATTTTTTGGCACCCGTCATTTTTGGAATTACCAAATATTCCAAAATGGCGATAAGAAATATCAACACGACTCCATTTTTAAGAATTTTTAAAAAAATTTTAAGTCCGCGGTGGTTTTTTGTCATTACTGTTCTTGGAATATTTTGTTATAAGGTCGATGGTAGCTAATATCCTTAAATTTCTTATTATTTAGATTAATCTATATATAGCCTAAGGTTATATATTTAAAGTAAAACCTAGGGGTAGAATCGAACTGCGGGCGGTAAATACTTAATGGTCGAAAACGGTGACAATATAAACAGCGAAGTCGCGGCCGATAATGGAGGCGGACGGTTAAATGATTCTCAATTTGACAAATTTAAAACAGAAGCCAAATCTGTTTCTGCCAATATTAGGAGCTTTAAACAGCTGTTTTTTGCATTTTTAATATTTGATTTGGTTGCGGTGGGGTTGTTGGTGACCGTTATACTGCTTTGGCGACTCCGACTTACTTTATTTCTCATTTTGCTGGGTGTATTTGTGGCAATTTTTCTAAACCCGTTTGTTAAAGGTCTAGAGAAGCGGGGGTTAAGGCGTTCTATAGCAACGCTTGTGGTTTTTTTGGTATTTCTGGTGGCGGTGATTGGTTTAGCCTATTTATTTATACACCCGGTTTACCAAGGCGCAACGCACCTCTCTCAAAACTTTCCGCAATTAGTTAAAGATGCATCCAACGGTCGCGGGCCCGTAGGGCGAATTCTCAAAAAATTTGACTTGCAGAAATGGGCAAAACAAAATCAGCCAAAAATCACGGCATCGTTAAAGTCATTGGCCAAACCCGCCATTAACGCTTCTAAGGTTGTGGCTCAGGGATTAGTTGAGATATCCACTGTTCTTGTTTTGGCCTTTTTTATTCTGGTTCAGGGTCCGGGTATATTCAAAGGGGCAGTCGAACTCTTGGGAGAAAAAAGAGGTAAAAGGGTCTTGTCGCTTGTTTCGAAAGTATCAGACGCAGTCAGTGGGTATATGCTGGGGAATTTAATTACATCTGTAATCGCCGGAATAGTTGTTGGCATATCTTTGTATATTCTGGGCGTCCCGTATGCTTTGGTGTTGGCGATATGGGTCGGATTGGTTGATTTTTTGCCTTTAGTCGGAGGGCTTTTGGCGGGCGTTCCGACGGTATTGGTGGCCTTGCTGCATTCACTTCCTGCGGGAATCATTACATTAATAATTTTCCTGATCTATCAGGAGATTGAAAATCACTTCTTGTTACCCGTTGTTATGGCAAGAACTACTAAATTAAATTCCCTCTGGGTTTTGCTTTCAGTTCTACTGGGTGCCGATATCGGGTCTATCATTGGTTCTCTTGTGGGCTCGGTGGTCGGGGCTGTAATCGCGATACCAGTAGCTGCAGCCATACAGATTATTGCCCTAGACCTTTGGGAAAACTCTCAGCGGTATAAATCGTTGCATGATAACGAAACTCCAGTGTGAAGAAAATTAAAACTGCCGCACCGGAATATATCAGAGCCTATAGCGGTACCGGTTTTTTTTGGCCTAATGAAAGCTATATCGGTTCTAAATTTAGTAGTATTTAATCGTTCTTTAAATAACATTTGACCTATGACCATTGAAATAAAACCCCTTGTGGTACTACCCACTTACAATGAAATTGAAAATATTGAAGAAGTTTTGACTAAAATCAGGACTTCACTTCCGGAATGCTCGGTGCTTGTCGTTGATGATAATTCTCCAGACGAAACCGCAGACAGGGCTAGCGAACTTTCGAGTGACTTAAAAAATATAGAGGTGCTCAAAAGACCAAAAAAAAGCGGATTGGGATCGGCTTACAGGGATGGGTTTGCTTGGGGTTTGGACAAAGGCTTTAATGTTTTAATCGAAATGGATGCCGATCTTTCGCATGATCCGGCCTCTCTAAAGTCGTTGGTGGAGCCTTTTGGCGACGGTTGTGATTTGGTAATCGGGTCCAGATATGTCAAAGGCGGAAGCATTCCCAATTGGTCGTGGCATAGAAAGTTGCTTTCTAAAGCGGGCAATCAATATGCAAAAATTATGCTTGGCGTACCGGTAAATGACTCTACGGCCGGTTTCAGGGCATACTCTGCGGACATAATTAAAGCAATTGATCTGTCGACTATCCACGCTGAAGGATACGGTTTCCAAATCGAGATGACATTTGCCGTTTCCAAATTAAAGGGCAAAATACGAGAAGTTCCCATAAGTTTTGTGGACAGGGTGAGGGGAACTTCAAAAATGTCAATTCATATCACCTTAGAAGCCTTACTGCTGGTAACAAAATGGGGATTTGGCCGGTTGAAAAGAAAGTCTTCTTCGAACGGTAAGCAAATAGTCGTGTAAGTGGACTCGCTAAAATTAGATCGTAAAATAAAGTTACTGGTGGTGGATGACGAAAAATCCATTACGGATCTAATTTCAACTGCAATCGGCTTGGATGGCTATGATGTTGAGGTTGCAAATTCTGGAATTGAAGCCATTAATAAGCTTAAAGTTGCTTCGTACGACTTAGTCATATTGGATGTTATGTTGCCTGATTTTTCAGGCAATTATGTAATTCAAAGAATGCGAGATAACGGGGATTTGACCCCAGTTGTTTTTTTAACTGCAAGGGATTCGACTGAAGATAAAATTACAGGGCTGTCACTTGGCGCCGATGACTATATAACAAAACCATTTTCATTGGAAGAGTTGTCATTAAGGATTAAGGCCATCCTAAAGAGACATCTTCTTTCTAGTTTAAGGAACAGCCAAGTGTTGTTTGCTTTTGATATTGAGTTAAATATGGATACCTTTGAAGTAACCCGACAGGGAAATTTAATTCAGCTTACTGCTCTAGAGTTTTCACTGCTTAAGTATCTTGTCGTTCACGCAAATAAAGTTGTATCAAAAGCCGAACTTCTTGAGGAAGTTTGGGGTCTGGATATGTATTCGGATCCAAATTTGGTCGAAACTTATATTAGCTATTTGAGAAAAAAAATTGATATTTTTGAACCGCCGTTGATTCAGACCATAAGAGGAGTCGGATATTCGCTGAGGGATATGACTCGGCGCAATAAAAACGGGCTTTATCAATGAGCCTAAGAAGAAGATTGACTTTAATATTTCTGGTTGTAACGCTTTTTGGGTTGCTTGCCGTAAATTTGGTAACTTTTTTTTCATTGCGAACGTTTTTATATGGCAACGTGGACACCGAATTGGATCAGGCACTCAATGTTGCTTACCGAAGTGCCGTTTTTGCAAGTTTTCATAAACAGAAACTTTCAAAAAGCCGCATAGCTTCACTTATCGACCCTTCAATCTACGTGGAATTCAGAAATTTGAATTGGAAAATAGTGGTTAATCGACCCTCAAATACAACTGGAAATGTTGATCCAGCACCCGTAGTCCCTCAAAATATTCCGGCGATAGAGGGGCCAATAAAATTTAATTCCAAAAAAGTTAATTTTCACATTTTGTTTCCGGTGCCACAAGCCGTTACGGTAGGAACTCATTCAAAATCTGATATTCAATATAGAATTGAAGCCGCAAAGCTTCCTTCGGGGACAATCATCGTGGGCGAAACTCTTACTAGTGTAAATGAGACCTTAAGCAGACTGATAATAATTGAACTGTTTAGTTCGCTTCTGGTTTTGTTTTTGATAGGGGCATCGTCATACTATGTTCTAAAAAGAGGATTCAGACCATTAAATGCAATGATAGATACGGCGCAATCGATCGGCAAGGGTAACATCTCGGCCAGGGTTGAGATCGATTCAAAAATTGCCGAAGTAGATCGTCTTGGGAGCGCACTAAATGATATGTTGAGCGAGCTTGAATTTGCTTTCGTAAATCAATCTAGGTCTGAAGACAATCTCCGCAACTTTATTGCAGATGCATCCCATGAACTACGTACACCCCTTACGTCGATCCGTGGTTATTCGGAACTTTTGCGTAACTCTAAATTGGATCCTGAGCGCTTTGACTTTGCTTTGGATCGTATAAGTAAAGAATCTAATCGAATGTGGAGATTGGTAGAAGATCTGCTGTTATTGTCTCGATTAGATGCGGGCAGACCCTTGGATCAAAAGGATTTCGACCTGGTAACCTTAGTTGCAGAGGCGGTATTGGATTTTCAAGTATCTTTTCCCAACTATCCGGTTGAGATGAACTTGCCCAATAAATATTCACTGGTAGGTGATGTTGACAGATGGAGGCAAGTTATTTCAAATCTGCTTAACAATGTGGCGGTTCATACGCCTGACGGTACCAAGATTGAGGTTTCGGTAGCATCAGATGAAGATACTGTTCTAAAAGTTAAAGATGACGGTCCAGGTATGACCCAAGAACAGATCGCAAGGCTTTTTGACAGATTCTACCGCTCGATTGACCAAAAAGTCATCCAAGACGACTATTCGTCGATCAGTTTGGGCTTGGGCATGGCAATTGTTAAGGCAATAATAAATGCGCATGGAATGAAAATTGCCGCCGAATCGAAATTGGGACACGGAACTGAATTTAGAATTTATAAATAATCGGCATGTCTGATTAGGCATTACCTTAATGTTACGACTGCATTTTATGCTCTCAAGATTAGAAAAGAAGTGGATATAGGAGCAGGATAGCTACATCAGTACCGATATAACCGATACAGCTGTTTGATACCGCCTGTGTTCTAATTTGATATTTTCTATATGATGTACCTGCATAAATCAATTGTTAAACTGTATAAATTAGTGTTTTGCTTTATTTTAAGCTATTGGTTTAGTTCTTATGTATCTTGAATTAAGAGGTAACGGTCAGCCGGTATTATTATTGCACGGTCAGCCCGGTTACGGCAAAAATTTCGAAAAGGTTGTGTCTAAATTGGTGACAAACCACCTGTTGTTGGTCCCAGATCGTTGTGGGTACAACAAAAGTTTTGGCAGCCCAAAAGGGTTTGAAGAGGCCGCAGATGAATTAATTGACAGGGTGGAGCAGCTTGGTTTAAGTGATCTTATTGTGCTCGGATACAGCTTCGGCGCAGGAAGCGCTATATTTTTTTCAACGCTTGCTCAAAGGCTGACTAAAGCTTTAATATTAGTGTCGCCGATAGGAACAAGAAAGTGCCTGACTCCGTTGGATTATGTGTTGGCCAAGCCTTTTATTGGTCCTGTAGTAACTTTTGATGGCATGATTTCTTTGGACATCGTAATGCCTAAGCTGAAACAATTTGCATCAAATTCAAATTCAGATTTCCTAAAGGCGACAGCGCATGCATTGAAAATTGACGTGGTTGCAGACTCTACTATCTCGCCCAAACCGATTTTAAAGTCGCTTAAATCGTTTGTCGATGAACAAAGAATTTTGTTAAAGCAGATCGGACTTTTGGAAGAGGCTTTAACAAAGGTTAATGTGCCTGTCCATATAGTAAGCGGGCAAAAAGACGACATAATTTCTCCGGAGTCAGTACTTGACATAGAATCGAGACTGAAGGCAACGTCACTGACTTGGATTAAAGACGGTACGCATCTGTTAATACACGAGTATCCCGAGACAATAGCAGAAATAATATCTTCTTACAGTTAGATTACAATTTGTTTTAGTCTTTACAACGAACAAAAGCCCCGTTTACAATTCGTAAGCGGGGCTTTGTCGCTCAGCCGGTAATCAGACTTGTATTACCTTTGACTTCGGTATTTTGTTAAGATGCCAGAATCCCAACAGAGTTAAAATAAGCATTATTCCGGCTAGGACAAAAGAGGCAATTGCCGCATAGCCTGCTATTTCACCGAAGATCGAAAATGCATAAGCTTCAAGCAAAAGACCTCTTAAAGTGGTCCCCTGAAAGCTCGTTTGAACCAGACCAGCTAGTTTTTTGTTGGTTGGGTCTGCGCGAGAAGCCGTACTTAACTTAGAATACACACCTCCGTAAGGCATTTCAGACAGGTGAACGGCAATAAAGTCATTGGCATATGCTTCTGCTTGCTGTCCAGTTAATAGTTGTTGTCCGGCATATTTGGATACGCTCGGAATCATACTTGGTGTAATTTCTGTTCCTGCCTTTGCATGAGCAAATGCTGTCGCCGGCGGAAAATAGATTTGTTGTTCCGCAAGTTGAGAATGAACTTCGTCGCTTGTGAAATTTGCACCCCACGTAAGTAGGCTACCGGCTACGATAAGGACTACGACTAAAACTAATCCTCCTAAACTTAATATTAGATCAAACACACGTCTGTTCATAGCTACTCCTTTCCTTTTTGTTTTACGACGATTACCGGACATTCGGCATGAACCACCACGTAGTGGCTAACCGACCCGATTAAAAGTCGACTAAATGTATCATGGCTTGTGGCTCCCACAACGATACCTTCGGTTGCTTTGCCATGATTTACCAGTTCCTGCCCGGCAGGACCTTCAACGAATTTAAGGGTGACCTTGATATCAGGGAATTCTTTAAGTTGCTGTCGCAATTGATCTTCGATAAATTGTTTGGCCTGGTCAAATAAATCGTCTGTATTTGGAATTGATACAGGGAATGGGTATAGAGAACCCGGGAGTAGCTATGAATAAATAATTTCTAAATTAAAATTTCGTTCATGTGCTTCATTGAGAGCCCACCTCAGAGCGTCTATTGAATTTGGAGAGCCGTCAAAACCTACAACTAATTTTTTTGTTTCTGACTTTAAACCGTTGGCTGTTTTAAGGTCTGAGTCGTTCATTTTAATCTCCTCTTTTTTGCTCTCTCTTCTATCTCATACTATCAAGTATAGTGATTACATATACGTATAGTATCTTATTTAGCTATTAAAACTCAATTAGAAATTGTCCGAAGTCGCCCAGTGTTAAATTAGTGTTAAATTTATGTACCGGGAATAATTTTAAGAGTTTTAGCAGTAAATCTTGTATAGATGGATACGGTTATTGATTCCTAAAAGCAAGAGCTTTCGCATAATTTTAAACGTAAAAATCCTATATATTAAGGACGAACTAAGCATGAAAGCATGGCTTGGAACTTAAGTTGAGTCTCGGTCAATTCGGCTTCGGGATTCGAATTTTCCACTATCCCTACGCCGGCCCAGATGATCGCCGATGATTCCAGAATTTGTGCCGATCTAATTCCCAAATAAAATTCGCCGTCTCCGGATGAATTTATCCAACCTATCGGACCGGCATATCGTTCACGATTACAGAGCTCATACTTTAATTGATATGACCTGAAAGCATTGTCGGGGACTCCACCCACTGCGGGAGTCGGATGGATGACAGCGGTAATATCCAATAAGGTATCGTCCGCATCCTTAAGTTCACCCAACATTGGTGTGGCGAGGTGGATAACATTACGCAAAGTTAAAATGTCGGGAACGTTGCTTGCATCTAATTTTGTACATAATGCTGCCAGCTTTTCTTTAAGCCATTCAACAACCAAACTATGTTCGTTTCTATTTTTTACCGAAGCCATTAGTTCGTCTATTGCAAAGTTATCGGACTCTTGATTGCCGCTACTGGCGATTGTTCCCGCCAATGGCTTTAAGTTAATCTGATTATCGAATTTTTGGAGTAGCAACTCCGGAGACGCTCCGATAAAACCGTCCATAGAAAATATTGTGCATGTCGGGTAAAGCACTTTAAGTCGTTTTAGTGATGTGATCTTACAGAAGGGTCTGTTGGCAGTAATTTCGACTCGCCGCGCCAAAACGACTTTAGCGACAGAACCGTTTTTAATTTCATTAACTATATCGGCTACGTTATCTTTAAAAACTTCATGATCGACCGTACTTGTCAGCTCAAAACCGTCCGGATTTCTTAATCTGTTGTCAGTCGATTCTGAAATTACTTGACTGAATGACGTGACATCTTTACCAAAAGTAAGTTGCCAACCCTTGCCGTTATTTTGCAGATAGATGAGCCTCTGGGGCAAATATCCTATGGAGGGTGTCGAGATGTCATAGTTTAAAGGTAAAAACGATATGGCATCAGGCTTAACAATAAATTGTCTCAAGTCGGCGTTTGTCGTATTGGGGTTAAACTCAAAATTCTTTAGACTCTCCATAAATTGACGTCTACTGTCATCGTTACTGAGTGTCAAATCGAATGATTTTATGATTCCTTGACCCAGAAACTGATAGTCGGGAGTTATGTAAATTAGATCATCCTGACAAGCAATATCCAATACGTTCCAGCTCGGAAAATTCTCTTTTTCAAAAATTTCAAAACTCGGACTATAAGTATCAGTTAAATTAGAAGCCATAATTACATAACTTAGTGCTTGAATACGGGGACGGTGGCATCCAGTATTTGAACAGTACCGAAAAACAGCTGTTTGTGGCCGGAACCCAAAAAACCCTGTTCGTTAAGCATGGAAAGCAAAGTTTGTCTGTCAGGTAAATAGACAGTGGATGCAGGTAAATATGAGTAGGCTTTTTTATCGGACAAAATTCCGCCGATTGCAGGTATGCATTTTTTAAACCATAGGTCATGCACCTCTTTTATGACGGGGAGTCGAGGTTCTGCGATATCTAAAAGAGCAATGCGTCCGCCGGGCTTAACTACCCTATAGCACTCCTTAAAAAAGTCCTTCAAATTTACAAAGTTTCTTAAGGAAAATCCCGATACCAATCCGTCGAGCGAATCGTCCCGAAAGGGTAACTGTTCGGCTATTCCCTGTACTATATTGCCCAGAGCCCGATTTTGTTTGATCATGTTGAAAGATAAATCGATCCCGATTGCCTTTATGTTGTGCTTTTGAAGTTCTCGGATTAAATCACCAGTCCCGCAACCGACATCCAGCACAGTGCTGTTTGGTTTTGCCCCTAAGTGTTCAAGAAGTTTTTTTCTCCAACCTCTGTCCATGCCAAAAGTCATGTAAGAATTCAGTTTTTCGTAGTCGACCGCTATAGAATCAAACATGGATCTCACGGTAATCATTTTTTCTTCCGCTGCAGGCAAGATGTTGTGGTTGTCTTTTGTCATTTGGTAATTTTGCTTATATGTTTTATAGACAGGTGTCTGAACTTGGGTAACGCAGATCAACAAGGCGTTTGATGAAAAGTTTAATTGTCGCTAACAAGTTTAGAGTATTGCGGCAGCTTAATAATTTAACAATTCGGACTTGCACTTCGTTATTGAATGCGGGGGATTTATAATTCAGGAGTTTTAGATAAACAAATTGGCATCTTAATACCGATTACTTTGCCTCGAATGTAGGTATGAAGAATGCACCAAACCGTTACGCAAACAAAAGATTTTTGAGTAAAATTCACCAAAACTAGGCAATTATGTGCTGTATGCGCTTATTCTTGAATGGGGCAAGTGATTTTTAAGTTAACATTTAACAGAGTTAAATTAAATTCGGCTCTCAATCGGCACATCTAAGCTGCAGTCGTTTACGGATAATAATGCAAAAACAAAGCCAGAATAATCAATTCGAAAAAAACAATCAAAGAAAAAACCTTTTTGTAGTTGACCCCAAGATAAAGGTTCAATTAGATCAGGCGGTTCAGTGCTATGTTAAAGACAGGTATCAAGAAGCCGTAGGAATATTAAAAAAGGTGTTAAAGCTGTATCCGAACTATGAAGATGCCATTGAAGTTTTGGGCTTAAGTTATTACCGTCTCGGGGAGTATGAATCTGCAATTGACGAGCTAGAAAAGTTTACAAATTTAACTAAGAATTACGAACAGTTACCTGTGATAGCTGATTGCTATAGAGCACTTGGGTTTTATAAAAAGATGTTCTCGGTTTGGAATTTAATTAAGACAAAAAAACTTCCGCGCTCTATTCACGGCGAAGCGCGGCTTGTGATAGCGGGTGCTTACAAGGATTTAGGCGACATCGACAAAGCGTATGATTTAATGAAAAATTGCGCTGGTGATTCCAAACAACCCTCTTTTCTGAAATTAAGGGAATGGTACGTATTGGCGGACATTTTAGAGCAGATGGGAGATTTCCCAAACTCCCGAAGATTATTTAAAAAGGTGCTTCAATTCGATCCCGATTTGGCAGATGTGGCCGAACGTGCCACTATCTAAATTTAAATAGATCGATTTAAATAGATCCGTTGAATCAAAATAACTAAGTTTTCAGAACTATTCTCGCAGCTGACTGACCTGTTCTTGGTGAAGTCGCTAACGAGTACATAAGTAAGAGCTCATTATTGTAGAGGAATGTAGGAGAGCTCTGGGGTTCTGAATAAGCCCCTTAACTTCTCTGGTGACCGCTGTAGATTGCGTAGTGCAGATATGGCTAATGATTTAAGATGCTTGGGATCACTGACTGGACTTCTTCCTATGCGGTGAGTTTTCACTTCTCGCCAAATAGATTCATCAGGGTTTAGCTGTGGTGAGTAGGGTGTAAGGAAAAATAGTGTAAGCATTCCATTTGTACTTTCGACATCTACTTGAATTTGAGATACAATTAAAGTCACAAAGTCCTATCAAGAATTTGTATAGCCCTCCCTAAAG
>DAHXLF010000046.1 GCA_027371755.1 Acidimicrobiales bacterium
TCTAAATATAGACCTAAATGATTTCCAAGGGTCGTGTTTGCACCTCTTTCAGTAGAACTGTCTATATCTGTTCTAAAGTCAGCCAAACTCTTACGGGCATCTTTAATCCCACCGGTAATAACTTTTGATCTAACTTTTTATCTCTGGAATCGTCCATCCCAATAACGGATACGCCAGCGGTTGGAATTATCGCTATCTCGATATATGTCTTTCTCAACCTGGATAAATGTCATATGACTATTTTAGACATATTTTAGACATTACATATTGACAAACCGCTTTCTCCTTGTGGAGACGGCGGGACTTGAACCCGCGACCTCTTGCATGCCATGCAAGCGCTCTAGCCAACTGAGCTACGCCCCCATTTTTCCACCCACAATTTATTTCTTTGACTTAGTTCGTTCAAACAGATAAATTGGTCTCGAATTGCTACAATCGTCATCAATCGATTAATTTAGCTTAATAAGCAACAAATAAATATCGATTATAAACCGCTTTCGCAATTTGGATACTGACTTTTATTGCGTACTTAAATACAGTTTACAACCGTTAGATCAATAACCATTAATCGGCAAATTATAGTTTACTATATAGGATAAGTCACCGAAATATTTTATTGGCAAAATGACTACTGCAATTTAACTAAATTTGTATGTTATGAACTTAAATTATAACGTTCAAGAAATTGAAGCAAAATGGCAAAAAAGATGGTTGAGCGAAGGTACCTACAATGTGGATATTGACGACCCGCGACCCAAGTCATACATTTTGTGCATGTACCCTTACCCATCAGGACCGGCTCACCAAGGTCACGTGAGAAATTATACGTTCGGCGATCTGCTTGTTCGATATCGAACTATGTTAAATCATGCGGTACTTTCTCCTATCGGATTTGATTCTTTCGGGTTGCCTGCAGAAAATGCCGCCATAAAAACAGGAACACATCCGAGATTATTTACCGAAGCAAGAATCGAAGAGCTAAAAGAAAGCTTAATAAGGCTTGGATCCTCCTATGATTGGCGGAGAATGGTAAAAAGCCATGATCCTAATTATATTAAGTTCAATCAAATAATTTTTAAAAGATTTTATGAAAACGGTTTAGCTTACAGGGCCAACGCACCTGTAAACTGGTGTCCCGGTTGCAACACCGTGCTAGCTAACGAACAGGTTTTAACGGATGGAACTTGTGAACGCAGCGGCGATATCGTTGAAAAAAAGCAGTTAAATCAATGGTTTTTCCGAATCACCAACTATGCCCAGGATCTCTTGGATGCAATAGATCAACTCGACTGGCCGGATAGAGTAAAAACAATGCAACGTCATTGGATCGGCCGCTCAGAAGGTGCCGAGTTCAACCTTGAAATAGAAAATCAGCAAGAACAACTTACGGTATTTACAACCCGACCCGACACAGCATTCGGGATGACCTATTGCGTTATCGCTCCGGAACATCCGCTTGTAGATACCTTGGTAACCGATGAACATCGTCACGAGGTAGATGAGCTTTTAGTTAAAGTAAAAACTACAAGTGAGATCGAACGGCTATCGACCGAGATAAATCTTGACAAAAGAGGTGCATTTACGGGAAGCTACGCAATAAATCCATTCAACGAGGCAAAAATTCCAGTTTATATTGCAGATTATGTATTGATGACATATGGAACAGGTGCCATAATGGCAGTTCCAGCCGAAGATGAGCGCGACTGGGATTTCGCCAAGAAATACAATTTGCCCATAATCCGTACTACCTTACCGGATACGGGCGAGCTCGAAGGACCATACGGAGGCGACGGAATAAAGATTAACTCCGGATTCATGAATAACATGACGGTACTTGAGGCTAAAGAATCCGCTATCGAATTTATTCAGAAGATGGAAATTGGATCAAAACAGGTAAACTATCGGCTCAGGGATTGGCTAATCTCGAGACAGCGCTACTGGGGTTGTCCGATTCCAGCAATCCACTGCCAAAATTGCGGTATTGTTATGGCTGAAGATTCGGAGCTTCCGATAATCGCCCCTGAAGACGTCGAATTTCTTCCAACCGGAGAATCACCGCTTGCCACCCATCCGACTTTTAAGAATGTTAAATGCCCGAAATGTAACTCGGATGCGACAAGAGAAACTGACACCATGGATACCTTTGTCGATTCATCTTGGTATTTCTTACGGTTTTGCGACCCCGACAACACAGATGAGCCGTTTTCTGCCGAATCCGTTAACGTATTTATGCCGGTGGATCAATATATCGGTGGAGTCGAACACGCTATTTTACATCTACTCTATGCAAGATTTTATGCCAGAGCCTTAATAGACGTGGGACTGGCACCTGAGGTTATTAAAGAACCGTTTAAACAGCTGTTCACACAAGGCATGATTAGACTTAACGGCTCTAAGATGTCTAAGTCAAAAGGTAATCTAATCGCACCCCAGAAATATTTTGACACGGTGGGAGCCGATGCACTTCGTCTCTATCATCTTTTCGCCGCACCGCCAAAAGATGACTTGGATTGGACTTCTCAGACAGATGAAGTTATAGAAGGTATAAGTCGGTTTCTGTCAAGAGTTTACAGACTGGCGACTTTTTACATTCAAGATCATCAGGATGAAACAAATCACGTGTTCAAACCCTTGAACAACGAAAGTAAAGAATCTGAAGCCGATATAAAGCTTGAACGATTGACTCATAAAACCATCGAAAAGGTAACCGAAGACTTTGAAAAATGGTCCTTTAATACATCAGTTGCCTCACTGATGGAGCTCACAAATGAGCTGTATAAATACGTTGCGGTCGATCCCAACAAGAAAACCTATAATTTTGCGGTCGACACACTGTTACTACTTATGGCTCCGATGGCTCCGCATCTGACTGCCGAAGCCTGGTGTTTGCGAAACGATTCGCACGTACACGAACAGACATGGCCCATGGCCGATAAATCCAAAATCATCGAAGATACTTCATTGGCAATTATCCAAGTAAACGGCAAATTAAGAGACAAGATTGAGGTAAATATAAACGTCACTGACGAAGGGTTGGTTAACCTGGCATTAGAATCGCCAAAAATTAAGGAGGCTATTGCATCCAATAGAATAGTTCGAACAATTTCCAAACCACCGCGTCTGGTAAACTTTGTAACCGAAACCTAATTCAATGCATTTGGACAACCAACACCACAATGCTGTATGATCTAACTTAAGGTTTAAATTAGATCACTGTTTACTCTACATACTAAAGGTTGCTCACATTGTATTTGCGTAGGATAATTTAAAAAGTTTTGGAGGAGATTAATTGAATTTTCAAAACTTTAATGATTTTGAACAAGCCACACTTGTTGACTTATTCGATTACGCCAAAGAATCAACTAACTCTGTTACTTTTTTTGACTTTGGGATAGAAGACCAATCGGTCACTTATGGTGAGCTTTATAATATTTCATCCAAAATTGCCGCTTATTTTCAAAGTCGAAATATTGGAGCCGGTGAAACCATTGCATATTTTGGAGGAACAAATCTTGCAACAATTTATTTAATTCAGGCTGCATTGATGGCCGGAGCCATACCTGTATTATTACCATTACCGCTACGAGTGAGCTACGTCGAAGAGTTCGTAACCGAATTAAAAAGACGGCTTGTCCAAATTAATCCCAAAATTACAATAGTGGACGACGAGGTGGACGGATATATTTCCAAATCTGACTTTATAACGCCTTTCATAACATCAAATGAACTCATTAAAATC
The DNA here is from genome assembly GCA_027371755.1 of Acidimicrobiales bacterium. GTDB lineage: Bacteria > Actinomycetota > Acidimicrobiia > Acidimicrobiales > JABEUL01 > JAJZNL01. The sequence continues at coordinate 3,740 of DAHXLF010000046.1, forward strand.
AGTAAGGAAAAAAATCTTAGCTACGTTAAACCTAATATAGACCCCGACTCCACCGTATTACTACAATTTACCTCAGGAACCACAGGTGAACCTAAGGGAGTTCCCTTTAATACTTCTCAAATAGTAAGTCATATTAAAAGTCTTATTGAAGCCACTAAGGCCAATCCCGCAACTGATACCATTTTGTCATGGGTACCTCTTTATCACAACATGGGATTAGTCGGAATGACTCTCATGCCGCTCGTTTTGGGTTGCAAGCTAGCAATTACCCGCCCTCAACATTTCATTCTTGAACCACTTTGTTGGGCCAAAAATATTGAGCGCTTTAAAGCTACCGTCAGTGTAGGGCCTGATTTTGCCTACGGGCACCTGGCGAGAGCGTTACAAAACAGAGCAAAAGAAGACAGTAGTCCGTTTGATCTTTCAACTTTAAGAATTGCCTTAACTGGGACCAATAAAGTGGATCCCGACATTATGAAACACTTTATTTCAGTCGCGAAACTTCATGGTTTCAATGAAGATGCAATTTGTTGTGCATACGGCGTAACTGAATGCACATTGGCCGTAACCTTCCCTGAGCTAGGAGTCGGACTAGATATTGACCGAGTCGACCGGTCCGTTATGCAAGCCAAGTATATTGCCGAATCCCCAAGCTCAGTTACCGATGAACTTTGGATAGAAGAATTTGTAGTGCTAGGTAGACCTCTTAACGGTATTAAAGTACGAATATGCCACGAAGTGACCGGTGAAATTTTGGGCGAAAGACATGTGGGCGAAATCCAGATTAGGGGAACTTCGGTAGCCACTGAATACTTTCACAACGAAGTCCTTACTTCAAGACGATTTGTAGAGGGCTGGCTCAAAACCGGAGATCTCGGATATATGTTCGATTCTAAACTAGTGGTAATTTGTAAAATATCAGACAAAATCACCCTCAGATCTCAATGGTTCGCTCCAGAGGAACTTGAAAACTTAGTAGCCTTACATCCTGCGGTACGTCCGGGAAATGTAGTTGCCTTACAGGTACCAGATTCAAACAGTGAACCTAAAGTTGTAATCATCGCCGAAACCAAACAATTCGAAAACTTTGGACTCGTGACAGAAGACATTGAGATTATGTTACGCAGAGCTTTTGGAATAGATAATGTGACAATAAGCTTCATTCCGGCCGGTACGCTTCCAAAAACAACTTCCGGCAAGTTTCAAAGAAATTTAACCCGGGGTCTATACCTTACCGGCAAACTGCCACGATTGTATTGATATCAATAAACTCTGCTAAAAATATTTCAGTCCTAACAGACTTTAAAACAAACATATCAGTATAAGTACCTTTGAATTTTAAAGTCGCACTTTATATGTGGTGAACTGATTTTAACCAGTTGCATCGCTGTTGCTGCAAAGTTTTAAGATCCTTAGTTCATTGATTCATAGAGTTAAAGCTACTTTTTAAGTTCGGCGATTATCTGCATCCATGCATCGTGATCAAGCTGGTACGGAGCATAGAAACTAACTCTGTCAACCACCGAGCCAAATCTTTGTTTAAGCTTATCGGCAATTTCGGAGACCTCACCGACCACAGCAAATGCGTCAAGTACCTCTTCCGTAATGATCTCACCCATTTCGGCCCATTTACCTTCTTTGGACATCGGGTGAAGTTCGCTCTGAAGCTCCCCCCAACCGTGCGCTTCAAGCACCGGCCGATATGCCGGCGTGGAACCGTAAAAAGCAATTTGACCCTTTACCGCTTTAAATGCGGCTTCTTTTTGCTGATCATTTTCGCCGGTGACTACAAAAGCCGGATATGAAACCTGAAAATCATTACGAGACTTATTACCTTTTACCATACCCTTTTGAATAGCCGGCATAGTAACTTCTTTTAAATACTTTTCGGTGGTAAAACCGTGAACAAGTATACCGTCAGCCACCTCGCCGGCTGTTTCGGCCATAAGCTCACCGACCGCTGCCAAAAACACCTTTGGGGCGCCGTATTCAGACGGTCCTGGATTGAAAAAGGGCGTCATAAGCGTATGCGTATAGAATTCGCCTCTAAACTCCAATTTTGTTCCGTTATGCCAGCAATCCCAGATCGCCCTCATGGCCAGAATCATCTCTCTCATTCTTTTGGAAGGGTGGCTCCACGGCATGGAAAACCGTTTTTCGATATGTGGTTTTATTTGCGAGCCTAACCCTAGAATAAAGCGACCTTTTGACAGTATCTGTAAGTCATTGGAAATCATAGCCAAATTCATAGGATTTCTGGCAAACGCAACGGCAATTCCCGTTCCCAGCTCTATTCGCTCGGTAGCCTGCGCTGCCATAGAAAGTGCGATGAACGGATCATGTCCAGTTTCGGCAGCCCATAGGCCGTCATAACCTAAACGTTCCTGCTCTTTTGCAATTCCGTAAACTATTGATGCATCCGATCCAAACCCGATTCCGCCGTCAACAAGCATGTTCTTTTACCTTTCAGTTAAAATATAAATTCGAATTCTATGTTCTATGGTCCAGCCCAATTATTTTATAGGCGACTTTATTTTAACTTAAACCAAATAAGACAATCAAAATAAAGTGCTTTTGAATACAAATAATGCCTAGGTCGTATAATTAAAGTCAATCACCCAATACTTTTTGGGCACTCACTGCCAGTGTCAGGATGAGCTGCTGAAAACCCTCTACTCCGCTTGAATCCCCAGCCCTAGCACCGCTGGAATACCTTTTATAGACTCCTTGCAAAATACAGGCCAATTTCCAATAGCCCAATGATACGTAATAATCGATATGTTCGACCGAACGACCAGATTGAGCACTGTAAAACTCCAAAAGCTCGTTGGGCTTCATGAAGCCGTCAAGCGTTGTCGCAGCCGGCAAATTCAAAGGTGAATCAAGTTCTCTATTGCCCCAATACACCAAACTCAAACCTAAATCGGACATCGGATCCCCTATAGTGGAAAGTTCCCAATCCAAGATAGCCTGTACTTTACCCTCTCTTGTTACCACTACATTATCTAATCGATAATCGCCGTGAATAATTGTATTTTCTGGATTATTGGGATTACTATTTTTAAGTTTTTCATAAGTTGAAATTACGGCTTCATTTACTGAGTTATCATCGCCTTTAGTCTTGTCAAACTGCCCCATCCATCTTTCCAGCAATCTATCAACGTAGTTTTCATTTCGTTTAAACTCACCCAAACCGGCGGCGGTATAATCAACTCCGTGAAGTTTAGCCAATGAAATAACTAAATTTTCAGACAGTTGCTTTCTTTGCAACTCACCGGGGAAATGCTGTTGTACATCAGCTACGGATCTCAAAATAAGCCCGTCTTCAAAGCTCATTACATAAAACGGAGCTCCGGTAATCTCAATATCGTCTACATAACAGTACGGATTAGCAACTTCCACTCCAGTGTTTTTTAACGCTAAAATCATAGCGTATTCGCGGTGCATGTCATGTGCGCTACTCAAGACATGACTAACTGGAGGCCTCCTTAAAACGACCTTGGTTGATTTAGAGTCTGTTATAAGGTAGCTTAAATTCGAGCGACCGCCATTAATCAATTCGAACTCAAACGGCTTTGACAAAAAGTCGATATTTTTATCCAACCAATTAGACAATGATTCTGAGTTAATTCCTATTAAATTTTCCACAAGTTAAGATTATATTGCAGATAATTGCAAAGTCAACTCAATATAGATTCTTTATGCAAAATTTAATACTTCAAGATTTACTTTATCGCCCCAAGAAACAAACTCTTAGACTTGCTAATAGTTCGATTGATATTACATACAAACCGATAATTATGGGGATTCTAAACAGAACTACCGATTCTTTTTTTGACAATGGGCAATACTTTGACTTTGACAAATTCCTAGCAAAAGCAGAGTCGTTAGTTCATGACGGAGCTGATATTTTGGACATCGGAGGAGTTAAGGCAGGAGTTGGAGAACCCATCACATTAAACCAAGAGCTTGACAGAGTCATACCCGCTATTGAGGCACTCAATGCAAGATTCGACACTCCTCTGTCCGTTGATACATGGGATGCCACAGTTTTGGAAGAATCAGCCAAAGCAGGTGCGGTGATTGGAAACGATATAAGCGGATTCATGGATCGAAGATACCTTATGATTGCCGCAAAATATGACTTGGCTGTCGTTGCTACCCACATAAGATTGAAGCCGCGAGTTTATGACCCCAATCCTCACTACGACGACTTAATAAAGGAGGTAACCAATTTTTTGCAGTATCGCATACAATTGGCAATCGACGCTGGAATAAACAAAAACTCCATTATGGCAGACATGGGACCCGACTTAGGTAAGTCCACCGTACAGTCATTACAATTACTAAAAATGAGCAGGTATTTTAGAGAGACTTTGGACGTTCCAATGTTTTTGGCTGTTTCTAATAAAGATTTTGTGGGTGATATATTGGGACTAAAAGTAACTGAAAGGACGGACGTTTCAAATGCAGCCATAGCAATTGGCTATCTCAGCGGTCATAGAATATTTAGGGTGCACGAAGTGAGTTCGGCTGCCCATATGACTGCCTCGCTGTCATATGTATTAAAGAGTAAGTTTGAAATGGATGTAACCAAATATGACTGATTTTAAAAGTGTCGTCATAATTAAAAGCAATGACGAAGCCTTGGCTTCTCAAGAGGCCAAGGAAACAGTAAGACAGATCGCCAAAGACAGGTCGGTTCTAGAATTTGAAGAATATTCAGCGGCAGAAGAGATGGATCTTGACAACATTCTGTCAAACTTAAGTACGCCTTCGATGCTTGGCGATCACAGATTCGTCCACATAAAGAAAGCCCAGACCATTGACAAGGCAGGATGGAATAAAATCCAAGAGTTCTCGGATCTAAATCTAGACATAAGCACACTTATATTGTCAACTGACGGAGGTTCAATTCCTCCGTCAGTAAACGCAAAACTGACAAAAACCGCAACTATTACTGAGATTAAGTTGGATAACGCAAAACTTAAATCCAACTTTATTCACAAAAGTCTAAGGCGATGGAATCTCAACTTAGAACCCCAAGCGGTACGATATCTGGAACAGAACATTGCCGACAATTTGGCTAACTTAGATTCCATATTGGGGATATTGGCAAATACCTACGGTAATCAGTCACAAATTACATCGAATCAATTGGAGCAATTTCTCACGGTAGGCTCGGCGACTCAACCTTGGAAATTATCTGACGCTATCAATACAGGCAAAACGGCGGATGCGCTACAAGAGCTATACTCCCTAATCGTATTCACAAAATTGGCACCTATGGCAGTAATAAGTACCCTGTTCAAGAATTACGAACTTATGCTGAAAGTCTACGACCTAAAATTCACAACCGATGACCAGATAAGAGAGAGTGTTGAGGGCGTGCATCCTTTTGTAGTTAAAAAGGCATCCGCTTCGGCTAAGAATATCGGAGTAAAAGGAATATTTAGGGCCGTTATGCTACTAGCCGATGCCGAATTGCAACTTAGAGGAACTACAGGATTGGACGAAATGTCAGTTATGGAAATTCTTATAGGACGGTTGTCTCAAATATCAAGAGGTATCTCTTGATGCTGCTGCAATATTCGATATTTCAATGCAACTTCAACCTGGAGTTCGATTTTATGAATTACAACAGCGCTGACTATATCAAGTAGGTCACTGAAAAATAGTTACTTAAGAAATTAATATTTAATTAGTTAAAACAATATTATTTATCTAATTACTCTTAAGCGTTATCGTCAACATCGCCGGAATTTTGCTTATCGTTGACAAACTTCATTAATGACGATTTACGATTAGCAGCCTGATTTTTATGTATCACGCCATTTGCCGCTGCCGTGTCAATCCTGCTAACTGCCATTCTAAGTAGTTGTTGCGCGTCTTCAGAGCCCTGCTCTGCCGCACTTCTTGCATTCTTAATACGCGTTTTTAATTCAGACTTAACCGCTTTATTTCGTTCGGTTCTTTTGATCGTTTGTCGATTTCTTTTAAGCTGGCTTTTAATGTTTGCCACGTTTTAACCTTTTCCTTAAAGATAGAATATTTGTAGACTTATATTTTACCGTATTTTTGATACTAATCATTTCAAATTATGATTACTGGATAAATTGCCTTACAAATAATGACGCTTCCGTCATCTTCAATATCAGACCAATAAAGCATCCAATAACGTTAAATTAAATACTACGAGCCAAAAGCCTTAAAACCACAAGCTATTATCATCTGGTATTCTTTAATAAGTTAATTTTGTTCCAGTTAATTTAGAGACCCTTCGTCTTTTCATTTAAAATTGAACTGAAAGTTCAGACCACACGAAGATTATTATCGGTTTTTAGCTCACAATTAAACCAAATTAAACGAAACCTTGAATAAGCCGTCGCAACATAAAATAGACCAATCTAAAATTCGAAACTTTTCCATAATAAGTCACGTAGACCATGGAAAGTCTACTCTTTCTGACCGGATCTTGGAAATTACAAATGCGGTTGACCCACGAAACATGCGAGCCCAGTATTTGGACTCTATGGACATAGAAAGAGAACGTGGAATCACCATAAAGGCTCAGAACGTCAGAGTACACTGGAAAGACTATATCTTCAATTTGATCGATACGCCCGGTCACGTTGATTTTGGCTATGAAGTAAGCAGATCACTTGCGGCTTGTGAAGGCGTAATTTTACTGGTCGATTCAACTCAAGGTATCCAAGCTCAGACTTTGGCCAACTGCTATTTGGCCGTTGATAGCAATCTCGAAATTATATCAGTCCTAAACAAAATTGATTTGCCTGCATCAGATACTGAGCGATGCAAAGAAGAGATTGAACAGACGCTCGGAATTCCCGAAGAAGAAGTGCTTTCCATCTCAGCAAAAACCGGCGAAGGCGTAGCCGCATTGCTCGATAGAGTAATTGAAAAGATTCCACCCCCAATCGGAGATCCAAACTCTCCTCTGCAGGCACTTATCTTTGATTCGTACTTTGATCAATTTAGAGGAGTCGTGAGCTCTCTTCGAGTTATCAACGGACAGATGTCCAATAAGACCAAACTGCTATTTATGCATTCTAAATCTACACATGACGTGGAAGAGATAGGAACGCGTAACCCCGATCCTACGCCATGCAGCGTTTTATCAGCTGGAGAAGTCGGTTACGTAATAGCCAACGTGAGAAACGTCAGCGATGCCCCACCGGGAGAAACCATAACCAATATCGGTAAACCGGCCCCAGAACCGCTAAGCGGTTACAAGCAACCACAACCAATGGTATATTGCGGGATCTATCCAATTGACGGAGACGAATTTACGGAATTAAAAGAAGCGTTAATAAAGCTCAAATTAAATGACGCATCAGTCACCTTTGAGCCAGAAACTTCAAGTGCTTTGGGCTTCGGTTTCAGATGTGGTTTCTTGGGCTTGTTACATATGGAAATAGTGAGAGAGCGATTAGAAAGAGAGTTCAACCTTTCATTAATCGCAACTTCACCTTCAGTTAACTACAAGATCAAACTGACGAACAATACCGAAATTGAAATCGACAATCCAAATGATCTGCCGACCGCCAATCAAATTCTCGAGATTCAAGAACCCATTCTTTCAGCAACAATATTAACTCCCGCAGAATATACTGGAACCGTAATGGAACTCTGTCAACAAAGGCGGGCCGAAATGATCAAAATGGAATACCTGTCTCAAGATAGAGTCGAACTCGTATACAGACTGCCTTTAGGCGAAGTTGTTGTGGATTTCTTTGATTCCCTAAAGAGCAGAACAAAGGGATATGCTTCTTTAGATTATGACCAGGCCGGCTACCAAACCGCGAATTTAGTCAAAGTAGAGCTGTTAATTAACGCAATCCCAGTAGATGCCTTCTCTACCATTGTTCACAAATCGAAAGCTCAAGATTACGGCAAAAAGATGACGGAAAAACTGCGAGAATTGATCCCCAGACAATTATTCGACGTACCTATCCAAGCTGCTATCGGGGGCAAGATAATTTCAAGGGAGACAATCAAAGCCCGCAGAAAAGATGTATTGGCCAAGTGTTACGGCGGGGATATTACCCGAAAAAGAAAGCTACTAGAAAAGCAAAAGGAAGGGAAAAAGCGAATGAAAAATATCGGTAGAGTTGAAGTTCCTCAAGAAGCTTTTATATCCGCCTTAAAGATCGATTGATTTAAACAGTAAATCAAAGTCGCGATGACTTAATTAAAACCTATTGCGTCAAAATGACGTCATCTTCCTTCGAATTTAGGCTCTTTTCTTTCCAAAAATGAGGTTATTGCAGTAGCACAATCTTTTGTCGTAAACACCAAAGATTGACTTTGAGCTTCATTCTCAAGAGCTGCTTCAAAAGAATATTCAAACGAATGATTAATTAAACTTTTGGTTAGCGATACCGCTACGGTGGGCAAGCTACCTGCACGTTCCATCTGAACTTTTATATATTCGTCCAGATCCACAGTAGGTAATACGCGATTTACGAAACCGATATCATATGCTTCAAACGCTCCGATCATATCTCCAAAAAATGCGATTTCTTTAGCCTTCTGGGGCCCCACAAGCCTTGGCAACAGCCAGGACGAACCTCCATCAATAGCCAATCCCCGCTTAGAAAATATTTCACAAAACCTGGCTGTCTCGTCACAATAAACTAAGTCGCATGCCAAAGCCAGCCCCATGCCCGCACCGACGCTCACGCCTTTAACTTTTGCAATGGTAGGCTTGTTTATTCTATGTACACTTAAAATTGAGTCACCAATTACTCTCATTCGGGATAATCCATCCAAAAGCAACGAATCAGGATCAGAAAGATCCGCCCCCGAACAGAAGTCGTCCCCGTCGCCCTGAACCAGCACGGCCCGTATATTTGGGTCATTAGATACCGACAGACAGGCATCTCGAAGTTGGTTCCACATAGCCTGCGCCATCGCATTTTTCCTCTTAGGATTTGATAAGGTAATTGTGGCTAAGGAGTTCTCTACATCTAACAATACGTTTCCCATGATACTCTAGATTAGTCAAGAAATGCCCAGAAGAAAAAATAAACCGCTAAAAAGTAACAAAGTAAGGTTCAAGACCTCTGGTTCAAATATCCCAAACAATACGATAACCTTAAGAGGTGGTATTGACCCAGTTACAAAATTGGAATCGCAAATCAGCAAAATACCAGCCGGTCGCTCCAATAAAGAGTATCAATGTCCCTATTGTAATCAAATTATACCGAAAGCCGCATCACACATTGTGGTAGTGCCAAACGAAATGCCTGATTTAAGGCGTCATTGGCATCTGGCTTGTTTCAACAGAGAATACAAACCTTAGGATCATTGGTAACGATCAAAAGGTTTGGTCTGTATTAGGCTTAAGCGACTTATATTCTCTTCTCTTTGATCTTTGCTGCCTTACCGATTCGATCTCTCAAGTAATACAGCTTGGCACGACGAACATCACCTATGGTCACTACGTCAATTTTCGAAATCGTCGGAGCATGAAGCGGAAAAGTTCTTTCGACGCCCACGCCAAAACTTAATTTTCTAACAGTAAAGGTTTCACGCAATCCTGTCCCCTGACGCCTGATGACAGCCCCTTGAAAAACCTGCACCCTCTCTCTGGTACCTTCCACAACACGTACGTGGACGGCAACCGTATCTCCCGGCTTAAAATCCGGAATATCACTACGTAAACTTTCTACATCGACTAAGTCTGTTGGATTCATGTTTCTCCTAAGTTGAATCAAGGTATTCCACCCATCAGCTGGCTGTTCAAAATTGCTTTGATAACTGCAACCGTTCGCGGATTGCCAATAACGCATGATTGACATATCAATTTTAGTACAAAACCAACAAGGTGAGTTAAAGGATTTGGTTATGATAAAGCAAAGCCGGCGATTTGTGCTGCGATTTTCACAAATCGGTCAAGAACTCATTGATTAGGTTTTGTTCTTCGTCTGAGAGTCCTCCACGCAACTCAATTAAATCAGGTCGAGACTTTATGGTTTTATAGAGCGCCGCAGCTGTTTTGTATCTTTTTATCTTTGCATGATCTCCTTCGGTTAAAACCTTTGGAACGCCGAAACCGCTATAAACTGCCGGTCGGGTATATTGAGGAGATTCCAGCAAGTCATTACTAAAGGACTCCTCTATAACTGACTCCCCGTTGCCCATAAACCCCGCTAACAACCTAGCAACTGATTCAATTACGACCAGTGCTCCTAATTCCCCACCGGCTAAGACAAAATCACCTACTGAAAGTTCTTCGTCGGCCAAATGCTCTGCAATTCTTTCATCAAACCCTTCATAACGACCGCATATCATCGAAAACCCATCAGTATTACTTAATTGTCTTGCCATTTTTTGATCGAATTTTTTGCCGGTGGGAGATAACAAAAACAGTGGACGTTTAAGCTCCTTTACGGAATTTACGGCATCAAAAATTGGCTCGCAACGCATAATCATACCTGCCCCACCACCATAAGGTTCATCGTCAACAGATCTGTGAGCCCCTAAACCATAATCCCTAATATCATGCAGATTGATACTAATTACATTTTCTCTCATAGCTTTACCCAATAGAGATACTCCGCAGTATCCGGAAATTAATTCAGGAAATAAAGTAAAAACGTCTATCCTCATCTCTGCTTACGTCTTTTATTAGCTTCTAATTCATTACTATTAATTTGCGTTAACCCTTCGGGCAAGTTCGCAAAAGCTAGCTTAACTATCTGTTCGCCAGAGTCTGCAATTAATAACCGTTTCAACTCTGCAGCAATATTTTGTAATTCTATACTTGATTCTTGAATCGAAAGATCGACTTGGATAAGCTTATAAACGAATCTAAAGGGAATTAATACACCGTTATCCAACTCTAAAATATCACTTGCTGGGTTGTCAATTATGCACGTTACTTTACCGATTATATCGCCGTTTGATTCTGCGATATAGCTGTCGAATAAGTCAGATACCCAAAATTCCGTTGAGATGTCGTGTGAAATTCCTTCAGCCCAAATAGATTTGCGAACAATATTTTTAGCCAAATCAACGGTTGTCAAGGATTCAAAGGACACAATAAATCGATCCTTAAATTTTGAAACGGTACCGACTATGACTTCCTGCTTTTTGTCCAAATAAAATTTGCAACCGGGTTTAATCCGATCTGGAACATCCGTGGTCAAATATACAACCACCTTACCGTCTAAACCGTGTGTTCTGGTTATAAATCCAATTTTGACAAGAGTGCTTTCACCGCGGTTCAATTGACGTACCAATTTAAAGATTATGCATTAAATTTTTAGCTGGACAAAATACAAAACATTGAAAGTGCTCAATATTTTGTTTGTTCGAAACGATCTATTAATCGACGATCTATTGATCTACGATGTCAACGGAAGTTTTTAGACCTTCACGATGAGCCACCGCAGATGCGACGACTCTGATTGCTTTAGCGGTTCTACCCTGTCTTCCTATAACACGTCCCAGATCACCTGGAGATACATGCAGAGAAAATTGGATATTGTCTTTGGCGGTTTCTTTAGATTCCACCACTACGGCATCTGGGTCTTTAACGAGCGATTTAACCAAGTACTCGAGTACATTCTTGGTGTTTGCGCCAACGATCTTGTTTATATCGGCATCCGACAAGTTTTCGTCGTCATCAATCAAATTATGATTGATTTCATCTACAGATTCATCTTCGGCCTGATTAATGTTGTTGAAATCTGACATATAGTTTCTTTATTTACTTTTTGGTAATCATTTACTTTTTGGTAATTCCGGCAACCTTGAGTAATTTACCTACCCTCTCAGTCGGAATAGCACCATTGCTGAGCCATTTGTTTACCTTTTCTGAATCGAAATTTACTTCAGACGGTTCCTGCCTTGGGAAATAAGTACCTACTATTTCGATAAACCTGCCATCCCTAGGCGAACGTGAATCTGCAGCTACGACTCTGTACGTCGGTTGCTTTTTTTTGCCCATTCTAACTAAACGAAGTTTTACAGCCACGATAAAATATTTCCTTAAAATTTTTCTTTTCCAAACGGTATTTATAATTTTACAATAAAACCGACTCTACTATTGACAGTTTTGAATTTAACCAAGTTTTTTGCCAATTATCGTCTCAATAGTATAATGCCTTATGCCAAAACTTTTTGATCACAAAAATATTAAAAAATATAATTAGTGAACTGATACACCTTTAACATCGAAACTACGCAATTGAAACCGATTTTGATAAACTTAGTTTAATCCCAAAAACTTACTTTATTTTGATTTCAAGCCTTAGTTCCCTTTGGTGTATAACGTCCACCGCCGGCTTTTTTCTTATTCGACCCTGCTTTACGTTTGGCTCCTATTTTCCCAAAGCCCCACGCTCCAGCCAGCTTTTTTGCTTGATTAAACTGATTTATTAAATTGTTGACCTCCGTAGTAGTCGCTCCGCACCCCTTTGCAATTCGTAGCCTTCGGGAACCGTTTAAAATCGCTGGGTTAATTCGCTCTTCAAGCGTCATAGATCTTATGATGGCTTCAATCCTTGAAATATCTTTGTCATCAATTTTTGCGTTTCTCACTTCTGCCGGTAAACCACCCATCATAGACAACAGCGATCCCAAGGATCCCATCTTTTTAATCTGCTGAAACTGCTCCAAAAAATCATTTAGATTAAAAGTCCCTGAAATCAGTTTGTTGGCAGCCTCGGCGGCGACTTCTTGATCATAGGCCTTTTCCGCCTTTTCAATCAGCGAAAGAATATCACCCATGCCCAATATTCGAGATGCCATTCTCTCGGGATAGAATACTTCGAATTCCGATATTTTTTCACCAACTGAGGCAAATGCTATGGGCTTACCGAGGACACCTTTAACTGAAAGTGCGGCTCCGCCTCG
>DAHXLF010000047.1 GCA_027371755.1 Acidimicrobiales bacterium
TATAATCAAACCGATAAGTTAAATTACAAGTTCTTTTATTAAACAAAGCTTTATTATGGCACAAGCACAACAAGTACTTATCGTATTATAGTCGGCATCAAAACAACTTGCAATTAGGATTAAACTACCGGTGAAAATTGGAAGCATGGGTTTAGCCGTTGCAGTTAAACATAACTATATAAAATGGTTTATTTTTTTAAAGGTGATTCGTAAGTATCTTAAATTTGGTAGAATTGAAACTTGAAATAGTAACCCTGCCCTAACGTACTGAAAAAGCTAGGCATGCATCTCTTCAGCATTTTAATATCCAATACAAAGATATAAAAACTTCTTGAAGTGGCAAGTCAATTTCTGATTTTGGGGCTTATGAGCTTTAGGCCTAATCCAGAGGGAGTAAATATATGAGAAATTATGAAATTTTTGTAATTTTTGACGGCAAAATCGAAGAGAAGCAGTTGACTGACTGGCTCGATAAAATTACAGAAGACGTAAAGAATACTCAAGGCGAAGTGCTTGCAGTAGATAAGTGGGGAAAGCGCCAATTCGCATTTGAGGTTGATCATCGCACCGAAGGTGTCTATACAGTAGTAAGCGTTAAAGCGGAACCTAACAGTTTGGACGAACTGGATCAAAAACTTAGATATTCTGATGATGTCGTTCGTCACAAAATTGTCAGGGTTCCTGATGCGGCCTTTGCAAAAATAGGTCAAACTAAAACAAATTAAGTTAAGGGGAGGAAAATAATGTCTACCGGAAACAACATAACACTTATAGGAAATATAACCAAAGATCCAGAACTGAGGTTTACGCCTACGGGTCAAGCTACTTCAACTTTTGGTTTGGCGGTAAACCGTCGTTGGCAAAACAGGCAAAGTCATGAATGGGAAGAGGCAACTTCATATTTTGATGTTGTATGTTGGAGAGAGTTGGCCGAAAATGTATCGGCGTCACTACCAAAGGGAACCAGAGTAATAGTTACCGGAAGGTTGGAACAGCGTTCGTGGGAACAAAATGGCGAAAAAAGATATAAAGTTGAAATAATTGCAGACGAACTTGGACCGTCCTTACGATGGGCGTCCGCTCAAGTTACTAAAAATGAAAGAGAAGTATCGGGAGGATATGCAGCTAGCGGTGCCGCACCTGATGAAATTCCCCCGTCAGATTATTCGGTTAGCGAGGAGCCATTTTAATGGGAAGATCAAATAAGAGAGAAAAAGTAGTTAATAAAAGACAGGCCAGAGAGTTAAGCAGACGGTTCAAGCCGAAGCCTTGTTATTTTTGTACCGAAAAGTCCGAATGGATTGACTATAAAGACGTCAATCTTCTTAGAAAATATGTTAGTGACAGAGGTAAGATTCGTTCCAGGCGAATAACGGGTACCTGCCTTCAACACCAACGTGAAATTTCAGTCGCAGTTAAGACGGCTCGAGAACTGATGCTCTTGCCCTATACCCAAAGAGACTTTACAATAGAGAGAGGTCCCCACAGAGGTTACGGTCGTAATTATAACTTAGAAGACGAAGCAACTTTGGATGACGTGATGAACTCCGAGCAGTATCTAAAATCTCAACAAAAGAAGCAATTTAATACCGCTCCGGTGGAATCTGAACCCGACATTGAAGTTGAAATCGAAGACGCAGAAGACTCTGAAGAATTGGAAGATATTGCTGTCGAAGATTCGGTTGTCAGCGATGAAAGTTCTCAAGTCGCAGATGAGACAGAAGATGCAACTTTGGCTACCGATTCAAGTGATGAAATCGCAGAGGTTGAACCCAACGAGGAGAACTGATCAATGAAAGTATTATTGCGAGAAAATATTAGTGGGGTTGGTAAACGCGGCGATGTTGTGGATGTTAAAGACGGCTATGCGCGTAATATGTTGTTCCCGACCAACAAGGCCATAATGGCCAACAGAAAAATAGAGATTCAGGCCGAACAGATGAGAAAGGCTGAGTCCGCAAAAGTTCAAAAAGAAACAGAGAAACTACAGTCTACTTTTGACGCCTTGAATAACATGACCGTAGAGGTTATTGCAAAAGCAGGCGAAAACAATAAATTGTTTGGTTCCGTTACCATTCAAGACATTGCCGATGCCATCTTCGCTCAATTAAAGATTGAAGTTGAAAGAAAACACATTGAAGAGGTTGAACATATTAAAACCGTTGGCGATCACAAAGTAAATGTTAAATTAAGTTCATCGTTAACAGCTGAACTTAATGTAAAAGTTTCGGCAAAATAATTTTTTAAAAATTTATTTTCTTTACAATTTTTGATTGTGGATAACTATAAACCACGTTAATAAGCGGTTTTTTGTGTTTGTTAACAGTATTGTTCAAAGTTTTCACCTGTTTATGCACAAGTTTTTTAAGTTATGAACAACTTATTAACAAACACTTTGATGCAATAATAGTTATATGGTTCAACAGCTAGACGGTTCAAAAAGACCTAGTTTTGGTTTTAATCAGAGTTCGGTAAACGGAAGAATTCCCCCACACAATATTGAAGCTGAAGAAGCATTACTCGGGGCAATGCTGATCAGCAAAGAGGCAATTGCCGAAGCGGTTGAAACCGTTGATGAGGCCGATTTCTATAAGCCGTCACATGCAATTATCTATTCAACTATTCTGAAACTCTATTCCATGGGTCAAGAAGTTGATCCAGTTACTGTTTCCGACGAATTAAATCGGCAGGGTGTACTTGAAAAAATTGGCGGACCCTCGATTTTAGTTCACGTTCAGGCAAATACTCCTGCGGTGTCTTCGGCTCAGCAATACGGTATTATCATCAAAGAGCATTCAATGCTTAGAAAGCTTATTGAGGCGGCGTTGGCAATATCCGATTTGGGTTACTCTATGCCCACGGATGTTGAAGAAGCTCTCGATCAAGCTGAAAACCTGATATTTTCGGTCGTGGGGGACAAACAGTCGGATTCCTTAAGGAGACTGTATGACCTTTTGGGAGCTTCCATGGACAGGTTGCATATGTTGGCAGAACGTAAAGAACACATTACGGGAGTTCCAACAGGGTATGCGGACTTGGACAGCTGCCTTTCCGGACTCCAACCATCCAACCTCGTAATAGTGGGAGCCAGACCGGCAATGGGCAAGACCGCATTTTCTTTGGGACTGTGTGCCAACGCCGCCTGTATTGCAAATAAGCCAGTTCTTTTGTTTAGCCTTGAGATGTCTCACATGGAAATTGCGCAAAGGATGTTGGGATCTGAGGCGCTGGTGGACGCATCCAGACTGAGAAACGGGCAACTTCACGAAGGTGATTGGCCTAAGCTTGCCGGTGCCTTGGGAAAACTTGGAGAGGCGCCGATTTACATAGACGACAGCCCGAATGTAACCCTGATGGACATTCGGGCAAAGGCCAGAAGACTTGCCGCTCAAACTGATTTGAGTTTAATTGTCATTGATTATCTTCAGTTGATGTCTGGAAGACGTTCGGCTGAGAATAGGCAAGTTGAAGTTTCAGAAATATCCAGAGGGCTTAAGATATTGGCCAGAGAGTTAAACGTCCCGGTGGTCGCTTTGTCTCAGCTTTCGCGTACATTAGAGCAAAGATCAGATAAACGGCCTATACTTGCAGATTTGAGGGAGTCTGGTTCCCTGGAACAGGATGCGGATGTTGTGGTGTTTTTATATCGCGAAGAGATGTATCAGCCTGATACACAGGATAAAGGGTCCGCTGAAGTTATTGTTGCCAAACACAGGAACGGTCCGACTAAAACCGTCAGACTTGTGTTTAGAGCTCAGTATGCGAGATTCGATAATGCGGTAAAATTTGAAGGCGAAACAAGTTATTAAGGCAATTAAATTTCTTAAAACCTGCATTCGATTGGTCGAAGCGGTATTCTTGTCAACTTTTTTAATATTTTTCGGAACTAGTGTTTCCAATATCCATTTAATTGCAGCTAAACCGGTTAAATATGTTAATAACAACTCCGTAAGCCTGTCAGAAATTGTTTTACCCACTGTTTTGAAAAATGCTTCTGAACTTAATGCAGACGGGTCAAACGGTTATGTATCTCCATCGGGTGGCTTCATTCAGGGACTTCCGCAGTACGTGCAGTCGGTAGCTGGACCGATTAAAACCTATGTCAGAACATGGATGATAACTTCTACCTCAAATGAGATTGCAATAGAGGCAATTCAGGTTCAAAGCGATTCAGCGGCATTGACTGCGTTAGATGTAACCTTAAGAGCATTTGGTAGTATCAAAGGAAATTTTTCGTCAAAACTATTGGGACATGTACCTAAAATCGACAACTCAATTCAGATGGTTTTAAAAAGTACGGTGTCGGGAGTTACGGTAACGGTTCTTCAGTCGGTCTTTGTGTCTCGAAATGTTATTTTTGTCGTAAGAATGGACAGTTCCAAAATTGGATTTACTCTAAGTCAACTCGACGATTTGTCAATGTTACAAAATCAAAGAGCTTTGGAATTCGTTTTGCCCCAAAGCTCTAACAGTAATACGACGCTGTATTTGGTTGCGTTAGGATTATTGGTTTTGGCGGTACTGCTTATAATAATGCTTTCTCATTTTAAAGGTAACCGAAAATTGAATTCAACTGAGTCTCATGCAAGTGTAAGCTTTGATAAAGAAAGTGACGAAGAAAGTAGTGACGGCAACAATCTAATTATCGGCCAAAATGTTAACGACTCCGGTATAATTCGTTCTGAATAAGAAGACAAATGACAAGTGGTTCTGGTTATATTATTTACAAATTTCAAACTTTAACTTAGACTATAACCATGATAAAAAAATTGTCGGTAATCTTTGCTATTGTGCTGTTGATGTTATCGATATTTTTATCGGGTACGGCAGGAGCTGCAACTCCTGGCACCGTCAGTACGGTCGGTACTACCACTACGGCAGCCAGCGGGTCAAATCTTGCATATAATCTTTCGACTCTAATTCTCGGGGCAAATTCGACTGCGGTGGATTCGTTGGGAATGCTTGAAGAGACGTCGCCTCAGGTAACGGGATACATGCCTGCCTCCCAGGAAGCCAGCGTATTGGGCGGATCGTTTCCAGCACTTAACCAGTCATACTCTCAGTATCCTTCGGCTACGGCAATGTATCAGCGATCCTGGTCAACGGGAGGCATTTCGTCTTCATTTGCAGTAATCATAGGAGCTGAAGTACAGAACGACGGTTTGGCTGGCGAACTGTTAACTCAGATAAACTCGCAAAATCCCCTAGGAGGCAAAGCCGTAAGCCAGACTACTTTTTTTGATGAGTCAATACCGGAAGCGGAAGGATTTATTCAAAAAGTCAACGAATCGCCTTCAGTTACTTACTACACTTGGATAATTACCTTTTTGGATTCAAACGTTGTTTTTGAGGTGTATTTAATTTCACCTGAAAAGAGCTTCAGTCAATCGCAAATCGAAGCTTTGGCTCAGGCTCAGTATCAACAGGCCACATATGATATTCCGGCGGTGACGATTCCTTCAACAACTTTAGGGCCGTCTACGACTGCGTTAGTTACGCCTCAAACCCAAAGTTCTTCATCTGGAAGCAGTATTCTGTTTATAATAATTCCTATTGTAGTGATACTGCTTGCTGGGATTGGATATTTCGTTAGGCTTAAACTAAATCAGCGATCCCGAAAAAGACTTTGGGAGTCGAGGGGTTTGGCTCATGCAATGCAGGTTCAAAATGAGCTGACTAAAACGCTTAATGCAAATCCTATTAATGATCCTTCATCAATTAATAATCCTGTGCAAAATCAGCCCAATTCAAAAAACGAATCCTGATAACGAATCCGTTTTACGAACTAGGCGGCAAGCAATCTGCGTTTAATGAAACGCTCTTGAGTCTGCGGCTCTGAGTCTTCCGGCGAGCGCTTGCAGTAATTTTTTGGTTAAAGCTGGTCTTTCGTCAATAAGACCAAAGAACTCTCTTTGAGATAACACCAATAGGGTCATTTCTGTTGCAGCCATTACGGTGGCCGATCGAGGTTTATGATCTAAAAGGGCCAGCTCTCCAAAGAACTGTCCGGCTCCAAGTTTGTTTACCTTTTTGCCGGCTCTTATTACAGATGCCGTACCTTCTAAAATTATAAAAAATTCTTGTCCCACGCTTCCCTCTTCGCAGAGTACCCTTTCGGGATCCACTTTAAGTTCCGTAAAAGAACGTCTTATTTGAACCAATTCGGATTTTGAAAAAGTTGAAAACAACCAAATTTCCGATAAGTCTAATTTTGCATTTGTAGCCATACTTAAAGGATATATCAAATTTTGAGATTTGTAAACTGTAAAGGCCAATTATTTTAAATTGGCCTTTACAGTTTTATTAAATTTTTTAAAGTTAACTATTAAAACAACGTTTTAAAGTGCATCTGAACCTCGCTCCGAAGTTCGGATTCGGATCATTTCGTCAACGGGAGTTGACCAAATTTTTCCGTCTCCGATTTTTCCGGTTTTAGCCGAATTTAAAATTGTTTCGATTACATTGTCTACCGTTGAGTCGTCGACAACAAGTTCAATTCGGATTTTAGGAACAAGATCGATCGAATACTCGGCGCCTCTGTAAACCTCGGTATGTCCGCCTTGCCTTCCGAAGCCCTGAGCTTCGGTTATGGTCAAACCCTGAATCCCGATCTGTTTTAGAGCGTCTTTCACGTCGTCTAATTTAAAAGGTTTAATGATCGCAGTAACCAGCTTCATTTAAAACTCCATTCTTTGTATATAGTAACAATATTAACTTATTTTGTTTTGCCGGCTTTATACTCTGTCGTCTTGACGGGTAGGTACGGACGATATTCGTTCGGCAAATGTTTCTCGCGGATAGGCTTCCTCTTCGTGTATTGCAAGATCTCCGATTGCAAGAACTTCGTCCGGTTCTCTCAGACCTCTGCAAATGAATTTGACTACCTTAAGTATTATATATGTCATAACCGCGGTAAATACTATTACCCATACGGCCGCTCTAAACTGTTCCCATAGTTGGTGAAACCCGCCGCCGTATAACAGACCTGAAACAAACGAACTTTTAGCTCCGGCGTAGTTCTTGCCTTTGACACCGTATTCGATCATTCTGGGATCCGCTAATATTCCTACCAGAAGTCCTCCAGTTAAACCGGCTATTCCGTGTGTAAAGACAACTCCTAGAGCATCGTCCACTTTTGAGAAAGGTCGAATCTTGGGAAGATAGTTCCAAGCAAACCACACGATTGTGGAGGCTATTACGCCAACTAAAATTGCGCCTAAACCATTTACCCAACCGGCTGACGGAGTTATTGCCACCAATCCACAGATCATTCCGTTTATGGCTCCTAAGAACGTCGGTTTCTTTTCCTTGGAGCCGACCATGTCAATTACTAGCCAAGTCATTAAAGCCGCCGCAGTAGCTAAGTTGGTGTTAAGAACTGCAGCTGCAGCATCTACACCAGCGTAGAAGGGGTCACCTCCATTGAAACCGTTCCAACCTAACCATAAAATTCCGGCTCCGATTGCAACTAAAGGAAGGTTGTTGGGTACAGCATGTGCCTTATCTTTTGCCAATCTTGGGCCTATTACCCATGCGGCAACAAAGCCGGCCACTCCAGCGGAGAGGTGAATTACATAACCTCCGGAATAATCTACGGCACCTTCTGATGCTAGATATCCTCCACCCCACAAAAGAAAGGCATCGATGGCATATACAAACGTACACCACAGTGGTACAAAAATTAACCAAGCTTTAAATTTTATCCTTCCTATTACCGACCCTAAGAAAAGGAGGGGCGTAATGGCAGCAAAAACTACCTGAAAATACGCAAACGTTGACGTCGGAAAGTGAAACGGCACAAAGGTTTGCGAAAATGAACTGGTCTGTTGTTGTTCAGCCGCCGCTCCTGTTATGGGATGCGGCATCGAAACCATGTCTCTAAAGAAATGCATGATTCCGGTACCTCCTCCCCCGCCTATTGGATTGGTTCCGAAGCCCATATTAAAAGCCCAGAGTATCCATACCAAAAGTACGAGTGAAAATCCGGTAAAGGCCATTAACATAGTGTTAACTACCCATTTTTTTTGTACCAAACCGGCATAAAGAACGGCGATCCCCGGTAAGCTCATTAAGCCTACCAAAGTTGCCGCGGTTAACTGCCAAGTATTGTCACCGGGTACCAGCCAACTGGGATACGGAATATAGGTTACCGCTAACAATTGATTCTCCTCTCAAATAATGAATAAGGCAAAGTTATTTGCCTAGATAAATAATGCCAAGGAATTGTTTCGCAAATGTCACCAAAATGTTTCTATTTTGTTAATTGTTAAAAGATAACAACGCAGTTGATAAAAATTATCCAAAGCAATACAAGAATCATTCACACCAACATCTCATTGGGTACCTCTGCAATTAGTTGATTTTAGGGTGCTAATTACTGTTGGCTAAATATAAACTGACCAATTTGTTTTTAGCGAAACTGTTGGCGGCGTAATTGGGCGATATTGTCACTGTAACTTCGTCTTATTTCGGTTTGATATTTGAAGAAAAATAACCTGTATTTAACCCAAAACTTACTTTCATGAATTAATTTTCCAATCAGAGGATAAATTTTAGGAGGTTATAATTGAGCGATACATTCAATCCTGACTTGATAGATGCATTAAATGAAGCGCCGGTCAGCAGGTTCCACACGAAAGCAATATTCACTTCGGGTATGGGGTTTTTTACCGATGCCTATGACTTGTTTATTATTGGCACAGCTTCGACGCTTATTGCCAAACAGTGGCATTTAAGCTCCACTCAAACCGGATTGATTAACTCAATGACTCTCTTGGGAGCTTTTTTGGGAGCCTTAATTTATGGCAGGATTGCAGATAAGCTAGGCAGAAAGAAAATATACGGACTTGAAGCAACTATTATGGCGGTTGCGGCATTGGCATCGGCATTTTCGCCCGGTGTTATTTTTCTAATTGTATGCAGATTTGTACTAGGTTTGGGAGTAGGTGGCGATTATCCGATCTCGGCTGTAATAATGAGCGAATATTCAAATCGAAAAGACCGCGGGAAGCTTGTGGGACTGGTATTTGCCATGCAAGCTCTCGGAACGATAACAGGCTACGTGGCTGGTTTGGCATTGCTGTCTTCGGGAATTAACCCTGACAGCGTATGGAGAATACTTTTAGCTTTAGGAGCGATTCCTGCATTAATGGTACTTTACTCTCGGCGTAAGATGCCTGAATCTCCGCGGTATTTGACCATGGTACAGGGAAAGGGAAATGAAGCTGCCGGGCAAATTAAAAACTACTCCGACGGTACCGTTAATGCCAACGGTGCGAGGGTATCGGCCAAACTGTCATTTTCACAATTTATTACAAATCCAAAATACCTGGTTACTTTAATCGGCACCGCAGGTACATGGTTTGTCTTTGATTATGCTTATTACGGAAACTCGGTATCGGCACCTTTAATCGTCAAACAAGTTTTGGGTAAACATGCCACCATAACTCAGTCGTTGGCGCTTAATTTGATTATTTTTACAGTAGCCGCTGTACCCGGTTACTATCTGGCCGCGCATTTAATGGATCGAATAGGTCACAGAAGGCTTCAGCTCATCGGCTTTCCAATAATGGGTCTTATGTTTTTGCTTATCGGAGTTATTCCCGGAGTTACGACGGCAATTGTACCGTTTTTAATTCTGTTCGGAATAAGTTACTACTTTGCCGAGTTCGGGCCCAATACCACAACCTTTGTACTGTCAGCGGAATGTTTTCCCACTTCGGCTAGAACTACTGGTCACGGTATTTCTGCGGGAGTGGCAAAACTCGGTGCTTTTATAGGAGTCTATCTATTTCCGTATATTTCCAAAACATTTGGAATTGGAGGAGCGCTGGAGTTTTCGGCGGGCATGGCACTTGTTGGTACTTTTCTGACTCTTTTGATTCCTGAAACAAATCAAAAGAGTCTCGAGGAAATTTCTGGGGAGCATGAAATGATTCCTGGATTTAAAAAAGCAACAGTGTTGACTGCCGCAAGTTAATATACTAAAAATCACCACATCATACCATTACCAAACAAAGCATCCGACATCTAATGATCGGGTGTTTTGTTTTGGACGGTTATATAAAGTTTAAGAATTTTATTTCAAGCGGTTTGCTGCCAATAGTATTGTTTGATACTGCTGTATCCTGCGCAGCTTTATTTACCCAAAAATCTTATTTTTGTGTGGCTTGTGAAGCGACTTCGGCCGCTCTTGCTTGAATCTCTTCGGGGTCACCTAAATAATCGAAACTGTTTAACTTTAAGTCGGAATCGAACTTATATACCCGGGGCGCCCCAGTCGGTAAGTCAAATTCTACAATTTGCTCGTCAGAAAGGTTTTCCAATAGTTTTATCAAAGCTCGTAGCGAATTACCATGTGCGACGATCAATACGGTATTGTAAATATAAAGATCCTTTAGAATTGAATCTTGCCAGTAAGGAGCCAATCGGTTGACTACGTCTTTAAGGCATTCGGTGGATGGCAAAGCTGATTTATCAACAAGTTTGTATCTAGGATCGTTTAAGGGATGTTCTGAATTTGACTCATCAACGGGTTCCGGAGGTACGTCAAAACTGCGTCTCCATATTTTTACCTGATCCGCCCCATATTTTTCAGCTGTTTGAGACTTATTAAGACCCTGTAACGCCCCGTAATGCCGTTCGTTCAATCTCCATGTACGGTCAACGGGAATATAAGACAAGTCAAGCTCCTCTAAAACTATGTTTGCAGTCTTAACGGCTCGCAGTAAGACAGAGGTGTGAAGTTTTTCGGGTTGTAATCCTGCATCTTTAATTTGAACTCCGGCTGCTGCTGCTTCATTTATACCGGTTTCGGAAAGATTTACGTCATGCCAGCCGGTAAATCTATTTTCGGCGTTCCATTCACTTTGTCCGTGCCGTAAAAGTATTAAGTTTGGCATCTTATGTCCTTTGGTTAAGTTGTTTAAATATATTTATGAGTAACTCGCTTGATTTATAAATCAGACCCGCAAATTTAAGGAATACATTAATTTTAAACGAAAAGGCGTAGGCAACCTGAAAAGTGCCTTTTTATGAGTACATAATAGAAAATAACCTTATTTTTAAAAAACTTGACAACATGACACTCAAGATTATTATAATATAGTTATATAACTAAAGTATTAGAGATTAACTAAAGAAAGGAATTAATTTGTTATGGCAAAGGCTGTAGGAATAGACTTAGGAACCACAAACTCGGTAGTAAGCGTGCTCGAAGGCGGTGAGCCTGTGGTAATTCCCAATGCAGAGGGATTTAGGACTACGCCGAGTGTAGTTGGATTTTCAAAAACGGGAGAGGTTTTAGTCGGCGAATTAGCCAAAAGACAGGTAATTACAAACCCGGATCGAACCATAAGGTCAGTCAAAAGACATATGGGAACGGACTGGAATATCGACATTGACGGCAAGAAGTATTCAGCACAGGAGATTTCGGCAAGAATTTTAATGAAGCTTAAGGCAGATGCCGAAGCCTACTTGGGAGATAAGGTAACACAAGCCGTCATAACAGTTCCTGCCTATTTCGATGACGCACAAAGAACCGCCACCAAAGAAGCCGGTCAAATTGCGGGCTTGGAAGTATTGAGAATAGTAAATGAGCCAACGGCCGCGGCTCTGGCTTACGGGTTGGATAAGGAAAATACCGAGCAAACCGTTTTGGTGTTTGACTTAGGAGGTGGAACTTTTGATGTTTCCGTATTAGAGATCGGCGACGGCGTATTTGAAGTCAAGTCCACATCGGGAAATACCAAACTGGGAGGAGACGACTGGGACCAAAGAGTTATCGATTGGTTAATAAAGTCGTTTAAAGATTCAGATGGCGTAGATTTGGCTAAAGATAAAATGGCTCTTCAAAGATTAAAAGAAGCGGCCGAAAAGGCAAAGATCGAACTGTCTCAAGTACAGGAGACAAATATAAACCTACCGTATGTAACGGCAACGGATTCTGGACCTAAGCACTTGGACCTCAAACTATCGAGGTCGAAATTTCAAGAGCTGACTCAAGATCTGGTTGACAAGTGTAAAGATCCTTTTGAGCAAGCCATTAGAGATGCAGGTTTAAAGACTTCCGATATTAACCACGTGGTTATGGTAGGAGGTTCAACCAGAATGCCGGCAATACAGGATTTAGTCAAGTCTTTGACGGGTAAAGACCCTCACAAAGGCGTGAACCCTGACGAAGTAGTGGCAATCGGAGCAGCCGTTCAGGCGGGTGTTCTAAAAGGTGAAGTTAAAGACATTTTGCTTTTGGACGTAACACCGCTTTCGCTAGGTGTGGAAACTAAAGGCGGAGTCATGACAAGATTAATTGAGCGAAATACCACCATTCCCACTAAAAAATCCGAAGTATTCACTACGGCAGACGATGGACAGTCCGCCGTCGATATACATGTACTCCAAGGTGAGCGGGAGATGGCTATGTATAATAAGTCACTCGGAAAATTTCAGCTTACCGGAATTGCTCCAGCACCGCGCGGAGTACCTCAAATCGAAGTTACTTTTGATATCGATGCCAACGGAATAGTTCATGTATCTGCAAAAGATAAAGCCACGGGTAAAGAGCAGTCTATGACCATTACCGGACAATCCTCGTTACCTAAAGATGACATTGAAAGAATGGTAAAAGATGCCGAAGCTCATGCGGCCGAAGATAAGAAACGACGAGAAGAAGCCGAGGTGCGCAATAATGCGGATTCGCTGATTTATCAAACCGAAAAGCTTATCTCTGAACAGGGAGATAAAGTTTCAGAATCCGATAAAAAAGATATTACCGATGCCTTAGAAGAAGCCAAAGCTGCCGTAGCCAGCGATGATATTGAAAAAATTAAAGATACTCACGAGAAACTTATGAGAGTCTCTCAAGAATTCGGATCAAAATTGTATCAAGCCGCTGCGGCTTCAGAATCAGCCGCCGAGCCTACTGCGGACTCACAGCAAGCTCCAGACGAAGATATCGTAGACGCTGAAGTTGTCGAAGAAGGTGATCAATGATAGACATGACCGATGACTTTAATGAAAACAACGAACCGCAAGTATCTGACGAAGTTGAAGATAACGCCGACGTAGAATCTGAAGGAGACTTTGAAAACACAGCTGACATTGATTCGGCTGTGGAAAAGATTTTAACTGAAGTAGAGTCGCTGTCTTTTTCGGATGAAAATGCAAAATCTGCGGTTGAAATTGAAAGAGACGAACTCAAAGATTCACTCTTACGGTTGAAGGCGGATTTTGACAACTTCAAGAAGAGAGTCGCGAAACAGGAAATTGAATTGGTAGAAAGAGCAAACATCTCGCTACTGGAAAAGCTGCTGCCTGCTTTGGATGTTTATGATTTAGCCATACAACATTTTGAAGCCGGTAACCCCGAAACAAATTTCCAAGGTTTAAAGAAAGCTTTCGATATGCTAATTGAAGTTCTAGGTCAAAACGGTTTGGAAAAGGTTGACAAAGTGGGTGAAAGCTTTAATCCCGAAATTCATGAGGCGGTTAGCCACGTGCAAGCTCAGGAAGATAACGACGAAGGAGTTGAAACCGTGAAAGAGGTCTATCGAGCCGGCTATGTATTAAAAGGCAAAGTAATTAGACCCGCCACGGTGATTGTTCAGAGTTGATACAAGAAGGTGTAAATTAAAAATGCCGGTTGAAAAAGAGTGGTTTCAAAATAATTACTATAAAACGTTGGGGGTTGATGAAAATGCCACCGACAAAGAGATCACGCGTGCTTATAGGAAACTGGCCAAAGAGTTGCACCCCGACGTAAACAAAGGCTCCGAAGAGCAGTTTAAAAAAGTGTCTGAAGCCTACGAAGTTCTTTCGGATGACACAAAACGAAAAGAGTACGACCAAATGCGTAAGTTGGGACCGAATCCCGGCTTTTCTTCAAACGGTTCGTCTTCTCGGGTGAACTTTAAGGTGGATGATCTGTCTGACATTTTTTCGGGCTTCTTCAATGGCGGCACCGCTACTCGTTCGCAGAATACTACGACCTTTACCAAACAAAAAGGTCAGGACGTGGAGACCACTTACAGACTTTCGTTTGAAGATGCGATAAACGGTAAAACAGAGACTCTGTCGGTAAATTACCCAACCTCTTGCCACGAATGTAACGGTAGCGGTGCCGCCAAAGGATCTGGACAAAAAGTCTGTGATAAGTGTATGGGCTCAGGCTATGTCCAAGACGGTAAAAACCTTTTTTCATTAAATCAAGAGTGTGACAAGTGTATGGGAAGAGGGACTATCCCTACCGTGCGTTGTCCAGTGTGTTTGGGTACCGGAAAGGAGTACAAGCCTACACAGGTAACGATAAAGCTTGGTGCTGGTACAAGTACTGGACAAAAGGTGAGAATTAAGGGTAAAGGTAAGCCGGGACTGTTCGGAGGTCCCAATGGTGATCTATACGTAAAGTTGACGGTTGAGCCCCATAAGCTGTTTGTTCGTAAAGGGCTCGATATATATTTAACGGTTCCGATAACTTTTTAT
This sequence comes from Acidimicrobiales bacterium, assembly GCA_027371755.1. GTDB lineage: Bacteria > Actinomycetota > Acidimicrobiia > Acidimicrobiales > JABEUL01 > JAJZNL01. Next base: position 14,479 of record DAHXLF010000047.1, read on the forward strand.
GAGGCAGTAACTGGCGCTAAAATCTCGGTCCCCGATGTTCGAGGCCAAAAGATTGTCCTTAAAGTTCCTCAAAACTGTCCTAACGGACGGATTTTAAAGGTGGCGGGCAAAGGTGTAATTACTAAAACCAAAGCGGGAGATTTTTATGTGGAGCTGGAGGTTCAAGTTCCAAAATCAATTAACGAAGCTCAACAGAGAGCAATTGAAGAATTTGAGCAAAATCGCAGCGACGATGTAAACGTAAGAGAAAACATAGAAAGATATATTAAAACGAGTCAGGAGGTTAAATAATGACAAGATTAACCGGAGGATTGTTTGATAATACCGAAGGGAACAATCAATCAAGGGCAGTTTATGTAATTTCGGTTGCCGCCGAATTGGCAGGGCTGCACCCGCAGACTTTAAGGATTTATGAGAGGCGTGGTCTTTTGGAGCCTCAACGAACTCAGGGCGGAAATCGACGCTACTCGGAAAAGGACATCACTACGATGCGTCGTATACAGGAGTTGATGAACGAAGGATTAAATATTGAAGGAGTCAGAAAGGTAATGGAGTTGGAGACGCAAATCTTAAAACTTAAAGCGGAACTCCGTTTAATGGCTCAATGTCAAAATGAAATAATAGACGAAATACATAAGCTTTACAAAAATGAGATTGTTCCCATGTCATTTTGGGAGAGAAGTTTCTTAGACAGGAAGAAGGAAAAGTTTTAAGGAGGTCAAAATGGCTTTGGATCCCAAAAAATTTACCCTAAAGATGGAAGAAGGGTTGGCTGGCGCCACAGACTTGGCACGCCAACTTCAAAACACTGAGTTGGTGCCCGAGCATTTCTTGGCTACGGTGTTAAATCAACCAGAGGGAATGGCTGTATCCGTTGTCAGGTCAATAGGTATAGACGAATTTCAACTGAAAAATTCATTAAACGAAAAGCTTTCTCATATGCCGAAGGCTTACGGCTCACAAGACATTTCTATCAGTCGCGAGATGTCTGTTGCCTTAAATGAAGCAGAGTCTTTAAGAGAGAATATGGGCGATGGCTATTTGTCCGTCGATCATATGTTGGTTGTATTGTCAGACAAACTTGGCGTTGATCGAAATGAAGTCATGAATGCGATTAGAAAACTTC
>DAHXLF010000048.1 GCA_027371755.1 Acidimicrobiales bacterium
CTAAGTAAGATCTTTTTTGAGAGGTAGTTATGAGTGATCCAGTTGTTAAAATATCCGAGGGCATTTACAGATTACCGACGGTGTTGTCACATGCGGTAAATTCATTTGTTCTAATAGACAACGACGGCAAAGTTGTTTTAATTGATGCAGGATTAAAAGGTTCCACCAAAAAGATTCTTGCAGCTCTGGACTTTATCGGTAAACAGCCTGAAGATGTGAAATCGATATTGTTGTCTCACGCGCACGTAGATCATCTGGGTGGTGTAAACCGACTCAATTCTAAAAGTCATTCTCACGTCTGCATACACGAGGCTGATGAAAAAAGCGCAATTTCAGGGATAGCACCCAAGGCGCAAAATCCGTTGGCAAAGGCGTTTTCTCTGTTCGATAGGAATATGGAAAAGGTAGCTATCGATTCTACGTTTAAAGACGAAGAAATTTTAAATTATAGGGATGGGCTTTTGGTAGTTCATACACCTGGACATACTCCAGGCCACGTATCGTTTTATGATAAAAAAACAGCAACCTTAATAACCGGCGACGCGTTGTTTAATATGAGAGATAAGATTAGTTTTTCGTTGAAGTATTTCTGTACTGATTTTAAGCTTTCCAAAATTTCGGCGCAGCGATTGGGTGATTTGGAAGTCGAGAATATAGGTTTTATGCATGGGCGTGAGATTTTAAATGACGCTCAGACGACCCTGCGTGAATTTTTGAAGAGAAAAACTGAGATAGACTGAAAGTCAATTCAAATGCGAGATCTTTTAAAATCTAAGATCTTTGTATCGGTCGGAATTTGTAATCTTTGACTTTATCTGTTTTGACATCGTCTTTCTACTGTTTCGTATTACGCATTGGCCGATAAATGTTCGATAGCTATCGGCTCAACGATTGTTTGTATAAAATATTAATTAATGGGACTACTGGCTTAAATAAGGGCCACGCGGATACGGTAAAGGTAGTTAGCGTCATTTTGGTCATTCCGAAAGGTAGACGAAAACTGGAACGAGCATTATTTTAAGGGAATATTCAGATACCGGTTTGTTTTATTAATCGTTCGGACATGCAAGCGCTTAATTTTTTTAGTAAAATTTATTAGAGAAATATATTGTCAGTTAGAACAGAGGTTACAGTTTAGACAATGGTTAGTCGTATAATTCAATATTTAAAATCTAAACAAGGCGCAACATTGATGAAGTACGCGGCGTCGTCGGTAATTACTACTGTACTTACTTGGGTAATTATTATCATTACCTTCGACATTATGAAGATTCTTTCCGCCGGAGCGAGCTCTTTTGTGGCATCTGCCTGCATGATTCCGCCTTCATATTATTTAAACAGAAAATGGGCTTGGGGCAAAAGTGGAAAATCTCATCTCTGGAAAGAGATCGTACCTTTTTGGGTTATAGCGTTGACTGGGTTGGCGTTGGCAACCGTCAGCGGTGAGTACGCAGCTATCTTGGCTCATCATATTACAAAATCCAGGAATGTTGCCACTCTTTTTGTGGGAGCCGCAAACTTCATGAGCTACGGAATTTTGTGGTCTATCAGGTTTGTTATTCTAAATAAGCTTCTTTTTAGTACTCACCACCACAATCATGGTAATCATGAATTGGTCGAAGAGCACTTGGTTTAAAGCAGAGCACTTGGTTTAAAGAAGAATAAAAACTTTAACTCAGGATCGGCTCAGACGATTCAGACGATAACGGATCTGTTGTTAATAAGACTGGGTTTGGCTACCGTTTAGCGTGTCATTAATTGGACCCGAAGATAAACGGCAATTGATTATGTTAATTCATCTGTTGCGTTTTTGACCTTTTCTGTTTACGATTAAGACAACATATATTAAAAAGACCGAAAATATTTCTAAAACTATTGGCGGCAAATCTCCGTATCTGTCAAATGGCGTCAAATGATTAATTAAGCCCAGATTGGCATAAGTTAGTGCAGGCACGCCCAGTTTGGATATCCGGATTACTTTTCCCTTCGGGTTGACTTCAACGCTGTAACCTGTCGGAGAGGTCATTAAAACATATCTGTCGGTCTCAATTGCTCGAATTTTTAACGCGCCCAGCTCTTCTTGCGGCATTTGACTGCCTTTGTAAGAAGCAGTGTTAGTTGGTACGAGTATTACCTGCGCTCCGTTTTTTACGTCGACGTAGGCACGGTTGTCAAAAAATACCTCATAGGATATCATTATGCCGATTTTGCCAACCGGAGATGTCAATTCGCCTGGTTTTGTACCCGCTATCGCATTTCTGGGTACCAGATTTACGTTGCCAAAGTGCTCAAAAAATGATCGATATGGAACATACTCCCCAAAAGGAACTCGATGAACCTTAAGGTAGGATCCTAATACGCGACCCGTTGGACTTAACAAAACAGCTAAATTTAAAAATTTAGAATTTCCCACAGGCTGTGTAACCCCAACCAATATGGAAGCATTAAATCTTTCTGCAAGAGTTTTTAAGACGGAGTAGTCGTAAGATTCCCTAAGGGGTTGCGATAAGGCAACGGTATCTTCGGGCCAAAGGATCAGATCTATTTTTTTGTTAATTTTATAAGATTCATTAACTTGATTGTCAAATACCCCTTGTTGATTTCCGTTTATAACAGCTCTTAAACCGGTTTTTCCACCTCCCTGAACGGCCACTGCAGAGAAGTAACTTTGTGAAGTGATTTGATTGGTGTAAGATAAAACTTCGCTAAAAGTGATTATTAGCAAAATGGCAATGAGGGAAACAAAAAATTCCGGCGACTTAAGCTGATTATATGGGTTAGATTTATGAAGTTTTAGAAGAGCCAATCCCAATAGAGCCGAGAACGTTGCAGTAAAAAATACGATTGCAGGCTCTCCTCCGACGATGGCAAAATATTTCAAAAATGAATCGGATTGGCTAATTGCCAATCCGTCAATCGGTAAACCGCCGAATGGAAATCGGCTGCGAAAGGCATCAATTAACGAAAAGCATAATCCAAAAGTAATTGCGGTTATAAGAGTGCTATGTTTTGAGATATGTTTGCTAGGGAAGATTAGAGCGGCTAAGCCGAAAAGTATTGAATCGTAGACGACAATTACCAAATATCCCGGGACGCTGAAACCAGTAACCCAGATTAGAGAGATTAGGTATTGGCTGATTCCGCACAGAAGCCCGAAGAAAAATCTTTTTCGCGGTGCCGAATTGTAGGTGGCCATTGCAAAAATGCCAAGGCCTAAAATTACAAATTCATATAATTTAAAGGGTGGTTGCCCCAATGCGAATAGAACCCCGACGAGCAACGGTACAACTGCTTTTGCTGCTTTCTTAAATAGAAACATTGTGATCAGAAGGGTAATTTATCTTTAGGTATAAGTTCTGATGCCGCCTTGGCACCAGCCAATATTCTGTCGCTTAGTCCTACCCCCCCTAAAATTGCACTTGCGAGCCTAATGTTGCCCAATGTTGCAATTTGATCTTTAATTTTATTGGCAAGCTGCAGGTGATTAACTCCGTATTGAGTAAATGCATTATTAAAGTAAACAACCTGTGCATCGCGAGGCTCTAGATTAATCCCCAGAATCTCTTGCAATTCTTTTAGCGTTGATGTGATTAGCTCATCTTTGCTAATATCCAAATGTCTTTGATTGCCTATTCCCCCTGCTGCAACTCTAACAATTGCGGTCTTTTCGTCTCGCATTGATTTCCACTTGTTGGACAAAAATGTTATTGCCGTTGACATACAGTTCAAGCTACGCGGTATCAATATCCCTCTTCTTTGAGAGCTGTCTATCAGATTGTCGATTTCAAATGCAAAAAATACCATTGCAACGCTCGCTACTTGAATATTTGATAATTCGTCTGCAATGCCCTTATCGATCGTGCCAAACAGTTTTACGGCGGTTTTTGCATCCGTTGCTACGACAGCACCGTCAAATTCGTAGGATTTTTCATTATCATCGATGATGATTACCTGTTTTTTGTGGTTTTGATCGTTTAATGAAATCTGTTCAACTTTATGTCCGATTAAGATGTTCACGCTTTTGCTGACAATAATAGAATCCAAAAGCTTGCTCGTGAGTAAGTTCATTCCGCCAGATATTCCCAGAAATGCTGGTAATCTGTCCTCGGTAATGGAATTCAAAGACTCCTTTTTTGGTAACAGATGTTTTAAGTTTTCGGTTAATGACCCCGTACTTACTGCTGCGGCCAACAGCTCCGGTGCTGTTGCGGCTACGCCCAATGAGTCGACCGTTCCTGCATGGATTCCGGCCATTATTGGTTCAATGAGCAGATCGACTATCTCATTGCCAAATCGCGGAGTTAGTAGCTGTCCTAAAGTAACGTCTCCGCCATTATGCTTGCCAAATTTTTTTTCCTTTTGGAATTGTTTTAATGAATTCTCAGATACGATGCCAGCTTTTCTTAGTTCAGTTGGATCGGTGGGGATCCCCATATAAGTTCCGGACGGGTATTTTTTTAGAGAATCACCGTTGAATATCTCAACGGTGCCCATCGTGGGAACTATAAGATTATCTTTTAATCCAAGTTCCACCGTCAGATCATAAGCGTGAGTTTTCTTGGTAATGAAGTTATCTGGACCGGCATCTACAGTGATGCCTCCCACTTTAATTGTTTGAAGAAACCCCCCCGGGATGTTTCTTTCAAAAATTGTTACCGAGCAATCGGGATCTAAAGACAACAACAGGTGAGCGCTGGTAAGGCCTGTAATACCCGCTCCTATAATTGCATATTTTCTTTCAGACATTTTCGTGGAAAAACTTAATTATTGATTTGATCAGTAGGTGAATAAAATCCGAACTGTCGTTAAACATTTCAATCCTAGAGTAGTTTACCTTATTTGCTTCGCAGTTAGCCTTAAGTTCAATATCTAAGTCATATAATACCTCAGCGTGATCGGATACGAAACCAATCGGAGCGACAATTACAGAGTTGTAAGCTCTGTAATCCCGAGAGCGAATGACTTCGTTAACATCGGGTCCGAGCCAACTTCCCAATCCTAAAGTTCCGCTCTGATAAGCGGTTACATAATCTTTGATTTTGCATAGCGAGGCAACTGTTGCTGCCAGCTTTTCGTGTTGATTTTGATAGGTTTTGTCCTGCTGGAGTGCTGCCAGAGGTAAAGAGTGTGCAGAAAATATCACTAGCGATTCAGGGTGTTCGCGAAGCGATTCTTTGAGTCTTTTTGCAATTAACTCTGGATAGCCTTCCAATTCACATAGAGGAGGTAGATTTAAATATGTAACGTTAGATCTGTTTGATTCAGTCAAGGTATCTCGTACGGCTTTGTTATAATCTTCGATATTTACTTTGGAATAGTAGGCCGACGCAATTAAACCTATTATCACTTCAACGTTTTTTGAGATTAATGATTTAACGGCAGATTCGATTTTAGGATCAACATGTTTGTATCCGAGACTGCAAACTATGTTGTATCCGGACTGATTTAATTCTGATGAATCTTCAATTTGGGTTTCCAGCTTATTGAAAAACGATTGAGTAATATCGGTTAGGGGAGAGAGGCCACCGATTAACGAGTATCTTCTTTTTACTTCTTGAAGCAGTTCTGTTTCAGGCGGTCTTCCTCTTCTAATTGAAGTCAGAAATTCTTCAAAATTATTATAGTCGCTAGGGGTGCCGTGGGCCATTATTATTAACCCCACAGGGATTGGATCTAGTGAATGTAGTGTTGGCAAATTAGTCCCTTATTGGTTTCCCTCCGGCCGGTTTCAAGTATGCGGTTCATCTTTTTAAGCATAAAGTTTAATTAAGCATAAATAAAAAAAGTCACAAAGTCGAATTATATTTGAAAATTTCTGAAATGTTTACAAAAATTTAAAGATCAAATGAATTGTTGACTGAATATTTTTAATAGTTTGAGATTTTACTCACGGTTTAAAATGCATATTGGGTTTAAAAGTTAAATTCGTGTATCAATTTTACTATTTGTGTCAGGGTATTGGGGTCAGTAGCAGGCAGTACTCCGTGACCCAAATTAAAGATGTATCCGCTTGTCAATGATCGATTACTCTCATCTGTAAATACAGTTCGCGAGGAAAAACCCTGTTCTAGGATATATGTAATTTCATTTTTTAAATATTCAAAACTCGCAAGGCAACTTACGGGATTAAGATTTCCTTGAATGCCGACTGAAGAGCCGACAACTTTTTTTGCCTGTTGAATTTCCATCGTTGAATCAATGCTGACTACGCCGGGGCTGAGTTGAGATATGAGAGGAAGCTGCGGTAAGTTTTGAAGTCCAAAATAGGTTATGGGAATATTGCGTGAGTCGGCAAACGCAATGATATCTCTAAGAGGATTAATTAAATACCTGGAAAATGTTCGAGGCTCAAGAATGCCCGCCCATGAGTCGAATATCTGTATTGCATCAACGCCTGCGTTTACTTGAATATCGATTGATTTTATTACCACCTGAGCTAGTTTTTTAAATAAAGAATTTGAAAATGATTGGTCGGTTAACAACAGTTTTTGTGTAGCTGTCCAATTTTTCGTGGGACGACCATCAATTAAGTAGCAGGCTAAGGTAAAGGGGGCTCCGACAAATCCAATTAAAGGAACTTCGGCTTTTGATTTGACAATTTTTATGGTTTCTTTTTGCGCCAACAGCAGCTCACCCATTTTATTTGTATCGATTTTATTAAGATCCTCTTTGGAAGTAAAACCGGTCTTTAAAACTGGCCCTACCCCTTCTTGGATTTCGATATCTACACCAGAGGCGATCAGCGGCATCATAATGTCGCTGTATAGTACCGCCGCATCTACTCCGTGTCTTTCTACTGGCTGTAGTGTGATGGCTGCGGATTTTTCTGGATCTTCTAATATCTTTAGAATGCTGTCATCTCCTTTGAGATTCCTGTATTCAGGCAACGATCTTCCGGCCTGTCGCATAAACCAGACCGGTATTTTATTGGTTTGAACACCGTTCAGTGCATCCATGTAAGTGGTATTTTTTAACATTTATTTATCTTAGTTATAACATTATCTTTTAAAATGTTGCATGTTAGGTCTATTTTTTGGATAATAATATATATGTGACCCAATCTATTACAACTGAAACTTTACCAAAAATTCCGGGCCCTGCCGGCCTTCGGCGACCTCCAGTATTGGCCGTCGGAGTAATGATTTGGCTCGGTTCTGAGTTTATGTTTTTTTCGGGCCTGTTTGCTGCATTCTTTACCATAAGAGCTCATGCACTTCACTGGCCTCCTCCTGGAACAAATTTGGATTATGTTCAGGCGTCAATATTTTCAGTGATTCTGCTGGCATCTTCGGCTACAATGCAAAAAGCTGTGTTCTCTATTGAAAAAGGAAACAAGGACCAAGCAAAAAGATGGCTAATCCTCACATTTATTATGGGGTTCCTATTTGTGGGTAATCAGCTGTATGAATGGATAACGCTACCGTTTTCTCCCTCATCAAACGTATATGGTTCCCTTTTCTTCATTATGAGTGGCCTCCACGGATTGCATGTTCTCTTGGGGCTGGTTGCAATGATAGGTCTGATGGGGCGAATATCTGGTAAAGAATCAGATCCAGGAGAAGTTTCCGTGTTTCAAGGTGTGTCATATTATTGGCACTTTGTGGACTTTATGTGGATAGGATTATTCAGCTGTTTGTTTATATTGAGCTAGTCTATAATAGTGGCCGTTAGAAAAATGAATCTCAAAAATGCACCCATAAAATCAGTAGTACTGGTAGTTGCAGTCATCGCATTGTCATTACTTTATTCGCTCATGGCTAACGGAGGGAACGGAGCTTTAAAAAATGTAAAGAATGTTTCCGCCGTAGGAGCTACGACTCCTTCGCCGACATCCAACGTATCTTTAGTCGGTTCAACCAACAAACCAGTATCGCCGGGTTCTGAAACAAATAATAACAAAGCTGGTGGTCAAAAATTTGTCGGTTCTCTTCTGTATCAAAATTCGGGCGTCAGGGCAACATATCAGCAAGTGCGACAGGGGCAGACTTTGTTTGACGAAAGCTGTTCCTCTTGTCACGGAGCCTACGCTTCGGGCACGGACAGGGCTCCGAATCTAGTTGGACTGGGGCCAGCTACAATTCAATTTTGGGTAAGCACTGGCAGAATGCCACTTTCCAATCCAATAATTCAACCAATCAGAAAACCGGTAAAGTTCACTCAAGCTCAAATTTTGGATATTGTATCTTTCGTGGCTTCACAGGCACCAGGTGGCGTTTTGATACCGAATATTAAGGGGGTAAATTCAGCCACGTTAGCCGAAGGTGCGTCTTTATTTGATATTAATTGTGCCGGATGTCATACGATTACAGGTGCCGGTGATGCTTTGGCCAGTGGTGCATACGCGCCGAGCTTGCATCAGGCGACTCCAGAACAAGTGGCCGAAGCCATCAGGACCGGGCCAGCTAACATGCCCAGATTTAATCCGGGAGTTTTAACCAACGCGCAGGTTAATAGTTTGGTTAAGTATGTAACTCAAGGAATTCAACATCCCGATAACGCGGGCGGATGGAATTTGGGGGGAGTCGGACCGGTTGCCGAAGGATTTATCGGTTTGTTGATTGGAGTAGGACTTTTGGTATTGGCAGCATTCTGGGTTGGTGATAGAAAATGAGCGATAGCGACAATGACTTGACTTCTGATAATACAAGTGGCAATTCGGTTAGCCCAGTAACTATCAGGAATTTAAATATCGAAGATGACCCGCGGTTCGAGTTACTGGCCAAGAATCCGAAAAGAACCGAAATCTTGATCGCCATAAGCTTCGCAATAGCGGCAGTTTTGTTCATAGCCATGATGGTCGATTATGTTAAAGGGGCAAATACTCAAGTTGAAGGCGGCCTAATGGCTGCAGCATTTAGTTTGCTCGGAATCGGAATGGTTGCCTGGGGGAAATACCTTATGCCCAAAGGGCCCTTTGAAGAATCAAGGCACAGGACCGGCTCCACAGACGAAGACAAAAAGGAGTTTGTGGATGCTTTTATCGGTAGGGGGAAGATTGCCGTATCCAGACGAAGTTTCTTGGGAAAAATGTTGGGTGCCGCTATGGGACTTTTTGGATTGTTTTTATTGGGACCCACCTTGAGGAGTTTGGGACCTAACCCGAATAATGCTTTAAACCACACGGCGTGGAAAAAGGGTTCCAGGGTTGTGACAACGGACGGTAAGTTAGTCCATGTCAATGATTTGGATGTCGGAGCTTTTATGACGGTATTCCCCGAAGGAGTAATTAAAAAAAGTGAACTGGAAGAAAATCAACAGGATCTCTATAACTCTCAGACTCTATTGATAAGAGCCAGCGTCGACAACATAGTAACCGAAAAGGGAAGAGAGACATGGGGTCCTCAGGGTTATCTAGCTTACTCTAAGGTATGTACCCACGCGGGATGTCCGATAAGTCTTTACCAGCAAGAAACGCAGCAATTATTGTGTCCTTGCCATCAGTCGCTGTTTAATGTATTGGACGGAGCAATGCCGATATTCGGACCGGCTCCCAGACCGTTGCCGCAACTGCCTTTAGCTGTAGATCCTCATGGATATCTAATCGCCCAGGCTGACTATAACGAGCCTATCGGACCGGGATACTGGGGGTTCTAGCAGATGGCAAAATTAGACGTTACCAAGTTAAGAGATCAAAACTCAAAAAGCAAAAAGACTGTTAACGATCAGATTGCCACTACTGCCGAGTGGTTTGACGATCGTCTTGGATTGGCAAAAGGCACTCGCATATTTTTTAATAAAATTTTCCCGGACCACTGGTCGTTTATGCTGGGAGAGATTGCACTTTATTCGTTCGTAGTTCTGTTGGTTACGGGAATATTTTTAACTCTTTACTATGTGCCATCGGCAAGTTTAATGATCTATCACGGAAGCTATGCACCCTTAAGAGGAACCGTAGTTTCGGCTGCTTACAACTCCACAGTAAATCTGAGTTTACATGTTAGATTCGGTTTGCTGGTTCGACAGATGCATCATTGGGCAGCCGATATCTTTTTAGGTGCGATAGCAGTGCATATGTGTAGGGTCTTTTTTACGGGTGCATTCCGAAAGCCAAGGGAACTTAACTGGATTGTCGGAGTAACACTTTTAATTTTGGGCATTGTGGAAGGGTTCTTAGGATATTCTTTGCCCGATGATCTTATATCTGGCACTGGTCTAAGGATAATGTTTTCCGTAACGGAATCAATTCCGATTGTAGGAACGCATTTGGCATTTTGGATATTCGGCGGTAATTATCCAGGTGACGGCTCTATCATTCCCAGAATGTTTATAGCGCATGTCTTGCTTATTCCTGCACTTTTGGCCGCACTCATCGGTGTCCATCTGGCACTGCTCGTAAAGCAAAAGCATACGCAATTTCCCGGACCCGGAAAAACTGAGAAAAATGTAGTAGGCACTCCGATGTGGCCTGGCTTTATGTTTAAGACACAGGGATTTATGTTTCTTGTGGTCGGGGTTATCGCTTTGTTGGGTGCGTTTGCTCAGATTAACCCGATTTGGCAATATGGACAGTATCTTCCTTATAAAGTGAGCTATGCTGTGCAACCCGACTGGTATATGGGATGGCTGGACGGAGCACTTAGGATTATGCCTTCGTGGGAATTTCAGTATCACAGTTTTATTATTCCGAATCAGTTCTTCCCTTCCATACTGCTTCCGGGTATCGCATTTAATATCTTTATTATCTGGCCCTTTATTGAGGCAAAAATTAAAAAAGACAAATCCGAGCATAATCTTTTGGAACGCCCTCGTGACAATCCTATGCGTACCGCAATAGGTGCGGGAGCGCTGACATTCTTCTTTATGTTGTTTGCGGCTTCGGCGACTGATGTACTTGCAAACTATCTCACAATTTCTTTAAACATTGTCTTATGGTTCTTTAGAATAGCAACTTATATAATTCCGTTTTTAGTCGCCGCAATCGCTTACAGGGTTTGTATAGAGCTTCAAAGAGCAGGAGACGGTGCCGGGAAGCGAAAGAGGTTTAATGTGGTTTGGAGAAGCGACACCGGTGAGTATTTCACCGAAAAATCGCCGGCCAGGTCCGATGATGTTGATTATTTAGATGGCGAGCCAGAAGAGTCCCTAGAGCTGACCCCCGAAGTTTCCAAGATGGTTAACGAAAAAGCTGATTTGATCGCAAGCGACCGAAACGGATCTCAGGAATCAACTGACTCAGATCCAGAGGACTTACAACAAATATCAAGAGATTAAATGTAATTGATGACGGACTTATCTATGCCGATAAGTTTGACCTCTTTAAATTTAAAGTTTGCGTGTATTTTGACCACCTGAAATTTAAATTTGGTGTACGCAAGTAGGCTTGTGCGCTTGTAGAAACTTCTGACTTAAATTGTCGATCATTACAGACTTCTAGATTCGTTCGACGATGTGAGAATTCGCGTTGGGGGACTGGGTTTTAAAGTAAAAAGATTTGAATTTATCTTTAGTCATGTAATATACTGATTTTAATGTCAATAGACGATTGGAGAAATCTATGATAAAAACACGTATTACCGAAATGCTTAAAATTACTCATCCCGTGATGTTGGCGGGCATGGGAGGAGTCTCTTATTCTCAATTGGTTTCTACAGTCAGTGAGGTGGGCGGTTTTGGTTGTTTAGGAGCGTCAACAATGGGCACCGATAAGATGATTGCCGAAATTGATGCCGTAAAAAAAGCTACGGATAAGCCTTTTGGAGTAGACCTTTTAACGGCCATGCCCGGGGATATGGTTGCCCAAGTCGAAAAAGTTATTGAAGGCGGAGCCAGTCTTTTTGTTGCCGGTTTGGGTGTACCAGCTGACATAATTGAACTTTGCCATAAACATGGGGTTTTGGTGGCAAATATGTGTGGCAAGGTCGAGCATGCAAAACGGGCGATAGACGCTGGTTGTGACATAGTCATAGCTCAAGGAACCGAAGCTGGAGGTCATACCGGTCTTGTCGCTACGATGCCTTTGGTCCCCCAAGTCGTGGACGCAGTAAGAGGCCAGGTACCAGTGGTTGCCGCTGGAGGACTTTTTGACGGCAGGGGTTTGGCGGCGTCATTGGCGCTGGGGGCCGATGGTGTCTGGATGGGAACAAGGTTTATAGCCACTCCCGAAGCTAGGGCTGTAATTGGTTATAAAGAGAAGCTAATTGCATCGCAAGAAGATCAGACTACGATTTCGCGCGGATATTCTGGTAAAACAATGAGAGTCATTAAGAACGAATACACATCATATTGGGAGCAACACCCCGACGAGCTTCAAAAGTTTCCGAATCAGGCACTGCGCTCAATATCCGACGGATATTTTCATTTAGGGGGAGGCGAAGAAACCGAAGGAATAAATCCGGATAATGAATGCTATCCAGCAGGACAAGGGACGGGGGCAATACATGAGGTTACGCCTGCGGCGAAATTGGTGTTAAACATAGTCGCCGAAGCCGAAGAAGCTTTGTCACGTGTAAAAAACTTAATCAATTAACCTTTTTTGTCGATAAATTTAGTATTAAATATATATAAGAAACTTTTCTTTTATCACCCATTGGGTGTATAGAATGTTTTTGCATTGTTTTTATACCTCATAACAAAAAATTAATGATTTTAAAAAGTAAATTTGAAGCTTCGCCTCATCGCATGGTTCCTGGAATGCTCCACATTGAAGGCAGGAGGATGCGTTACGCAGTAACACTGAGTTCACCGGTTGGTAAAGCCATTGAAGTTGAAGAAGCGTTGGCCAAAACCCAGAATCGCCATATTAGACCCGTTAACCATACTTCGGCAACCGAATTTGCGCAAAAACGCCCTAAAATCTGGCTGGTCAATATTCACGGGTTTTTTGCCGGCGGCGGGATGTACTGGCGTGAAAGTACCTACATTAGCGAATTCGATAACATGTGGGTGTTCAACCCGTCAATGCCTGGCTTTGGCGGCAGCGATTCGTTGCCATGGGAAGAACTATCAATGAAAGGGATGGCGCGCAGAGTCATTACCATGATGGATATTTTTGGAATTGACAAGGCCGTTATGATGGGCCACTCAATGGGCGGGGCCATATGTCTTCAAATGGCGGCGGACTATCCGGATCGGGTACTTGGAGTGGTCTACAGAGACGGTGCGGGAACTCCGAGTTGGAAAGACAGAAAAAATACCTTTACCAAGGCATTGGCACCTTTTATACCCGATGCGGCAGGCATTTTGGATCTTTTAATTGCTGCGGCACTGGACGTGCCGGATTTGGCACTTGGAAAATTCGGCTCGACTTTTAAATCCATATTGCCTGATTTCAGTAAAAATATACGATCGTTAGGTAGAACTCTTCCGGCCGCCGCCATGCTTTTCGGTTCAGATTTATCCGATTTGGCAATCAAAATGGGAAACGATAAAAATATTCCTTTTTTGGTGGAATGGGGTTTATCGGATCAAATAACTCCTTCCAAAACTGCTTACGAGTTTCAGGAGCTAATTAAAGAAGAAATAATATGGCTATTTGGGGGTCATTCCTGGATGCTGGCAAGGCCGTCAACTCAGTCATGGATTTTTAATTATCATAAATTGGGACAAGAGTTTATTAACAATGTCAAACAGCGCCAAATTTTGCTGAAGAAATCAACTCAACAAAAACTTGCTTCGGTAACTTCGATTCAACGTCATTAGAGCTATTGAAATATACAATTCATACCCTCTCGTTCACATACTAAACCATTTCAGTTGTGTGATCAATACCGGTCGTTCTAACAGTATTTTTGAACTGGTATATTTTAGATTGGAAAAATTTTCGAAAGTTTGATAATTTTTATTTCGAAACATATTCCGTTTAATAACAATCCGGAGGAATTATGAACTTAAAGCTTGAAGATACGCCTGAACACCTCGCTTTCAGAAAGGAGTTTATTACATGGCTACAAGCCGTGCTTCCTCAGGGGTGGATTGAAGGTATCAGAGATGGTGACGAAGAACTTTTTAAAGAGGCCAGAGCCAAATGGGACGTGCTTACCTGGATGAAAACAATCGGCGACAGCGGTTATGCTGCTCCGCTTTGGCCGATCGAATACGGTGGGTTGTCGGGACATACTTGGATGCAGCAAATTATTCGCGAAGAACTCGGAAACTATCGTTTGCCGCTTGCAGGCTTTAATCTACTTGGAGTCGGTTTGGCCGGCCCAACAATAATTGAACACGGATCTCAAGGCCAAAAAGAGAGATATCTTAAGAAAATATTGACTGGCGAAGAAATATGGTGTCAGTTGTTTAGTGAGCCGGGATCAGGCTCAGATTTGGCTTCGGTTGCAACCAGAGCCGTAAAAGACGGAGACGAGTGGATTATAAACGGTCAAAAAGTCTGGACGACAATCGCTCAGTTTTCTAAATTTGGAATGCTGCTGGCACGCACCGATCCTGATAAGCCAAAACATGAAGGTCTCTCGTACTTCATTTTGGATATGAAAACTCCCGGAGTTGACGTAAGGCCGTTAAAGCAAATGACCGGGTCGTCGGAATTTAACGAAGTATTTTTTAGTGATGTCAGAATTCCTGCCGAAAACTTAGTCGGTTCAGAAGGAGACGGTTGGCGATGCGCCAGAACCACCTTAATGAACGAAAGATCCACATTAGCGGGCCTGTCGATCGATGAGACGACCTTTATCGGCGGAAGCGCCAGGAAAGACCCATGGCAACTGTTCGTTGACATGATTCCAAATACAAAAGATCCTCAAATCAGACAGAAAATGGCTCAATTCTATATTGAGTCTACGGTTAAAGAGATTACGGGTTTTAGGGCTAATTTGAAGAGAATGCGAGGAGAAACTCCCGGTCCCGAAGGCGGTGTAAACAAAGTGTTTAATGCCGAATATAACAAACGAAAATCTTCGTTTACTGTTGATGCTAACGGTATGAGAGCTATAGCGTGGACGAAAGACGACTCGACTGCAGAAGGCATAGCCACGAGATTCTTGCGTGCTCGCGCAAATACAATCGAAGGAGGAACCTCGGAGATTTTGCGAAACCAAATGTCCGAGAGAATATTGGGTTTACCCAGAGAGATTGAAGTTGACAAAGACGTACCATTTAAGGAGATAAAAAGACAGTGATCTCAGAAGATCAAGTATCTACCGAACACGATGATCCCGAAGGCCTACAGACACGGCTGTTTAGGCGGGCGAACTCACAGGATGAAAAAGAACAACGGCGGCTGGACATTTTAGTTGCGGCAAAAACAATATTCGCCGAGAAAGGTTATAACGCAACATCTATTTCCGACATTGCCAAAGAGGCTAACATTTCGTATGGGTCGGTATATTGGTATTTTGACTCGAAAGAAAGTTTGTTTGAGGAATTAATGACCTTTGAAGAAGAGGAGCTTAAGACTCATATACAGACGCAAATAGAGATGGATCCTAAAGTAGTGCGAGATTGCGCACATATAATGAAGATGTGTGAGCATAATCGGTTCGGGATTGGTGGGAGCGGAAAAATTTTGTACATCGCCTGTTAACTAGGTATATGACTCATAAAACTGGAGAATTTTTTCAT
>DAHXLF010000049.1 GCA_027371755.1 Acidimicrobiales bacterium
ATCAGCAGCCCTTTCGTCGATCACTATCTTTATCAACTGGACGTACGGTGATAAGTGACTGACTCAATTAATAATTATAAAATATCTTTTTTGGGAGGATTGGGAGAAATTGGTAAAAATTGTGCTGTAGTTCAGTTTGAAGATAAACTTTTGATCGTTGATTGCGGGATAATGTTTCCCACCGAAGAGATGCCCGGAGTGGATCTTGTAATACCCGATTTTTCATCTATTCTGGAATCAGGTTGTGAAATTTCCGGTGTTGTTATAACTCATGGTCATGAAGACCACATTGGGGCACTCGGATATCTGCTGGCCCAGACTCCTCTAAAAATATACGGTTCAAGTCTTGCTTTAAAAATTTCCGCATTTCGAGTAAATGAATTGGGTTTAAAATCGCGTGCGACCTTTTATGAAGTTAGCGATCTTGAACGTCTTTCTATAGGTCCGTTTGATGTGGAATTTATACCCGTTACTCATTCAGTACCTCACAGCTTTGCTGTAGCAATCCATACAGAAATGGGAGCAATTATACACACCGGAGACTTTAAGCTGGATCTATATCCGACAGATGAAAGACGCACAAATTTATCGCGATTCGGTGAAATCTCCCGGACCGAAACTGTGCGGCTTTTGTTGGCTGATTCGACAAATGCTGATAAGTCGGGAGTTACCGAATCAGAGTCGACAGTAGGCGTCGAACTCGATAAAATCTTTTCCGATCGGTCCGATAGCAGAATAATTACGGCTTGTTTCGCCTCTCATCTTCATCGGATCGAGCAAATAATAAATGTTGCTAATTCTCATGGCAGAAGAGTGAAGATTTTGGGAAAGTCAATGAGCCGAAATATTAAAGTCGCCTGCGATTTAAACGTAATTGATATTCCAAAAAATATTCTCATAGAGACCGATGACATAGATAAACTGGACGATTCAAAGCTTTGCATTATTTGTACGGGGTCTCAAGGTGAGCCGCTTGCGGCACTGTCGCAGTTAGCTTTTGGGCAGTATAGATCAGTCTCCATAAAAAACGGAGATACAGTGATACTCTCGTCGCATCCGATTCCGGGAAACGAAAGATCGGTGTCTAAAGTAATTAACGCTCTTGGCGTAAAAGGAGCCGATGTCTATCATTCAATGATGTCAAGCGTACACGTTTCTGGACATGCCAGAAGTCATGAGATATCCACTTTAATATCAATAGTGAAACCCAAAGCTTATATACCTGTCCACGGGGAACACCGTCACTTGAAAGCAAATGCATCTATCGCCAAAAAGATGGGCGTCAGTCAAGTTTTGGTGTGTCTGGACGGTGATGTTGTCGAACTGACCGAACAAGATTTGAAAGTGGTGGGCAAAGTTGATTCTTCTTACGTTTTTGTAGACGGAATATTGGATGATGTTGACTCTAACCTTTTGCATGAACGTAAGACACTGGCCTTAGATGGTATCGTAATTGCTATAGTGGTAATAGATCCTGTCTCAAAAAGATTGATACATCCGACTAAGGTCATCACTCGTGGATGGGTGGATTCTGTCGAGGGAGACAATTTAATCGAAAAGGCCGGTAGCGTAGTTGATGATTTTCTGTTGGATCTGCCAAAAAACCCAAGTCTTGATAAAAGCCAGCTTTCAGATGAAATTAGGATTTTGGTTTCAAGATTTGTCAGAAGCAATACCAAGAGAAAACCCACCGTAGTACCCGTAATAATTGGTATCTGATCTACATTATATTTGTCAACAACTGGTAGGCTTTAATTATGGCAACTAGGCGAAGTTACCCCGCAAAGAGTACTCCAAATTCAAAAACTTCAAAGAGTTCGAATGCAATTATGCCCTTTAGCGCTATGAATGCTGGCAGATCTTTCGTTGGTTTTATTTTGCGCGTAATCCGATCAATCTCCGATGAGTTGTGGGCTATATTTCTGGCAATAGGCGCTATTATAGTATTTTTGGCCTTGGTGTCCAACACTATTGGCGTTGCAGGTGCTCTTGGTCGCAAGGGTTTGGGTGATATCTTCGGAATCGGTCGGTTTATGCTAGTTGGAATCTTTATTTTCATAGCTATAAGACTGTTTATCAAGGGAATAAATGAGGCAAATTCACAAAAACAGCCTGAGATTAAATCCGTGTCAATCCGGACTTCACTTTTTGGAAGTTTTGTTGCATTGATAATATTTTCAGCTATGGCTGACATCGCAAGCGGTCCGTTTTCAATGCACGCTAAAATGTCAAAGCTGTATTCGTCGGGAGGATTATTGGGTTCGATAGTCGGAACCTCACTTAGTTCTATATTTGGCTCCATCGGAACGTTTTTGATTTTGTTAGCGGCGTTATTGGCAGTTACGGTTGTCGTATTTTCGATAAAGTTTTCAAATTTAATTCATTTGGCAACCTTCGCTAGGTCTTACATACAACAGAGACGTGAAAGAAGAAATGAACTTGAATTGCAAGCTCAGCAAAGGATGAAAGCTTCCATCGACGATAACGAAGATGAAGATGCATCCGGTGAGTTAAGGAACCAAAAAACCAAATTAAAAAAATCAAAGTTCTTATCTGGCGATGGAGATGCCCACGGAGATCCCGAATTTGAAAATTCCGACAATGGTATTGATCCCGATGGAATTGACGACTCGACAGATGCAGTTCATCGCCCCACAAAGATTTCGGATTTGGAAAATTCGCATTTAGTCGACGACACAGCGGATACTTCCGTAAAAACGCAATTGAGTTTACCACTGGTTGATGAATCGATTACCAAATGGTTAAAGCCACCCGCAAAACTTTTGGTTAATTCCATTAATCAAATTATGGATCAGAAATTGGTGGAAGACGCAGGGAACGTTCTTGTTAATGCTTTGCTGTCTCATGGTGTAGAAACAACTCTGTCCAACTATACGGTAGGACCGTCGGTTACAAGATATGAGCTTGAATTGGCACCTGGAGTAAAGGTGGCAAAAGTTACGTCCCTCTCTAAGGACATAGCTTACGCCATGGCATCACCGGACGTCAGAATTCTTGCTCCGATTCCGGGTAAGTCGGCTATCGGAATTGAGGTTCCAAACAGAATTAGGCAATTAGTAACTTTAGGCGATCTTGTATCGATGACTGAATTTAAAAAGTCAACCCACCCGCTCGAAGTTCCTATAGGAAGAAATATAGCTGGAAAGACCTTGTTGGTGAATCTGGCCGAGATGCCACACATATTAATAGCGGGAGCCACGGGAGCAGGAAAGTCTTCATGTATAAACTCTTTGCTGGTTTCGTTGTTGATGAAATCTACTCCCGAAGAATTGAGAATGATTCTTATCGATCCCAAAAGGGTAGAGCTAGGTCAATATAATGGACTTCCGCATCTTCTAACCGAAGTCGTGGTCAACCCTAAGTTGGCGGCAAATAAACTGAAATGGGCTGTTGAAGAGATGGAACGCAGATATGATTTACTTGCGGCATTCGGTTACAGAGACATCACCGGTTATCATGATGCATATATCAAAGGCGAGTTAACCGAGAAGTATCAGCAGCTTTATTCTCAACCTGTTTTCAATATTTCAGATGGCGAATCAGCTCAGACGGATGGATCCGAATCTGTAACTAAGATTGATAAATTGCCCTATATTCTAATAGTTGTCGATGAATTAAACGATTTAATGATGGTGGCTTCTCACGAAGTCGAAGATTCGATTTGTAGACTTGCTCAAATGGCTCGTGCAGTTGGCATACATCTTGTGATAGCAACACAACGTCCCTCGGTGGATGTTATAACCGGAGTTATTAAGGCTAACATACCGTCGAGGCTGGCTTTTTCGGTATCGTCAATAGCCGATTCTCGTGTAATCTTAGATCAGGCGGGAGCGGAGAGATTAATAGGTCGGGGTGATATGCTTCTGCTGACTTCCAACTCCTCGGTTCCGGTTCGATTGCAAGGGCCGTGGGTATCGGAGAAGGAAATTCACGGGGTAGTGGGATTTTGGAAAAAACAGAGTTCTCCTGTTTTTTTGGACGAGTTACAAGATCCGATTTCCGGCAGTGAATCTAACTTAATTACGGATGCGGATGATGACGAGCTTGTAACCCAAGCGATGGATCTTGTTGTTAAATCCGGGCTGGGGTCTACGTCTATGCTTACTCGCAAACTTAAAATTGGCTACCCCAGAGCTGGAAGAATTATGGACATATTGGAAGAGCGTGGAGTAGTGGGACCGGCTGATGGTTCTAAGCCTAGGCAAGTTTATAAAACTGTCGATGATTTGAATCAGATGAAGTCAAGCTGACAAATAGTTGTTCGTAGGTTCATTGTAGTAAAATTTCTGTATGTTAGTTTCGGTTCCAGCATCGTCTGCCAATTTAGGTTCGGGTTTTGATACGCTTGCCGTAGCTTTGCCCAAAAGATTGACGGTTGCAGTTGAAGAAGCCGACAAGCTTGAGCTGGTTAGCCTTAATCAAGGATCCGATAAGGTCTTTACGCAACAAGAACTTGAAAATCACGTTGTTGCAGAAGTACTCAAGAGAGTCTGCGGCCATGTTAATTTTAGAGTAACGATTGACTCGGCTATCCCTCTGGCTCGAGGTTTGGGTTCTTCGGCTGCACTGATTTTAGGTGTAGCGCAGTCTGCTGGGAGTGATGATCCGCTTAAGGTTGCAGTTGAACTTGAAGGCCACGCCGACAATGCGGTTGCATCATATGTCGGTGGTTTGGTCGCCGCCGAATACAGTAAAGGGAAAATAAGCTATAGTCCAATTGATATTGACGCAAGACTGGAATTTGTTCTGTTTATTCCCGATTTTGAACTCTCAACCAAAAGAGCTCGAGAAGTCCTGCCGAATTCTTACAGCAGGCAGCTTATGTCGAATTCTCTCGGTCGCTTGGCCCTTACCGTTGCGGGTTTGTCTGATTTAAACAAACTTTTACCTGTGGCCTTCGAAGATTTGGTTCACCAGCCCTATCGGGAGCAACTGTATCCGGATTCAAAAGTAGTAATTAATCAAATGGTTCAATGCGGTGCTGTCGGAGCAGTTTGGTCCGGAGCGGGACCGTCTATAGTCGGGTTTTGTAACGGCAATGCAGAATTGGTGGCAAAAAGCCTAATTGACTGTTTGAAGGGACTAAAATTTGAGTATACCGTAGAGGCAATTAAACCTGAAACTGAAGGGCTTAGACTGTTACAGGGTTAAATGTTTGGTAAAAATTAATTCTTTTTAGCGGCGTGGTGGTCAGGTAGCGGAAGTTGTTGACCAGAGATGAACTATGAATAAGGCAAATTTGATAAAACAAATTTTTATGACACCGTGACGGGTTCAAATTCAAACGAAGTTATCACAGTTGAAGTCGGGAAGCACTACATTTTGGGTTACTCCGGCGATTCGTATGGGATTTGGGAAAAAATATCGGAAAATCAACCAGGGCAGTTGTTTGCTTCGGTGTTAATGACACCCGATAATTGGCAATCTATTTGGACCCAGTTCAAGAGTTGGGAATCTGGACGCGACGAAATGGTCGCCAATAATCAAAATCTGCCAGGTAATGACTTTGCAAACACATCCTTTCAGGCAGATGGGGATGTTAGACTTCCGGGGATGTCGCGAGCTCCTAAGGTAGCTCCAGGTTCAAGTTGGTCTGCAAATTCCGATGAGCGAGTTGTGGGACTGACGGACAACTACGGGAGGCCCAACTCTGTTATAGTAACATCGGGCAAATCTTCGCAATCATTTAAAGTCAAAAAACGGTTACAGAAGTCAGCTTACGTCAGTTTTACTTTGGCACTGATTGAAATAGGAATTAGGTTATATCTGGTTATTGAATCTAGGAAGTCAATAGATTTAAGAATTTCTGGGCACGCATATTTCGTTTTACAGGTCGCTACATATGTAGTGGGCGTTATGGCATTCTGGATCGGACTTTCGGCTAGAAAAAGGATTCTTCAATCCGATAATAGAAGAGCAGGAATTGCGATAGCTTGGTTTGGCATAATGGTCGGCTGGATTGCAGTGTTGCTTTCTTTGGGATTTGATATCTATCCCCAGATACACCACGCTGTTACAAATTCTCCTTAATATTTGATATTTGAATGCAACTCCAGCCGAACAAAATCTATTTCAACGACTACGATAGCCGCGTCAGTATTGTAGTTTCCAATAGGCAAAACCGACCTATTACCAAAGCAGATGATCCTTGTCCATTTTGCCCCGGGGGATTGGAGTTCGTTGATTCCAACGGTTGCTATTTTTTCAAGAATAGGTTTCCTGCAATGGGCAATGAATCGTGTGAGGTAGTAGTATTTTCTCCTGACCACAATCGTAATATATTTGAATTGCCCCCTGAAGACGTCGAAAAAATTATTAGGTTATGGATTGAAAGAACGCAATATTTCATAGATACCCAAAAGATGAAATACGTACTGATATTTGAAAATAACGGTGCGGAGGTCGGAGCTACTATAAGTCACCCGCATGGTCAAATATACGCATTTAACTTTGTTCCGCAGGTGCCCAAAACAGAACTGTCAAATGCAGGTTGTTATTTTTGCAATAAAGCCGATCCAAGATTAATTATCGCAGAAACTCAAATGTTTGAAACATATGTGGTACAAGCAGCATCATATCCATTTGAATTGATAATCAAAACTAAAGAACATTTAAGTTCGTTGGTCGATCTTTCGAATGTCCAGATAAAAGACCTAGTAGTCAGTCTGTTGCTTTCGCTTAAGGCCATAGCGTTTCAATTTATGGCCCCGATGCCGTACATGATGTGGGTTCATCAGGGACCTTTCAATAACGAACAGGAATTATCAGGGCACTTGCATATCCATATTTGTGGGCTATATCGATCGGAAAAAACTATGAGATTTATAGCTGCCGGAGAACTCGGAAGCGGTGTAATGTTCAATCCTATTGATCCCTATGACGCAGCGGATATGCTTAGAACTAAAATCCCCAAGTAATTTTTCAGTTAATACTTGATCGAACAGATGTTCGATGATATAGTGGACTATACAAATAAATTTACCGTAGATTTTGAAACACTTAGGATGTAGTTTTTATAAAGTTGTCGGTTTGATTTTTCAAACAATCAGGCCAACGGCTTAACGAACAAAGTCAATTTTGGAATAGGAGATAATAGATGGCAATTACCGGAGACGAAGAAAAAGCACTGCAATCGGCTTTAAGTCAGATTGAAAAGCAGTACGGCAAAGGCTCGATCATGAAGATGGGCGAGGGTTTGAATTTTAATATTGAAAGTATTTCAACCGGTACGTTGGCCTTGGACCTAGCTTTAGGAATAGGCGGATTGCCCAAAGGCAGGATAGTCGAAATATTTGGCCCTGAATCTTCGGGGAAATCTACTTTGGCAATGCATGTGGTTGCCGAAGCACAGCGTCAGGGCGGTGTATGTGCATACATAGACGCAGAGCACGCAATGGATCCCACTTATGCTAAAGCAATCGGTGTGGATATAGACGAGCTTCTAATTTCACAACCCGATACTGGAGAGCAGGGCTTGGAAATTACCGATATGTTGGTCAGATCTGGAGCGATAGATGTGGTAGTAGTTGACTCCGTAGCGGCCCTTACTCCAAAGGCGGAAATCGAAGGAGATATGGGTGACAGTCATATGGGACTTCAAGCAAGATTAATGTCACAGGCATTAAGGAAATTAACAGGAAGTATTAGCAGAACTAATACTGTGGTAATTTTTATTAATCAGCTTCGCGAAAAAATCGGGGTAATGTTTGGTTCTCCCGAAACAACTCCCGGAGGTAGGGCGTTGAAGTTTTATTCTTCAGTTAGGTTGGACATACGAAAAGTCGAGGCAATCAAAGACGGTCCTGATATTGTTGGTAATCGAACCAAGGTCAAGGTGGTGAAAAATAAAGTCGCTCCTCCGTTTAGAGCCGCAGAGTTTGACATAATGTATGGGCAGGGTATTTCGAGAGAAGGATCTCTATTGGATGTTGGTGTAGATCTAGGGATTATTAAAAAGGCGGGATCGTGGTTTACTTATGAAGGGGAGCAATTGGGACAGGGTCGAGAAAATGTCAAAACTTTTCTGTCCGAAAACGCTCCATTGATGCTTGAAATAAATGAGCGTATCTTGTCAACCGTAGGCCTTGCCGGGAATTTTACCGAAAGCGACGACCTTCCGATTTCAATAGGCGATACTGATCTGTAAACAAATATTTTTAATAATCTTTGCCGAAAGCTATTTAAGGTCTGTAAGCCTTGAATAGCTTTCGGATTTATTTGCTGGCGATTAAATGCAGACAGCCCACCGAAGAACAATGTTTGTATGGCTTATTGAGCTCATAAACTTTTTTAAGTGCGATGGTGACACAATTTCTATTAATGTGATATATGTGTCGACCAAAAAATCGAATTGTTTCAATCATATAATGTGTTTTAAAATTGCGTAGGTCAAAGTACAGATAAAATTAATTTCCATATCGGCAAAAAATCTGTATCCTGTTAGTCATAGGCTTAGTTCCAAATGACTTAGTTCCAAATGACTTAGTTCCAAATGACTTAGTTCCAAATGACTTTGCAATGTAGAGTATAGGTCATAAATATCCGGTAATTACCCTCAAATTGCAGGTGCGATCTTCTTTTCCAATTTATTGATTGTTAGCTAGAATGAAATAAGTTTGCATTCTAATATTGAATATACCGAATCTATGAGTGCCACGGTTGTAACATAATCCTAAAGTCGGCATTGATTGTTGTAACCGTTCTAAATAAACAATAATCAACGGTCAGCTCATCTCGTTCGAGCTAAAGATTTACGTAAAGGACTTTGAATGGCTGGGTTTAATTATTGATTGTAGAAAGGTTGAACACATCGGCGGCAATTATAGTTTTTAATACATTTATTGTCGAGTTAATACATTCGAATATTGTTCGCGTTCCTATTTTGTTAGGTTAATTTGAATTTTAAATTTTATTCTAGTTGTTACAATTTGATGTCATTTTAAAATTGGTGGCGACGGTAGTTCTAAAACATGTTAAAGTCTAAAACCAAAGCTTTATAATAACAAGATTAATAAAAAGTTGCACAGCCATTGAAGTGTAGTAAATAAATATACTTAAGCTTGGGACACTATGGGCAATCGCTTGGCCGATTTAAGACAAATGGAACAAAGTTTCGATGACCTACTCAAGAAGATTCAACAAGGAGAGGAATCGGCATTCGTTCAAATTTATCAGCGTTACTGTTCGAGGCTGGACAAATTTATCTATTTTAGAGCCGGAAGGGATTACGAAGATATATCTTCTGAAGTTTGGATTGGAGTAACTTTGAGGCTTCATGAGTTCCAAGGATCCGAAGCCCAATTTCAAGCTTGGCTGTACCGAATTGCTCGAAACCGAATTGCCGACTATTTTAGAAAAAATAAAATAACTTCGGTAAACATCGCCGACATGGACGATGCGGTTGACAAAAATTATGTTATTAATTCAGACAATGACCTTCTTCTTATATCCGATGAGGAATCTGTTGAGTTAAACAAGTATTTAAAATCTAACCTGAAATCGCATGAATATGAAATTGTTTATTTAAGAGTCATAGCCGGTTGTTCAGTAAAAGAAGTCGCAGAAATGACTCAAACCAACGAAGCAAAAGTCAGATTAATTCAGCACAGAGCTTTAAAAAAATTATCACGTACGGTAGTAATTAACACACTTAATGACGAATAAGTCTTAAATTGCACTTTACTATTTAAAATATAGCAACATTTTTTGTCTAGTTACGATTTAACATATGAACATTAAATTTGGTTTGGCTAATTATAGTAAAAATGATAAAACGCGAATGTTAATTATAGGTAAGATAGTAAAGAAATTGTGCACAAAAGTATAAATGTTGTACTAAATAATCGTAAATGAACAATTTTAAAAATTTCAAAAAAATTCGAGATGGGCTTCAGGAAAATATTACCGATGGAGGTAGTTTTGATGGATCAAAACCGGCCGAGTTAAATGCCGCTCAGTCCGAAAGGTTGAACTTTCTTAAACAGGTTAGATCCGGACAAGTTGACGTCGGAAAGTATCAAAATCTGAGTTTTGTTGCAGCCCAAGCCCTACGAGACAGTAAACCTGCTAACGGATCTTTCTTTAAAACGTCAAAAATTGTGATGGCAGGTTGCGCAGTTTTGTTTTTAATGTTGGCCGGTACAATGTCAGCTGCGGCCACAGATAGCTTACCTTCAAGTTTTCAATCTCATTTGGCAAATATTTTAAAAAATGTGGGAATACAACTACCACAACCTCCGACACAACCTACGGTACCTGTAAATCCATCTAATACAACTTTGGTGAATCCCTCAACTACTAGAGGGAAGGGACTGTGTTCTGTGTCACCCCAGCAGAGTCGTCCGAGCCGACCTTGTAAAAGTCAAAGTTCCAACTCTAATAAAGCTAACAGTGGCAGTAATAATACGAGTACGTCAAAAGGACAAAATTCCAATAATTCTTCAAACGGATCTCCAGGTTCAGGTACGCGACCAAGTTCTAACTCTGGAAGCCAAACCAGTGGGTCCACGTCCTCTTTGACGTGTATGACGTTGCCGTCAAATTCAAAAAATAGCGGTTCAGTCGTTCCGCCAACTAATGCAAATTCTAACGCCACTTGTGGCAGCCATTGATTGAACTAATCAGCTAAAAGAATTATTTTTATCAATAAACCTTTATTGTAATAGTTTCTTTGTCGTTGAACAACCGCAGCCGACAATTGCAACGCTAGTTAGCTACTCACAATAATTTGTAAATGTGTCATTTGTGTGACAAAATTACAAATATTGATACAAAACAATAAGTTTTATCGATGTTTTAAGTGATGAAAATATTTAGGATGAAATCATTCAAAATAGCTGGAGGGAACAGGATAGATGATTCCAGTGCCGGTTTTACGCTAATCGAGCTGATAGTAGCCGTTTTTATAATAATGTTGACGATGGTTCCGTTCATTTACTTCTTCGTGGCTGGGGTTCAGGTTGCCGCACTTTCGAGCCGAGTTGTCGAAGCAAATTCGCTCGCCAGTTCGACAATGGAATTTGCAGGTTCGTTGCCGGAGCCCACAATTGGATACTATGACGATGAGTTCTCAACGTCAAATCAATACTATCCGGGAAGTACTGTACCGCCGTCGCAATTTGCCAAAATTATATCGTCAGCCCAATATGCTTCAGAGTTTAATTCGATTTTCGGTACTAATTATACTGGCGGTACTCCATCTGGAGACAATGTTCCCGTAAATACTCCAAACACTGGACAGACGGTTATTCTTGGTGCCGTAAGTCCGACATCAATAAGTTCAGATCTTATTCAGCCTGTTCAAATGGTTTCTAAAGGGAATTACTTTTTTGTTATTTATACCGTCGTTAGTTGGGCGCAGACTGCTTCGCCGACTATTTCATCAGAACCGAATCAATCACAGCAGTGCGCATATCCGGAGATCAACGTATATGTTTACTGGAACAGTTTTCATGACCATACCCATCTGGAAACTTTAGACTCCACTCCGGGTCAGCAACCGAACAACTCGGCTGATTCTTCAAGTTGCACTGGATCGGGTACGCTGAATTCTAGTCCGCCGCCGCCGCCGACTTCGGTTACTGTTTCCACGCCTGCCGTGACTACTAATCCTGCCTCGGTAAATATATCGTGGTCTGAACAAAATCAATCTTCAACGGTACCTCCAGTAGGTTACTACTTGATAGCATGGTCGCCGGATTCAAGCTTTGCAACTGGAGTAGTTACTTCTCCAATTGAAGTAGCCTCAGACTCCAATACATCAATTAATCCAGTACCTAATAGTTCAGCAGGAGTGACTAATTACAGTTATACCGCGTCGGGATTGGCCTATAATTCCAACTACTATTTTCAAATTTACGCATATTCTCAAGACGGGTCGGTTGCGGTATCACCGACTACGGTGGGATATCCGGGATCGGGAACTTATGTGACAACTAATTCACAGCCCGCAACTGTACTGGGATGTAATTTTTCCAATATTTTTGGAACATTCATGCCCCCCACCGGTGATTCAGTTAATGGTACGACTCCTATAATTACAGCTAAAACTTATCTAAATCCGAATGGATCCTTTGCCGATAATCTTGAAGTGGGGACAACAGCTTCAGGAGGGTGTAATTCCAACCAATATTCAATATCAATTTTTTCAGGAAGTACGCCGGGCGCAACGCCAATTATAAATGTACCGCTTAGCAATTTTGATAATTCCAACTCACTCGTAACTCCGTCTAATGGCGTAATATATCAATCGCTTGCATTATCGTCAGCAACAAATTCAATTGTGGCTGGGGTGTATTCCATCCAACTTGAAAATGGCTCGGGCTCTTCTGCGACTGTATACTATGCGGATTCGCCGATAGATACGATTACTTTAACCAGCAGTTTGTTAGTTTGTCCGTATGTATCGTTTAACAATAGAGTTCAGGCTAATAACAAATGTTAATGGTGAATAAGATGTTAAAGATCAGAAAAATAGTTAAAAACACTGGAGTGAAATCTACTTGTAGTTGTCGTGGCAATGACGAAGGTTTCACAATTGTAGAATTATTGGTTTCGATGCTGTTGATGATGATTGTAATGGCAATTCTAATGGGGGTATTTTTGGGGTTTTATGATACCAATAATTCTCTTCAAAAGAATTTGCAAATTCAATCAAAAATACAGAGTGCGTTAAATGATTTTAATGCTCAAGTGAGTCAGGCGACTACAGCAATGGCTCCGATATCCTATGGAACAAATGTATTGATCCAACAGAGCTGTTTGTCGGGAACTTGTTCAAAAGGAGTATATCCGGGTTCTTGTAATGGTAGCAGTACATCCACGGTTACAGGAAATAATTCAAATCAAAACACAGTTACGTTTGTCAATTCGACGACCCCCATGTCTACTACATCTACAACCTCTACGACCTCCACTACCGCCTCAACAACTCAAGCTATCCAATGGCAGATTACCATGGGCCCTACACCCCAAACCAGCTGTGTCATTGAGGAAACCGGTACTTTGTCTGGCTCTTCGGCTACTGGCAGCACGACGCCCGTGACATTTACTCCAACGGGTTCGTTCACTCAAATAACTAACGTTTTGGGGGCGGAGTTTTGCTATCTTGATCGAGGCGGTGATTCAATGATTGGGTCTCCGATTACGGGAATAACTTGTCCGGGTAATGCAACTTCGGCTACTTATACTACCCAGTCAATTGTAAGCTGCGCAGTACAGGTCACGTTAATAGTAAGGGTAGAACGAGGGAAAGATACTGTGCCTATTAATGCAACAATTGGAGTGGCATTAAGAAATCAAACAGTGGCGTCGTTGTCTTTTCAACCGGAGAACCCTGATGGAAGCAGTGCTACCTGCTAGAAAGTGAGGAAATAAGCTATGGAAATCATTAATACAAAGTTACGAACGAAAATATTTAATGTGGTAGGTGAAACGTCGAATAGGCATGACGAATCGGGAAGTTTAATTGTTGCGATTATTGTGATATTTGTTACGATGCTGATGTCTCTGGTTTTGATTGCCGATATCATGGAAACCCAAGATATCGCAATAAACGGTAAACACCTGTCAAGCTCTGTACAACAGTCAAATGCAGCTATCTCGGATGCTTTTTATCAGCTAAATCAGTTTGGTTCACCGAACTCCCAAGACAATATGCAGTTGACCAATCTTCCTGCGTCATTCTGTGCGTATGCGGGTAACTTATACAGCAATGATATACCTAACAATTGCATTTACGAAGGTACGGTTACCTCTGGTGGACACGCTGGTTGGGTTTATATTGCAACATTGCAACCTACAGCAGTACAGACCGAAAGCCTTAAAACATATTTAATAAACGCTACGGGATATTCCCCCAGCGGTTCTTCAAAACAGGTGCAGGAATACGATCAAATTGCAATAATAAATGCGGCATTAGCGATGCCCGCCGGATTTGTAATTAATGGTGGAGCATCCATATACCCCACAAATTCTTCAGGCGTTATTCAAGATCAAGCTCCTTCGGTGAGCGTTAACGAAGGAGCGGCATCGTGTGGTACCATAACATTTCCGGATGGGTCAGGATATGTAAATGTTTACGGTAAGAGTGCTTCAACCACTTCGGGGTGTCAGGGATCACTTACGGGTACGCCAATGCTAAACCAACAGCCTGCACAAAATCAACTGTGCACGGCAGTGACAATATCTACGATACCTGCAACTGGTTGTCTTCCTCCGATAACTACTAATTCAACCGGGCAGGTTACAAATTACGCACCGGGTTGTACACCTCCTTCTCCCGAAAGCTACTCTTGCTGCCCGGTAAGTGGAGTCTTTACGGGAGAAGTAAACCCTGGAATATATCTATGTGACACCCCCATCTCCATTGATGCTCCGTTATATGACAATAATGGTGGCAGTTGCACACAGGCAGATAACTCATCTGCTCAAAATGGCGGTAAAATTACGATTTATGACTTTATTCCCCAGGCTATCGCTGCTGGTAGCCAAGATGTAACCTTTGGTAACTCGGGGACAGGAGATGGTATAAACCAATATCCCGTGCCATCTTCGGGTTGTAGCAGTACCCCTACCAGCGGTGATGCCAATAATCTACAGATAAATGTATCAAACCCCGGTAATCCAACGGGATTGTGCAATTCATCTAACTATACTTCGGGCGATTTTGGAAATATTCAAAGTGCGGATCACGGATCTAACGTTCCCGCCGTCGTCGCCGAATTAGATGCCCCAAATGATACATTCAATATTAATGGAGCCCCCTTTACTTCGTGGACGGGAAATATGTATACCTGTTTTGCTGATTTTAATGGCGGTGGCAATGGGAAAATGGTCATTAATGACAATGTCGACTATGCTCAAATGACTTCGCCGTGGTCTGGATACGGATATCAGGATAGCTAATCGCGGTGGATGCTGTAAATCACTGCAGTTCAAGCATCGTGACATTATTGGTTAGCATGTATTCTGCGGAAATACAATTGGGCTTAAGTAGTTAGATTTAACAATAATTAGATTTGACTTAGAACTAATCGAACAGTATATTTTACGATTGTTTTAATTTACGACGGTATTTACGACGACTGAGTTCGGCTGATTAAATCCGAAGTCTTAGGTTTTTATCATTCAACTTGCAGTAGCAAATAGCCGCCTGAGTTGAAACCGTAAAAAGAGTTTGTCTAATATTGAGTTTGTCTAAGATAGAGTGATGGATAAAAATCCTGTATCTAAAGTCCTAAAACCAGATTTGAAGGTTTTATCCGACGTTTTG
>DAHXLF010000004.1 GCA_027371755.1 Acidimicrobiales bacterium
TCAAAAAGGGATCGCCCACAATCCAATTTGGAAGATAAGTGCTGCTGGCAAGGTCTTGAATTGTAAAAAAATTGAAATGCGATGAGATCTTAATGTGGTATTCAAGAGATTTTCAATACCATTATTTATAGAAACCACAGAACAATTCTCCGGAATTCTAGAATTATCGGTTTACTTACTTTCTGCTCATTTCTGGAGCGCTAATCAAAAAATCTAGCTACGATAGTGTTGCTAATGTCTGGCAAAATCCTAGCGTTATAATAGACCTTTAACCACGAACGAACAATCAAATTCATTCGTGGTTAAAGGTCTATTATAATATATTTGAGTACTTGGTTAAGTGACGACCTTTGTCGTTCGTGTTTTAACCCGAAACAACTTGGATGTTGGCTCCAGCGGGCGGAGCAAAATCACCTAAAGGTGCGGACATTGTTAGGTTCGTCAAAATATATTTGTCGCCCGAACCTGAATAAATTTCTGTAATTATTCCATCCTTTTGGATGCAATACATACTATTGCTTCCTGAATAATTAAAGCTAATACAGCTTGAATTTATTCCGTCAATTACCTTTGACGAAGTTGTGAAACTTAAGTGTTCAACTTCGGCATATTGCAACATTTCTGTTGCTAGGTAGCTTCCGCTAAAAAGTTGAATAACTGCTTGTGCTGATCCGCCACCTGAACTTTTTGGCTGCCGTATGCAAGAGTCTGGGGTGGTTGAATCGCCGCCCGTGCATTCGTAACTGTAGGTTTTTGTGTCTATAAACATTAACCCAGTAGCTTTTGAGCCTTCAACGAAAAGAAAATCTGGAGAATGCTGTTCTAAGGTTAAAGGAGTGACTTGGCCGTTACTTGTTTGGTTGTATGTTGCAGTAAAGATAGCTTGCGACTGTGTTTGCAAACTGTTATAGAACTGCTTTACAACCTTGTTGTTGGTTTTAAGGGGTGGTAACGTTGGTACGGTTTGACTGGATTGTGATCGACCTTGTTCAGTAGTGGAGCTATTGTTATTTCCGGAAGTTGTATTGGACGTGCTATTGCTTGAGCTAGAACACGACGCAAGTAATATAGCCGTTGCTATTAAAGCAGTTAAATAGAGCTTTAAATATTTGAAGCATAGGCTGTAACAGTGTTTAATTGTTTTTGTCATTTTTCACCACATTTCTTTTTGTAATGGGGGACCCCCCTGAATTGATGCTACATTAAAATTACATTAAAATGTAGCATTCTTATTATATCACAATACGGCCTAACTTCGCATTTTTACGTCTTTTATAGCTCTCAAATAGCGTAATCAGTGAAGGGATTTAGATTAAATCATAAATCTCAGATAGCAACAAATTAATATTTATTTAGATTTGCCAATAGTATGCCAAATATTCGTCGTATTTATGGTTTGATTACACTGGATAGTACACGCATTAGGCCTTGCCGCAAAGTAAGTTAGTTTGAGTTACTAACTATTATGTGAATGAATTATACTCTCAAGGAGAAATGCAGCGTAGTTAACCTTAAAATTCTGCGATTTCATTAAACACTTTAATCTTACTAAATTAGACGGGAATAACAACAAACTATTAACTGGCGTAATGAATTCATCGGGAATATATAGACATAAAAAAACTGAAAGTTGCTTATAAAAATAAAAATTTAATAAATTTACTTGACAAGCAATAAAAAATGTATTAAAATGATACCAACGAACTAAAAGCGTTAATAGAGGATATACAGATCTATAACAGATATAAACTTGGTAGCATAAACTTAGGGTAGAAAAAGAAAGAATAACCCAATTTTTAAGGGAAATGTTGTAAGCTAAGTAGAAATGTGTTATAGTTATTAATGAATAGTATAAGTCGGTATTAATTAATTTAAGAGAAAAAGAGGGAGTAATGAAAACCAGACTCAGAACATTGGCAGTCGGTATCGCGATGGCAGGGGCGATGACACTAATGCTTTTACTGTCGCAAATTGGAAGTGCAGATGCAGCAGGAACGCCAACATATGGTGTTACCCAGAATCCGTCTAACCCAGTGACCGGTTATACACAAGTCGTTTCAGAGACTCAGATACTTAAGAATGGAACGGCTACGACGCTGACTGGTACATTGACTGTAGCAACGGGTACAATTACGATCAATATAAATTTGCCCGGTGGTGACTTCAATACCAGCGCTACACCTGATAACTATGAGTTGATATTGAGTACGTGTTCAAATCCTGCAACTGATGTAACGGGAATAAACGGATATACTGCATATGCTTGCTTCGGTGTTGAAATTTTAGATACGACAAATGCGTCCATATATGAGACTGCTCTTAACTCTCCAATGATTCTTACTGCAAGCGGTCCGATGATCCTTCCTCAAACTGCGAATATTTTGGCAATGTATAATCCCCTTTATAGCCTGTGGAATACGATTCCAGGTAACATAACTGGCGGAATTAATATTAATATAGCTAGTGATCCAGACTTTGCTTTGTTGGCTCAGAGTACTACGTCGGCATCTTCTACCACTGGTACTGTATCTGGAGCAACCACAGCTACTACAGGCAAGCCTTTTATTGGAGAAGAATTAGGGGCTGGAGCAATCGGAATAGCCGCCATATTCGGAGCAGTGATGTTATATAAAACTAAGAAAAAAAGAGCATAAGGAATTAAGTTCTAGAGCAATCTAGCAAGAGCAAGCTCTATGCATATTTAATGTATAGAGCTTTGCTTATGTCAGGGATCAGTTTAAGTAAGCTCTGATTGATAATAAAATTCAGCTTGAGCTTTGAATTTTGTTAACCTGTTTCCGTCTATTGCAGACCCGTGTCAAAGTTACAATCTGAGTTAATTAATTATGGAGAAATTATAAATGAAAAGAATAAATAAATTTGTGTCATTTGCGTTGTTTATAGGCGTGGCATTGATACTTGCAGCATGTTCTACTTCTAGTCCAGGTAGTAATGTCTCCAGCGGAGGTGGTTCACTTGCTGGTTCCTCCGCAGTTAAACCTATTAAGAGTTATGCAGGTCCAAAAGAGATTAAAAGTGCTACCGCAGTTATGTCTAATAATACTCAATGGTTATTAGCGGGAGGGCAGACGGATAAAACTTTGGTACAAATGAATTTAGCGACTGGGGCCATTGGAACTCCTATTCCTGAAAGTTCATCAGCAGTAGCCGTTGCTGAGACTTCAAACCAGGTGCTTCTCGTTGGTTTGTCAACTTCGTCGGGTGGAGCAGTCGAGATAAGGAACGGTTCTAATGGTACCTTATTGGGTACAGTTCCGGTTTCTGATGCGGTACAGTCGTTATCGGTTAGTGCTGATGGTTCGTTGGCTTTTGTTGTAGAAAATAGTGGATCGGCTGTTTCTCTTCAGAAGATTGCATTGGATACTTATCACATAGTGGGAACGACAATTCCGTTAGTTAGTGATGCAATGTCGGTGGTATCTTCAACTAATGGTGCCGATCTTTTCGTATTAGAAGCAAATGGTAAAGTAGACGAATTGCCAGCCAGCGGCGTTGGTCAGATTAACAGTTTTAGTGTAGGGTCTGCAGCACTTTCAATGATTATCAGCCCAGATTCGCAAACATTGTTTGTATTAAAATGCCCACCGGGTAGTTGCAATGTTTCAGTCGTAAATATTGCCGGTCAACAAGTTACTAAAGTGTTGCCTGCACCTTTAGCAACCGTACAGATTAATTTGTCGGTGAGTGGCAATTCATTGTGGGACGCTGTAGGGAGTGGCGCCTATGGTAATGTTCAGGAATTTAGCCTTTCGTAATTGACTGGTTCGGATCAAACAAATTTAGTTTTAGATAGTAAACCAACTGTCGCTCGCTTATTGTGGGCGACAGTTGGTTTTGTGGTTATTTTATGGGCTTTGCGTATCGCTGATTATGTAACTTCGTTGAGTTGGGTCACGTTGTTTTGTGTCCTCGCGATAGGGCTAGGATTGTTTATTATCTTTGTTGCTGTTCTCTCGGAGTCACACAGGAGTATTGAATTGCGATGGGCGGGAATTTCAGCTTTAGCGGCGAGTATAATTTTATTGGGAGTTTGGGCATATTTACAGGTGTATCAAATTCCTGGTTATGGCACCGACGAACTCGCATTTGACCAGTATGCAGGGCTACTTGCTGCTCATTGGCACAATCCCTATTTGACTTCAATGCTTCCTTCGTTTAAGCGTTATGGCGTTAGCCCTAACAGCTACACTTTTTTATTGAACGGAGGCGTGGTTTCGAAGCTTTCATATCCTGCTTTGTCTTTTCTGTTTTACGTGCCATTTGAGTGGTTAGGCATAGATCAGCAGGGGGCAGTTGTCGTAAATTTAATCGCCTGGGCCGTTTCTATTGTATTGATGTACAGGTTATTGCCTAGAGAATTCAAAGCCTTATCTGTCATTGTTGGTAGCTTTAGTGTGTACGTTGGTTATGCCGTAGGCGGAGTAACCGATGCCCTATTTGTGCCTTTTGCTATTTTGGCTGCCTATCAGTGGGATCGATTTGGTAGCCGCGATCTTTCTTTCGTTAGGCGATATCTGTCGCCGGTTTGCTTAGGGCTAGCTATGGCCATTAAACAGAATATTTGGCTCGTCTTACCGTTGATTTGCCTAGCTTTTTTCCTGGAAGATCATGAAAACTTTTCATCACATAAGATGCAGAGAAAAAAAGCCTTAAAATATCTTACTATTACGGTAGTGGCTTTTATTATTCCGAATTTACCGTTTATTATAGATGCTCCGATTCAATGGTTCGACGGTATTTTACAACCTGTATTGGCCAGTGCAGTACCTGCGGGCCAGGGTATTATTGGGTTTTCGCTCTACCTTGGATTGGGTGGCGGTTCGCTTACGATTTATACGGTCATTGAATTATTGACAGTTATTATGATAGTCGTGGGATATGCCGTCGGTTATCGATACTTGAAGCAACTGGCCTTTTTTCTACCGGCATATGTTTTCTTTTTCGCTACTCGTTCGTTTGGATCCTATTTCGTAACTCTTTTGCCTGCTCTTTTGATATCAGTTATTAGTGTGAAGCGAAGCAATATGGGTTTGCCTAAGGCGACTGTTGTTCGTTACTTTTTAGGAATGCTTGTGGTTATGGTGGCATTCTTTGGTATAGGTATTATCTTTAATTCACCATTTCAAATAAACATAGTGTCAATTCATACAACCGGTGAGGTTCAAACTGTCGATCAAGTAACAGCAATAATAACTAATGAAACTAACAAAACTTTAAGGCCGTATTTTTCTATTCAAGAATACGGTACAGTTACAGCCTTCTGGAATGTTTCAAACAACATTACAACGATTGGCCCCCGCCAGACTGTGACCGTGATTTTGGATGCACCGAATTTTTATGCTATGCCCCCTATTACGGGAGGTTTTCAACTAGTGGCATATACTTCTAATCCCGGGTCAGTGTCTACGAGCAGTGTATTTATTGCCCAGCAATATCACATTAAAATCTATCCGGATGCCATAAATAAACTTGAGCCCTTAGGAAAGGTCATCCCTGTTGAGGCACAATTGGTGAATCAGTTTAATCAACCGGTACACCTGTCGGGTATTAAAATCTATTTTTCACAAATTGTATATGGTCAACAGGGCTTGTTACCTGGGTATGCCGTAATTTATTCGAATACGGACAATGAATATGCTAAATATTTAGGAACGAGTCCAGTTTATGGAATTACCAATAGTAGCGGGCAGGTGGAGTTTTATATTGTCGGAAAGACGGTATTTAGGGATCCCGTCTATTTTGAAGCTGACTTAGTTAACTCCACTAAATTATATCCCTACGGTTATTCTGAAATATTGTATCTCAGATTCAAACAGAGTTGAAAATTGTTTGATAGCATGGTAGAATTTAGTATTAATTATTATGCTTAACGGAAAAAAAATAGCAGTGGTGTTGCCTGCATATAACGCAGGTTCTACACTAAAAATTACATATGATGAAATTGATCACAATGTTGTAGACGTCGTGATATTAGTTGACGATTGCTCGTCAGATGATACGGTTCAGATTGCGAGAGATTTGGGAATTGTTGTTGTCGAACACGATAGGAATAAAGGTTATGGCGCTAATCAGAAGACGTGCTATAAAACTGCTTTGGAATTTGATGCTGATATTGTAATTATGTTGCATCCTGATTATCAATATACTCCACTATTGACTACAGCAATGTCTTCTATGATCGCTTATGGCGTTTATGACTTTGTGTTAGCTTCGAGAATTATAGGTCCTGGTGCAGTAAAACAAGGCGGTATGCCGGTATGGAAGTATTTTGCAAATAGGTTCCTTACAGCTTTTGAAAATCTATTGTTAGGTTATAAGCTGTCGGAATATCATTCTGGTTACAGGGCATTTTCCAGTAAATTGCTAAAAAGTTTAAGATTGGATCTTTTGTCCGATGACTTTGTATTTGATAATCAAATGATTGCACAAATTGTTTGCGGCAATTTTGCCGTTGGCGAAATATCATGTCCCACAAGATATGACGAGGGTTCGTCTTCAATTAACTTTAGGCGAAGTGTTAAATACGGGTTTGGCGTTCTGAATACCGCTATACAATTCCGGCTTCATAAGAGCAACATCAAACGCTATGAATATCTTGAAGACAACAAAGAGTTTGACGGAACTTTGTAGATGTTGATACTCCTCTAAATTATGACTACAATTTAACAAATTTGACTTTGAATGATCCAATTTAAGAGTCATGACTTCAAAATTTAGAAATATTCTAAGAGGCTTGCTAGCAATAGCATTGCTAGGACAATTAACTTACTTGATTGTATATAGTGTTGGGATCTTTAATCACGATTCGCTCTCTTGGGACAGTTCTTTGTATATTCAGCCGTGGTGGCTAATATCTAAAGGAAATCTTTGGCCTTTTTCAACCACCATCAATGCTCCTTTTTTTGGAAATCACGGCGAGCTGATAATGTGGCTGCTCGGTTTGTTTGGTTTGATATTTAGATCACCGTTGTTTTTATTGGAATTACAAGATGTCGCATTAATAGCTACTGAAGCATTCACGTTGCTCTGGATATATGAGATTATTTTTGATCATCAAAGTCTTAGTGAAGCTACTGAAAATAATAGTACGATTATCAGAAATAAAAACATCTTATTTTTTATAGCGGTTGCTATATTGCTAGTTAATCCTTGGAATTACTGGGCACTTGGTGCTGATTTTCATATTGAACCTTTAGCAACTTTATTTTTAGTTATGAGCGGACGATATCTCTATCGTAACGATAAAAAATACATTGTAACCGTTGGGTTGACTTTACTTTGCGGACAGGTTGCCGCCATCTGGTTGGTAGGTTTGGCCATCTCGGTCGTATTGGCGGGCGATAGAAGAATTAGGGGGCTCAAATTATTGCTCATGGGATTCATTTGGTATCTTATTCTGGGGTTTTTTGGGGCCGATCAGTCTAACACCGTTTCTGAAGGTTACGGTTATTTGTCTTCATCTGGAGCTAACGTATCCACGTTGAGTGTGCTATTAGGTACTTTTGAACATTTAAATCGGCTCATCTCTAAAATTGCGCAAAGATGGAAAGACATCTGGGCATACGTAAGCGCACCGGGTTTGATAGGAATTATTTCGCCTTGGGGAGTAGGCGTTACATTGGTTATTCTATTCGTAAATACGACCAACAACTACAGACACGGTGTATTTTCATTTCCTGGGTTTCAGGGCTTGCCAATCGGGTTTTTTATGGTGGTTGGTTTTGTAGATACTGTTGTAAAGTTGATTAACGGCAGATCTTTTAAAATTCTCGCTAAATTTAAGACAAAAACAGTTGGCATCATATCGATGCTTACTGTTTTTGTCCTGCTTTTAATATCAATAGGTTGGGCGGTTGTTTGGATTCCTCAAGTACAAAATAATTGGGAAAAGGTAAGTTCGGCATCATCTGCTACCTTGAATTCAGTCCTTGCAGAAGTACCTTCAAATGACGAAGTAATTGCATCGCAAGGGATTGTAGGTAGGTTTGCCACTCGAAAATATGTATATCCCTTGAGAAGTTTGGAATGTATTCCCCTTAAAACGGCCGTCGTTTGGCTCGTCGTATCGCAAAATCAGGGAATTGAGACTCTTACATCATCTCAGACTGCGTCGGTTTTGTCTGAAGCCATTTTCCATCTGGGGGCAGACATTGTATCCAACACGAATAATATCTGGCTGTTAAAAGCAAACGACTCTCAAAAACGAGTATGTTTTAAGAATCAAAACTTGACAGCAGCATCATTTTTACCAACTAATGTCGGTGTTCCATACGTGGGATTCGATTCACAGAGTTCGTACATGTACACTGGGGGAACTAAGAGTGGATATGTAACTTACGGTGCGTATGATAGAGTTCTGCCTGGCAAATCGGTAACCGCTCAGGTCAAGTTGTCGTCATTTTCAGGTGTTGATGTTGAGTTGTGGGATGATTCTACAAATACCCTTTTAGATCGATTGCAGCCTGATTTTAACGGTGTAAAGCAAACTTTCAGCCTTGAAGGCACAGTACCTAAGAATAACGTAACTCGTTTGCCGCTAGCAAACACAGGAAAATTTATATTTGTGGCAAAGCCGGCAAGCGGACCTAAGGGTGATTTAATAGAAGTAAGAGTCTATACTTCAGGAGGCAACCCGGTAAAAGTTTATAGTGTCAGCTACGGATGAGAACTATTGGTTTTTACGGCAGATTTTATGTAAATTGCCATGGGGACGGCCAGCAATACCGAAAATATACCCCCTGCGTAAAAACTTAAATAGATGCTTTTAGAGGCCAATAAACCCGAGGCAAAAGCAAATATGGCTTGCGTGGCAATTTGAAAAGATAGGATCAATCCTTGAGCGCGACCTTGATCATGAAAGCGTATTGACCTGGTAAGAATAGTTTGAATGGCCGGAGAGCCGGGGAGAATCAGTATCGCTTCAACTGCGCAGAATATAACAATTATATCGACATTCTTTAAGATTGCATAAACAAAGATAAAGATTCCACCAAATATTGGTTGAGTTAAAGCGAGAGAGGTAAGTTTTAAGTGCTTAAATATTTTGTCAATTTTCCATGAAAATAGGATATAGGGTGCTCCAAAACAAAACCAGGATAGCCCGAGCATTAATCCGCTTCCACCCCTGGAAATAAAGTACGGGCTCCAGAGAGTTTCATAGACCCCTGATATTGAACCACTTGCTATTGCCCAGCAAATCGCACCGTAAACCGCCGGGTTTTTAAATAGCATACTATGTCTTTTTGCGGTTGGATTTATTAAAGATTGATCTGTATCCTTTAAGATTAAATTGGCTTTAGATTCGGATTGAATATGAGAATCTTTAATAAGCTTTAAATTAAATAATGTAAAAATTAAAGATATCAACGACAGACCTGCCGCTAAAAAAAACGTTTGTCTAAGGTGTGTAAGCCCAAATGTGCTGCCCAAAAGAGCGCCGATGGTTGTACCTGACATTTGTGCTCCAAAGATATACGCAAACGCCTTCGTCTTTTCGTCATTTGTCGAGGTTTTTGCCACCAATGAATTCGTGGAAACCATAAATGCGCCTGAACCAACACCTTGAATTGACCTAAAGACAATAAGACTTATAAAGTTATTGGCTAGTCCCATAAAGATTGAACCGAGTACGAATATCGTCAATCCAGCAACAATAGTTACAATAGGGCTGTGTTTGTCAACATATTTACCGGTAGGGTATTGGGCAAGTAGATTAAATGCAAAAAATAGTCCTATTATTAGTCCGATAGAATACTCTTTTTGGGAAGCGTGCTTAAGAAAAATGGGCAATATTGGTGATATCGCCATAGCCCCTAAAAATTGCACGAATATTGAAACGGAAAGAATTATAACAATCCGTTGAGATGATTTTGACAAGGTTGCCTTAGTGAAAATTAAAATAAA
This sequence comes from Acidimicrobiales bacterium, assembly GCA_027371755.1. Classification (GTDB taxonomy): domain Bacteria; phylum Actinomycetota; class Acidimicrobiia; order Acidimicrobiales; family JABEUL01; genus JAJZNL01. The sequence goes on from DAHXLF010000004.1 coordinate 9,925, forward strand.
ACAAATTCGAACAGGTTAAACAACGATGATTTGATCGTAGTTATTATATTCTAAAATTATCACATTAAATACCCGCTGTCTTCATGTTTTTGATGTAAAAGCTGACATACTTATATATAGTGGGGGTAGGTGAGAAGCTGTAGCCAAAGTTTTTGCATATCGGAGTTGTTATGCTTAGTAGGATTATTATAGATGATATTTAAACGAGGTAGCTATTTAAATGAGTGATAATAAAGAATTTGATTTATTGATAGTAGGTGGAGGTCCGGGTGGATATGCGGCAGCATTAAATGCCGCAGCGGCCAATTTAAAGGTAGGGTTAATCGAACGTGAAAAGGTGGGTGGAACATGCTTGCATCGCGGCTGTATTCCCGCCAAAGAATTATTGGAGACTTCCGCACATTATAAAAAATTATCAGAATTAGCGGAGTTTGGAATCGAAACAGGTACGATTAAATTTGACTATTCCAAGTCTCACAAGAGAAAAACAGAAATTGTTGACCAACTGTATAAGGGCCTCAACGGACTCTTAAAAAGTAGAAAAATCGAAATCATACAGGGCAGTGGCTATGTCAACGCTGACGGAACCGTTACTGTAACCGGCGATGACGGTGGAACCGCTAAATATTCGGGCAGATCTACGATATTAGCGATGGGATCGTCACCGAAGACTTTGCCTGGATTTGAAGTCGACAAAAATAAAATTATGACATCAGACGAGGTGCTTGAATACGCCAAAGTTCCGAATTCAGTTACCGTGATAGGTGGAGGTGCAATTGGTTGCGAATTTGCGTCTTTATTTTCGGATCTCGGTTCACAAGTTACGATTTTAGAAGCGCTACCGAACCTATTAATGGGTTGTGACGCAGATGTGGTTTCTGCATTGGCTCGCTCTTTTAAGAAAAAAGGAATTACAACTTTAACGGGTGTAACAATTGTAGACCATGAAGTGAAAAAAAACTCAGTTACGGTAAAACTTGCCGACGGCACGGCGGTGGATTCCGAGATTGTTGTGTTGTCCGTAGGACGTTCCCCCAACACTAACGAAGTTATAGATCCGTCATCTGGAATTGAAATCGACCAAAAGGGGTACATAAAGGTTGATCCATTTATGCAGACCTCAAGACAGGATTTTTATGCGATTGGTGACGTGGTTAACACGCCGCAATTGGCTCATATCGGTTTTTCGGAGGCATTGGTCGTCGTCGCAAAAATCTTAGGAGAGAATCCGGTGCCGATAGACTATTCTAAGGTGCCCTGGTGTATCTACAGCCACCCCGAAGTTGCTTTTGTCGGACACAGTGAAGCTTCAGCGAAAGAAGCAGGCATAGAAATAGTTGTCAAAAAAGACCCTTATGCGGGTAACTCGCGAGCGAAAATTATAAACGAACCCGACGGACTTGTTAAAGTCATCGCTAAAAAACATGACGATGGTACGGCCGGAGAGGTGATCGGTGTCCACATGGTCGGACCGTGGGTAACCGAGCAGCTCGGCGCGGGTTATTTCGCCGTTAATTGGGGTGCTCAAGTTTCGGACATCGTAAAACTGATTCAGCCCCACCCTACTATTTCAGAGAGTTTTGGCGAGACGGTAATCGCACTTTCCGGAAGGGGGTTGCACGTTGGTTGATATTTTAATGCCGCAATTGGGAGAGTCGGTAACCGAAGGAACCATAATAAAATGGTATAAGAAAGTTGGCGACAGCGTTAGTCTAGATGAAGTGCTGTTCGACGTCTCCACCGATAAAGTAGATACCGAAGTTCCGTCGCCGGCTGGGGGTGTTGTTGAAAAAATCCTAATCGACGAAGGCGAGACAGTTGAAGTGGGAACGATACTGGCAGTTATATCCGACTCCATTGAATCCGACGGCAGTATCGACAGTGCTAGTGATGTCGCAAATCGTAATCAATTTTCGGAAGATAAAAACGGCGGAATGATGACAAATGTTGTTGAAACTCCGCTAAAGTTAAATATGCCGGTTGGTGGCGTTGAGGCGGTCCCCCCACCCCCGCCTCCGCCTACACCGGTTTTTACGACAAATTTAAGCGAGCAGAGTAGCCCTGTCGAGGTAAATCAAAAGTCTGTCAATAGTGGAAACTTAAATATTAATGCTTCTAGCGGTGAAAAGCATGTGGTGTCGCCGATTGTCAGAAATCTTATGACAGATAATGGGATCTCTTTAGATGAAGTAAGTCCGACGGGAATTGGGAACCGGATTACTTTAGACGACGTTAAAGCTGCGGTGTTAGCGAAATCGGAAAACGGATCAGTCGGTTCTAAATTAGTTAAAGATAATGTAGTAACAAAGCCTGTTAGTTTAGTTACGCCCTTCGGCGCTACAGGTGTTGGATCATCTAACGCCGACGACGAATTTGTGGAATTCAATAACATTAGAAGATTGACTGCAGACCACATGTTGCAATCAAAGCATGTAGCGCCTCATTCTTCAATAATTACAGAAGTTGATTTTGAAGCTGTGGAAAAAGCGCGTCATGACTTGAGCCACAAACATTCAATTGGACAAGAAGTGCATCTTACGTACTTACCGTTCGTCGCAAGAGCTACTGTTGAAGCGTTGAAAATGTTCCCCAAACTAAATGCCAGTGTGGCGGAAAATGGTTTAATCATACACAAACATATTAACTTGGGTTTCGGAGTTGATCTTAATTTCGAAGGTCTTGTAGTCCCGGTCATACACGATGCGGATCAATATTCGGTAACCGGTTTGGCTTCAGTAATTTTTGACCTAGCATCAAGGGCAAGGAGCAAGAAACTTAGCGTGGATGAATTGGTAGGAGGTACTTTTACAATCAGTAATCCGGGTCCGTATCACACCATGCTGACAATCCCCATAATTAATCAGCCTGAAGTAGGAATATTGGCAACGGATTCAATAAAGCGTAAGGCGGTAGTTGTAGATTCCGGTACGGAAGAGTACATCGGAATACACTCGATAGGATTGATTGGAATTACTTTTGATCACCGTGCGATTGACGGCGCTTATGCTGCCAAATTTGTTTCAACCATCGCTGATATGCTGTCGTCTCACGATTGGGACGGCGAAATTTAATATAATTTAGTCCATAGTTAGATTAAAATTTCGTATAAATGGTTAATGTAATTGTACCGCATCTAAATGTTCGTTGGCTGGGAACCTTGGACTATGACCAGTCACTTTATCTGCAACGATCACTTATCAGAAGTCCAATGGATTATCTATTGCTACTAGAGCATCCACCTGTTTATACATTCGGGTTACGGTATCGCTCAAAAAGTATATTAGACAACGTGATTGATGCTGGAAAATTTAACACGGTGCAACAGGTTGTAACCGACAGAGGCGGAGATGTTACCTTCCACGGCCCAGGACAGTTAGTGGGTTATCCAATTTTAACCGTGGGGGAGGGCAAGGCAAACGTAAGGCAATATGTGGAGAAGCTACAAGAGACTCTGATTGCAATTTTAGCTAGGATCGGTTTAAAAACGGCCCGGCTAATAGAAGGCGTGCCTGGAGTCTTTGTTCCTTCTGGCAATAATTCACTTTGTAAGATTGCTTCAGTCGGAATTAGAGCTACAGGATCCAAAGTAATGCACGGATTTGCTCTTAATAATACTGTAGACCTTACGTACTTTGAATCCATTAATCCGTGTGGTATCTCCGAATATAAGATGACTTCACTATCGGAGATTGGTTTAGAGATTGATTTAGCAGACTTAATAGATGTCACAACCGAAACTTTTGTCGATGTTTTTGAACGACGCGAGTCCTACAGTACAAGCTTTGTAGTTGATAAGTTGTCTACTTATAAAAATGTGGATGATGCGATTTATGAGATCGACGCACCCACAGATACAGTCGAAGAAACTGCTAAAGTAGCCCCTGCCATAACTATTAATAAAAGTATTGAAGTTATGAGTTCCGAACGGTCCTCTGTTAATATCCCATTGCCGAGTTCTTTTGTACGACTTGCCAAATCTAAAAGCGATTTGGATCGGGCAAAAACGTTTCAGTCAGCGAAACCCAGTTACCTGAAAAAAAAGCTTACCTACAATCAAGACGTAATTGCTCTAAAATCTAAGTTAAAGCAATTAAATTTGGTTACTGTTTGTCAGGAAGCAAGCTGTCCTAATCTTAGCGAGTGCTGGTCAAACTCTACGGCTACGTTTATGATTGCAGGTGATATCTGTACTCGAGCATGTGGTTTTTGTGATGTGAAAACGGGTAAACCCCAACCATTAAATGGCGACGAACCTAGTAAAGTAGCACAAGCAGTAAATGCACTTAATTTAAATTATGCAGTGATTACAAGCGTAGATCGAGATGATTTAAAGGACTTGGGGCTTAGTCATTGGGTTGACACCATAAATCAAGTCCGCTTTATGAATCCCGCAACCAAAATAGAAGTTCTCATTCCAGATTTCAAAGGGAACACCAATGTTATTGATGGTTTAATAGAGGCGAGGCCCGACATTTTAAATCACAATATGGAAACAGTGGCCAGGCTTCATAAAGCGGTTAGACCGTCCGCGAGTTATGGTAGATCCTTAAGCCTGTTGGCACAGAGTCAACAAAGCGGATTGATTACAAAGTCCGGTTTTATGGTGGGACTCGGAGAAACTAACGAGGAAGTTTTCGAACTTATTAAAGATCTTTATGCGACGGGCGTATCTATTGTTACTATCGGACAATATCTGCGCCCATCAATCAAGCATCTTCCCGTGATGAGATATGTGTCATTGCCAGATTTTGCGTTGTTTAAAAAGTATGGTGAATCTATGGGAATCCCTCATATAGAGTCGTCTCCGTTTACAAGATCAAGCTACCACGCCGAAGGTTCGGCAACCGCGTATCTTTACCGATCCTCTATAGGCGGCAATTCTTGAAGCTTCGACACGTAAGCAATAAGTTAATTCATTATAGAAAGATATAATATGGATCTTGGTTTAAAAGATAAAGTTGCCCTAGTTACGGCCGCCTCCAAAGGGCTTGGTTATTTTAGTGCATTGGCTTTGGGTTTAGAAGGCGCCAAAGTCATAATAAATTCAAGTGATGCCGGGCATCTTGCAGGTGCTGCTTCAAAACTGACACAATTGGGGATTGAAGTTAATGCGATACAGGGGGATGTTACGGATCCGTCTGAACCTTCGGTGTTAATAAATTCAGTTCTTGAAAAATATGGGCGTATCGATATCGTTGTTGCCAATGCAAGCGGCCCTAAACTTGCCTCGTCAATGGATTTAACTGAAGATGAGATATTAGGTGCCATTAATAATAATATGTTGTCGGCGGTAAGGCTGTTTAAAAATGCCATGGATCCTATGATAAAAAATGGTTTCGGTAGGTTGATATCAATTTCGTCCTACAGTATCGTGCAGGCAATTCCCAATTTGGCGCTCTCTAATATTGCTAGAAAATCACTTGCGGCATGGATTAAAACCGCCGCATATGATTTGCGACATTGCCATGCAAACGTAACGATAAATACCATATGTCCGGGGATTCATCTTACAGACCGAATAAAGGAACTTCGCAGTAGCGAGGCTAATCTTATTGCAGGTAATCCTGAAGACTTTGGTAAGGCGGTTGCTTTTGTTGCATCAACTCACGCTGGATATATCAACGGTGCTAGTTTGGTAATTGATGGTGGCGAAACATTAAATATATAAACTAAACATTTCAATTTATTTAAATAAAAAACGTTATCTTTGTTATACCTTTAAACGATGTTAATTAACGCCAGCTTAGGCGACAAAATATTTTGCTTTCGGGTGATGACTTACTATTGCAAGTGTTGTTTGTTCCGGGTGAAGTTGGAAGCCTTCGCTTACGGTAACTCCAATCTGATCAGCTTGTAAAATTTCCACCACTTTGGCATTGTCTTCTAAATCCGGGCACGCAGGGTATCCAAAAGAGTAACGACCGCCCCGATATTTTTGTCTAAATAAGCCGGTAAGATTAGGACCGTCTTCATTAGCATAACCCCATTCTTGTCTTATTCGATGATGCCAGTATTCGGCCAAAGCTTCGGCCATTTCGACCCCCAAGCCGTGGAGTCTGACGTAACTGTTGTATTGATTGTCCACAAATAGTTTATGTGTTTCTTCTGAAACTTTAGAGCCCATTGTGACTACAAAAAAGGCAGCATGATCATTCTCGTTCGAATCTATATCGCGATAAAAGTCAGCTATACATAGGTATGGATCCTCTTTTTGTCGCGGAAATTCAAATCTGGTGAGCTCTTTGGTATTTGTTTCGTCTTTATAAACGATTAATGTATTTTCTTGAGAACGTACAGAAAAATACCCCCAAGCCACCATGGGATTGAGAATCTGTTCGGTAATGGCAAAATCAAGCTCTTCGCGGAGAATATTTCTGACTCGGTTCTTAAAGTCAGGATCGGTTTCGCCATTTTCGGGACGAAATCCCCATTGATTCCTAAATAACGAAGTCTCGTTAAGGTATTTTGAGATGTCCTTAATCGATATTCCTTTAGCTACTTTAGTTCCGATAAAAGGAGGTGTAAACAGTTGATTATCTGTTTGAACGACAGCCGATCTCTTAGGTAAAGTAGTCGGATCTATTTTAGCTAAAAGTTCAGATTTTCTAGGACCGCCGGTTCTTTGTTTAATTTGCTTTCCGAATGTTTCGTCGTCGGTTCCAGAAAGTTTCATGTCAATTAGTTTTGCCATAGTAGATAGACCCTCAAATGCGTCCTTGCCGTAAAAAACTCTGCCTTTATATATCTTTCTGAGGTCCGATTCTACATAAGTTCTCGTCAATGCCGCGCCGCCCAAAATGACAGGCACGTCGTGAAGATTTCGCCGGTTGAGTTCTTCTAGATTATCTTTCATGATTAAAGTTGATTTAACTAAAAGTCCCGACATACCTATTACGTCCGCATTGTACTGTTTCTGAGCTTCAAGCATTTCGGTGATCGGAATTTTAATCCCAAGATTGTAAACCGTGTAACCGTTATTGCTCAAAATTATATCAACTAAATTTTTCCCGATATCGTGCACATCTCCGGCTACTGTTGCCAATACAATAGAACCTTTGCTAATGGTATCGACCTTATCCATAAATTGTTCTAAGTAGCTTACGGCCAACTTCATCGTTTCGGCGGAGTTTAAAACAAACGGAAGCTGCATCTGTCCGCTGCCAAAAAGATCACCGACGACCTTCATTCCTTCCAATAGGAAATCATTAATTATATTTAAGGGTGTATGTTGTTTAGCAAGGGCTTCGTCTAAATCGGACTCGATTCCGACTTTATTTCCGTCTACAATACGTTTTTTTAATCTTTCCTCCAGGGGAAGTGTTTCCAATGCGTTTTCATCGTCAGCGAAATCATTAATATCGGCAAAATATTCGAGTAGGGTTGCCAGCGGATCGTAGTAGCCGTGTTCATGTCCTTCGGGTCGTCGTCGGTCATAAATTAAATCAAGACAAATTTGTTTTATTTCGTCGTCGACAGTATGCATCGGTAGGATCTTGGCTGCATGAACTATCGCCGCATCGAGACCGGACTTGGCGCATTCATCCAAGAATATGGTATTTAAATATTTTCTGGCGACTGGTTTAAGACCGAAAGATACGTTTGATATACCTAAAACCGTGTGAACTCCAGGCAGATTTTCTTTAATTAGCCTTATCCCTTCAATTGTTTCGATACCGTCTCTTCTGGATTCTTCCATCCCTGTTGACAGTGGGAGTACCAATGCATCAAATATTAGGTCTTCGGGTCTGATGCCGTATTTTTCGGTCGCGATGGAATAAATACTTTGAGCCGCACGCAGCTTCCATTCTGCGGTTCGAGCTTGCCCCTGCGTATCGATGCAGGTACAGACTACCCCGCAGCCGTAATTTGCCGCTAAGGTCAAAAATTTATCCAAACGACTTCCTGGAACATCTCCTTCTTCCAGATTCACTGAATTTAGAATTGGTTTACCACCGATCCATTTAAGGGCAGTTTCAATGACTTGATGTTCGGTGGAGTCAAGAACTATCGGCACGGTGGACTGAGTTGCTAGGCGACTTATAATATTTGCCATATCAAGTGTCCCGTCTTTGCCCGTGTAATCGACGCATACGTCGATCATGTGCGCGCCTTCGGCTATTTGGGTTTTTGTCATGGAAGAGATGGTTTCGTAGTCCTGATTCAGCATAGCTTCTCTAAACTGTTTGGACCCGTTGGCGTTTGTTCTTTCGCCTACGAGAAGAACCGACGATTCTTGCTCATAAGGTACAAATGAGTATAGAGATGCCGCTCCGGGTTCGATCACCGGTTTTCTGATAGGGCGCCGAGTTTTTCTGACCATATCAACAACATGTTTTAGATGGAGATCCGTCGTACCGCAACAGCCACCTACCACTTCAATGCCGTAATTTTCAATAAAATCTCGATGATGATGTGCAAGGTCGTCAGGCGTTAAATCATAATGCATCTTTGAGTCTTTTACACTGGGTAATCCTGCATTGGGCAGTATTGAAATAGGTAATCTTGAATGCGAGCTGAGGTACCTGACAGACTCGATCATTTCAGCGGGGCCAGTGGCGCAATTCATCCCTATTAAATCGGGTTTCATCGCATCCAAAGCACATAACGCAGCTGAAATTTCAGTTCCAGGCAGCATTCTTCCGGTTAGTTCGATCGTTATCTGAACTTGAATTGGTATTTTAATCCCAGTTTCTTCCATGGCTTTCCTGCAGGCAACGATGGCAGCTTTAGCCTGCAAAAGGTCAAATACGGTTTCGATCAAAAAAAGGTCAACTTGATTCTCTAAAAGAACTTTTGCCTGCCTATAATAGGATGCTGAAAGTTCGTCAAATGAAATTTGCCCCAAAGTCGGAAATTTTGTCCCGGGGCCTATCGACCCAGCTATGAACTTAGGGCTTCCGGCCTTTCCATACTCGATCGCCAAAGTTTTCGCTAAGCGGGCAGCTTGTGAGTTGATCTCTTCGACTTTGCTTTGAAGCCCATATTCCTGTAGAACTATATCAAACGCTCCGAATGTATTAGTTTCAATTACATCTACACCCACTTCAAAAAACGATCTGTGGACTGTTTCGATGGCTGAAGGCTTTGACAGTATTAGATACTCATTGCAACCTTCGTAATCTTTTCCGCCAAAATCAGTAGCCGAAAGATCCTGCAATTGCAAGTTGGTACCCATAGCGCCATCAAAGACAACTACTCTTTGTTTTATTAGATCTAGATAATCTGATGACATATTCAACCTGCGATTATTGATAAAAATTTTGAATTGAAATTTAATTTTAGTGGCTCTAAGTATAGTAAAGGTACATCGAATTACAGTTTCATCAATAAATTAACTAACAGACTAATATGATTTCAAAAAATAGCTTGAACTAATGTCTAGAATTATTCCGTGCTTCAAACTTGTTTGTGCGATACAATATATCGCTATTTGGTATTAAACTTATCAATATTAAACCGATTTTTGGGATTAATCTAAGAACGTATGCAAATAATCGATGTAGTTTGATCGACGATCTGTCTCAGGGTAATAATTAACCGGGTAAAATTTAACCAGGTAGTATTTAAATTAAAATTTAGGGGTTAATCGCGGTATTGAAGCCTAAAGTTTTGGTACTATGGGTATACTTTTGTACCTATTGGTATCATTTTTCAAAATATTGTCACAGTGATTATATTGTCACAGTGATTTCAGCATAAAATATAGTGATTTCAGTATAAAATATAGTCTAATTGTAAACATTGCATTACATGGTTAACAGAACCGAAAACCAATCTACATTTTCAATTGATGATCAGAATCGCTTACCTCAGTTAGACGGTTTGCGCGGCGTTTTTGTTGCATTGGTAGTTGTATTCCACGCCGGTATTTCATGGGCGGGCGGGTTTTATTCGGCTGTTGATGGATTTTTCGTGTTATCTGGATTCTTAATTACGTCTTTGCTTGTCAAAGATATTTCACAATTCGGTAGGGTAAAGTTCGAAACTTTTTGGATTAAACGAGCAAGGCGGCTTTTACCGGCATTGTTTATGTTGGTTTTGGTGGTAGCAATAGGAGAGGCTTTGTTTGGTGATCCCGCTTTGTTGCCCACCGTTAGAGGTGATTGTCTGGCGGCGCTATTTTACGTTTCAAATTGGTATTATATATCAACCCACGTTGGATATTTTGGACTTAGTGTCGTTAAATCTCCGCTTCAGCATACATGGACCCTTGCTATCGAAGAACAGTTTTACATATTTTGGCCGATTCTTATAGCCATACTTTATAAAGCGTTAAAGAAATTTCACTTGATGGCGATCATTACGTTGATTTTTTCATTGATTAGCGCCGTTTTGATGGTTGTGGTATACAACAATGGATCTGATTTAAACGGTGCGTATTATGGAACCGAAACTCGAGCTGAGGCTTTATTTTTAGGTTGTACACTGGGGTTAATTTCAGTTAACATAGGTCGACTCCCTGAGTGGTTTATGCGGTTTATTCGAATGACTGGACCAGCAGCTGCTTTTGGCGCACTGATAATTAGTGTATTCGCTGGTGGTCCGGCTAAATGGATGTTCTTCGGAGGGTTTTACTTGTTTGATGTGTGCATTGCAATTACTTTGGCATACGTCATATTTTTTCCTCATACGGTGTTTGCAAACCTATTTTCGGTAAAACCGCTGACTTTTTTGGGTATGATCTCATATGGTTTATACCTATGGCAGTATCCAGTAGTCCAAGTCGTAAATCAAGCCAGAACAGGATTCTCTGGTTGGTTTTTGTTCGCGATTCAAACCATAATTGCAGTATTGCTTGCAATCAGTTCTTACTATTTGCTTGAGAAACCTGTTCGTATAGGGTCTTTCTTCAAGAAAGCGAAATCATTAATCGTCGCTGGTCCTTTTATGGCGGCAGTTGTTGTGATCGCAGTTATCATAGGGACATTGACACCTGCGGCTAAAAGTTTTGCTATTGCCTCAAATAATATAAAAGTTCAAGCGATTTTATTGAAATCCCATCCTATCCGGGCTCTGTTAGTGGGTGATTCATTGGCAGTAACGGCCGGTTTCGGGTTGGCCACAGTTGACAAGCAGTATGGCGTACAACTTTATGACCAAGGATTGGTCGGATGTGGAACTCTAATTCACGGATTAATCAGGGCAGACGTTAATATGCCTGCCGATAATCAAGTAGGGATCGGGGCAAACTGTTCTCTTTGGCCACAAACTTACGCCAATGATGTTAAAAAGTTTAATCCGGATGTTGCTATTTTGATGGCTGGAAGGTGGGAAGTCTATGATCGCAATTGGGGAAATGGATGGGAATATGCGGGTGAACCCTATTTTGACAATCGTTTAGCCACTTCCCTTGAAAAAGCTGTTGCCGTATTGGGCGTCAATAAAATTCCGGTGATTATTTGTACTACCCCATATTTTAATACGCTGAATCCGGTGACTGGAGCGTTGGAGGATTCGTCAAATCCTTCCAGGGTAAACGCCTATAATGCAGTTGTAAATTCGGTGGCTGCAAAATATCCTGGGCATGTGTTCGTTTATAATTTAAATAAAATAATTGATCCAGCAGGGCACTACAGTGAATATATCGACGGCACTGAAATAAGATGGACTGACGGAATTCATATTACCGAACCTCAGGGCGGCGAATTTATCGCACAAACACTTCTGCCGTTGGCTGTTAATGTGGGCTTGAAATATAGGCAAAGTAAGTAGTTTTAGAATTCTGGGGGTAATCGTTTGATATCGTTTAGATTTAACGCTAATTCGTAAAACAATGGACTAATGAAAATAGCTATATCAGCTCAAAAACTGCATATTCGCTTTTCGAATAACGTTACTGGCCAACTGTGGAAATACATCGAAATATTATAGGCAACCTTAAGCGTTTGTTCACCGATTTAAATGCCTTTGAATTAGAATTAATAGACACTGTAAATATCTGATTGATCCGGCATGCCAAATAAATTAAAAATATTTAAAGATCTGTTTTTACCTGACGAAAATACTGATTCTGACGTCAATAAGAGATCTCGCATAAATAGGCGAAAACAGAACATTATCTCAAGAAACCCTGCTTTGGATGGACTTAGGGGTATATTTGTGATTTTGGTTGCAATCTATGATACGGGGTTAGTCGGATTTAGCGGTTTTTTTATTTGGGTTGATGCATTTTTTGTTTTTTCCGGATATTTAATTACCGCAAAATTAATTAAAGAAATTAACGCTACTGGTCGGATAAAACTTTTAAAGTTTTGGATTCGACGTGTTCGGCGTGTGTTTCCAGCTCTGATAACTGTCATTATTGTGTATGCCGTCGCAGAGACCATATTTGGCGCAGGAAGTATTATCTCGTCAGTTAGAGGAGATTGTATTGCAGCACTCCTAGGGGTGGTTAATTGGTACTTAATTTTTACACGATTTGGTTTGGAGGTACACGCACAGCATTTTGGATTAGTAAACGGTCAAATGGTATTGAAAGGCTTTACCTTTTATAAGGCTACTGATGGCAACAACGGTTTGCTAAACATTTGGATTTTATCTATATTGGAGCAGTTCTATCTCCTTTGGCCATTAATAGTGATTGGATTGTACAAATGGCTTAAAACCTATAGATTGCTATTTCGTATGACTTTATTCTTAGCAGTATTGTCGGCGGCAAGGATGTTTGCAGCTTACAATCACGGTGCGAATTTTAATGGGGCATATTATTCTACTGACAGCCGCTCAGAAGCACTCATGATTGGAGCTGCGCTGGCCTTCTTAATGGCTATGCACGGTGAAGTTAAAGAATGGGTCAGATCAGCGCTTGATACTATTGCCCCCTTTGTATTTATAGCTTTACTGGTGATGACAGCGTATGCAATTAAATTTTCAAATTGGGTATTTGCAGGAGGATTTCTTGTCTTTGATGTGTTTGTGGCTGTTTTAATAGCATTTGTAGTTCTTTGCCCTAAAAGCGAATTGATGAGTATCGTTAAAAACCGAGTATTTATATTGCTGGGTAATCTTTCTTTGGGATTATTTTTATGGCAATATCCGATAAGGGTAGCTTTAACTTACCATGATACGGGTCTAAATACCGTACCGCTTTATATCCTACAAGAAGTTGTGACCTTTATTTTGGCTTGCATGTCACTTGTTTTTATCGAACGTCCTTTCATTGCAGGAGTCTATTTTAGAAAAATAAAAAAGCAGGTGGTCATAGCTCTTGCCGGAGCTATGATAGTGCTTGTCGTAATCTTTGTGGTTATGACTCTGGTCACCTCTTACACGACTTTAAAATCTCGTAATAACGAATTGGTGCGGTCGCTAACTGCCAAGGATCCAATCCGTGTTCTTGTCGTGGGTGATTCTATGGCTTATAGCCTTTCCGTCGGCCTTCAGCATGACGAGTCTCTATATGGAACAACCGTAGATAATGTCGGTTTGCCCAACTGTTCAAACGTCGGGATAAATTCGGTAAATTTAAGCCAGTCACAGCTCAAAATATCAAATCAATGTTCGGATTGGAATACAATTTTCAAGAATGCGATCACAAATTTTAGCCCCGACGTCGTGATAGTTGTTGTAGGTGGAGCATCCGTGTTTCAATCAAATTGGAATACGGGATGGAATCGGCTGGGCAACGCCGCATATGACGTAAGTTTAGGCAATTCGTTAACTGGGCTAGGCGATATTTTTAAGTCTGCGGGACTACCAGTTATATATTGTACGGTGCCATATTTTGCAGGTTCACTTTCACGGATTGCTAGTCAAAGCAAGGTTAATTCATTTAACTCCATTATTAGAACGATAGTTCAAAATAACTCACACTGGTTTTATCTGTTTGATTTAAATAAGACCGTTGACCCGAATCAAAAATTTTCATCTGTCATACAGGGAACATCGGTTCGATCTTCAAACGGAGCGTCATTTGCCGAACCTCAAGGCGGGCAATATGTCGCGCCTTACCTATTCTCAATGGCTATACAAATCGGGTTAAATTACCGACTGGCTCCCAGTATTCCGCGAATTGTAATAAATAAATAGCCGGTTTTGGCCTATAGAGTATAACGGTGGTTATATAAGTAAATCTGTCAACTTTATATTAACCTTCGTAATTGACACTTTGACACTGTGCGCTTAAGGCATTAATCAAATATTTTTCTGGAACGCGTGCCGATTCAGAAACCGTTGTGGCTAATGCCTGCCATCTGGTGTCGTTGCCCGCTGCATTTGCCGCTAAAGGAACTGCGTCTCTTAAATCGATGTATGCTTGCTTTAAGAGACGTTGTTTTGCACTTGAGTTGATGTCTTTTGTACCTAGTTCGTAGTCTTTAATGCTTTGATTGACGTAGGTACATGCTTGTTTGGCCATTGAGCGGGCTTCATTTGAAGAGCATGATGAAAGTATAATAACCGTAAGACATAAAACAACAACTATTAAAAGTGATGTTTTCCCTCTGACGGCAGATAATTGTTTTATAATTAACCTCTATTTAAATTTACTATTTCCTGGGATCCAATTGGTGTTTAGTCTTAGAAAAGTTAAAGCCATTCGGGAAGTTGTTCCAATAAATATTGGCTAACTTCCAAAGCCTTGTCAAAAATCTCGCACATAAGCTCTTCGCCGGCTAATATTTTTGTAAGTTTTACTTCAATTCTTGCGACAATTGTAAGTCTACGCTCAGATCCATCCGTAGGTGAGCTAAAAGAATCGATTGCGCTTACTTCAATAGGAAGCTCAATTCCGCCGATTCCTGCCAACTTTACCGCAAGCTGTAATAAATCCGGTGGATTTTGAAGCGCCGGAATGGACCATGTAAAATTTAGAGGAAATGCATGCTCGCTAAAAGGATCGTCATCGTCGTCAAGTTCTATAATAAAGTCTTCGAAGTTAAGCAGTGTCCTAGGATCAACTTCAAGTGATAGGTGAAGATCCAACGGACCGCCGCATCCTTCCTCAGGATGTAGGTCGACTTCCCATGATTGTGACAGGGAGTAGGTCTCTACAAAGTGCCGCTCATCGTGCACATGAAATCCATGATCTACCGAGTGATCCTTCAGTTCGGTGATGTAACCCGCTACGTCGATGACAGCCATATATTTTCCTTACCAATTGTTACCGTGAATTTAAGTTATATTCAAGTATATTAATTATCTGCTTCTATCTTAAAGCATCAAAGGTTTGAGTCTTTCCGTAAGTTTGTAAGAAGTCTTTAAGAATTCATTCTTTTTATCACTTCGGGGGCAATCTATTAATTTATGATGAGATCAAGGCAATTCTGGTGCTTGAAAGATTGAAGCAACATCAATCGAGGCATTAGCAAACAAAAGGAAACTGCCTAAAATTTGCAGTGAATAAAAAATTTAGACGTTCTTAATGTCGTCTTGTAAAGGGTTGGGCGATCCGATAGTGATATTGTTAAAAAAACGACAACCGTTTTTCATTAAAGTATAGGGTATATGAATTATTCGTCCTCTGAGCTTCTAGAATGCTGCCGCAGGGTTTCACGTAAAATTAATGAAAACATATCATCTCTGGAAGATTTAAAACGAATCGGTACCAGACAGGGGCAATATTTTTTGGATATAATTGCCGATAATGTCGGTCTTGAGATATTTGACGAATATAACATCGGGGTTTTGAGTGAGGAATCTGGGGTTACAAAAAGTGATTCGGATTATGTCGCCATTTTAGATCCCGTCGATGGTTCTACGAACGCATCAAACAAGATACCGTTGTTTTGCACGAGTATTTTGATTTTATTTAAAAACATACCAGTATTTGGTTTTATCGCAGGACACAGATTCGATTTTGAGCTCCACGGATCAAAAGATTTGGGAGTTTATTTAAACGGAGATAAGGTAGATGATCTACCGCAAAATCAGCTCAGTGAAACGGTGGTGAGTTTTTCAGGTTATCCCATGGAGTGGGGGGGGTGGAAGCAGAGCAGATCACTTGGATCTGCGGCTTTAGAAATTGCATTCGTGGCTACGGGGTCGTTGGGGGCATACTTTGACGCCAGTTTGGATGGATTGGCAATATGGGATTACGGAGCCGGAATATTTATTGCAGGTTTGCTTGGTTGCAGCGTGAAGGAACTCATGGGAAGGGATTTAAACGTCTATGACTTTAATTGCAGGCGACATCCAATAGTCGGTACCGATTCGGAGATAACAGACGACCTTATAAATCGCCTGCAAAAGACACGCGCTGTCCAGCGAGACGCTGAAATTTTAAGATTGCTTAAGACACGTATTAAAGTAACACAAAACGATACCGAACTCAAAACCGCATGGAAGATTTGTGACGCCATTGAAAGCGGGGAGCAGATATTTTCCGCCGAAGATTCTAATTTACACCTAACCGGTTCGGCGATCATCGTATCTGACAAGGGAATACTTCTACACGAACACTTAAAACTTAAAAAATGGGTTCAACCGGGCGGTCATTTAGATTTTTTGGAGACTCCTTATGATGCAGCTAAGCGTGAGGCCCTTGAAGAGACGGGTTTAGAGATGATTGACTTGACTCCGGATCCAATATTGCTTAATGTGGCTGAAGTTGCCGGTCCCGACGGACATTGCCATCTTGATATGAGATTTTTATTTTCAACTGCAGGAGGTCAACCTTCTCCAGCGATAGGTGAAAGTCAAAAAGTGGAGTGGTTTTCTTATGACAAAGCACTTACTACTATTGACAATTCAAACAAGGATGCTTTGATCGCAGCAAAACACTATTTGGAGGCTAACTTGCAAAATATTATGTTGAAGGCATTATGATGGAATTAAATTTTGACAATCTATTGGAACTGCAGTCTATAGATTTAGAGCGTGATGCTATAAGACATGAGATGCATGAAATCAGCAATAGTGCGGATGTAAAGGAACTGGAGTCAAAGTTAAATCGAATCAATGTCGATATCCAAGAGTTAAAATCAAACCATGACTTGTTGGCACTCAAAATTGAACAGATTGAAATCAGTTCGGTGAAAATAAAATCAAAGATTGATGAGCTAAACGACAGGCTTTATAAGCAAGAAGGACTCGGGTCTAAAGATTTACAGGTAATGGCCAAAGAGATTGAGCACCAGAAAGTTTTGTTGGGTGATCTGGAAGACGAGGAATTGAACTTGTTGGATCAATTCGAAGTGTTACAGAAGATACTTTCCGATAACGAAGACAACAAACGAGTTATTTTGGACCAATTGAATAGTATAAAACATAACCTATCTGAACAGTCGGAGAAACTAACATCGAGCCTGGATGAACTTAATCGAAAGTACGATTTAATAGAACAAAATATCGACCACGACATTTTAGAAACTTATCTAAAGCTTCGCGGCAGTGGCAAACAGGTTGCAGTCGGCAAACTGATTACCAATAAATGTACCGGTTGCAGTGTTGATATTGCACAAGCCGAAGTAAATAGGATAAAAGCTGCCAAAGACCAATTAAACTTTTGCGAACAGTGCGGTTGTATATTGGCATTTTAATATTGACAGCTTATTAAAAGAGACGAGTTGGCCTGTAGGCGGGGTTCTGTCGGGTAGTATTACCCGGGTGATTATCCATCTAAGCGGTCTACCAGAAGTTAAAGACAGGACATCAAACTTCTATATGACCTTGCTCCAAGTGGGGTTTACCCAGCCGACGAAGTCACCTCCGCCGCTGGTGCGCTCTTACCGCACCTTTTCACATTCACCTGTGAAGTAATTGTGTTACTTCCATCGGCTACCTATTCTCTGTGGCACTTTCCTTCAAGTCGCCTTGACTGGCCGTTAACCAGCACCTTAGTCCTGCGGAGCCCCGACCTTCCTCAGCTGAAAAGCCGCAATCACCCGGCCAACTCGTCTATTATTACTTTAGTTCATTAAAGCTGACACACTTACCTGACATACTGGATAACAGATATAAAAATTGAAAAGCAGAAAAGGTAATAGCTTACATGGAAAGAGAATTGTTTATAAAGATGGTAGCTGCTCTTAAGGAAAGTAAAGAATTAGATAATGTTTATATTCCTTCGGTTGTGATATTGTCGGATGGCGATAAAAAGGATCGATATGTCAAAAGATTTAAAAAATATGCAATAATCTATATGAAAATCGATTTAAAATCCGAAGTTAAGATCATAAATGAATTGGTTTTGGGTATTCTTGCAACAAATAGGTTCAACCCTCAAAGTCGAATAAATATCCAGATAGCATTGCTTAAAAGTTGTTCTATAATTTTAAATGAACTTAGGTTTGGGCAGGGCTTAACTAATGCTAATTTTGGATTAAGACAAGCCAAGACCCATGATGCGGCCTAAAAATTGAGAAGCTAGATTAATTAGATATTTTGTAATGGAACTACGTAAATGGTAACGCCGAAAAGCCCGATGAATTTGTTTGATGCAATGGGGGAGCAGCCGTTTATTTCCGTAACGGAGTTATTTTCGCGCTTGGAAATCGCTCTTAAGCAGTCTTTTGGTTCGTCAATTTGGATTAAAGGGGAAATCAGTAATAACGTCACCGAGAAAGGCGGACACTGTTACTTTCAACTTTCTGATCACGATTCTACTTCAGACAATTCGCCTAACGTTAATTGCGTAATTTGGTCAAGTAGCTATTCACGGATTAAAAAACAACTGATTCTTAGTAAACTTAGCATCGCCAAAGGGACCGTTATTAAAGTCAATGGTACAGTTAAGTATTACCCAAGACGCTCAGAAATACAGTTCCAAATCATCGATTTGGATGTTGCTGGTTTGATTGGCGATATGGCACTAGCTCGGCTTAAGCTGATGGGACAGTTGGGTAAAGAGGGTCTGCTCAACAAGAATAAGCAAATTCCCATTCCTCTGGTTCCGTTAAAGGTAGCACTAGTCGGTTCGCCCGGTACGCAAGGTTTTCTTGATTTCATGACGCAGATTAATGCATCGAAATTTAATTTTAAGATTAGGGAATATCCCGTGCCAGTACAGGGACCCGAGACCCCTCCAAAAATTTCAGCAGTTCTTTCAAGAGAAGATATAAACGAAAATGACATAGTTGTTATTGTTCGAGGCGGAGGTTCGCAAAACGACTTAGCGGCATTCAATACTGAAATCATGGCTCGGTCGGCCGCAAATTGCTCCATTCCTGTTTTTACCGGGATCGGGCATACTGAAGATATGTCAGTTGTCGATGAAGTAGCCAGCAGATCTTTTATTACACCAACAGAGTGCGGGCAGCAAATTGTAAATATGGTACAACGTTTTTACGATGATTTACATGAAAAATTTAACATGATCTTTACGTTTGTAAATTTTCAAATTACGGATAATACGGCTAAATTGGAAAAATTTACAGACAGAATAAATATAGAAGGAACTAAAATAGTAGATTCGTCCAATACTAGTGTAGAATTGCGGAGGCACAAACTGCAAGATGGTGGCAGGGGAGTTATCGTCGATGCTGAATCTAAAATGATGGTGCTTCGAAACTATCTTATTGGAAGTTCGATAGGCGTTACAGTCGAAGCCAACAGAGAGCTAAGGGCAAGAAGCGGGGTTTTGTCATTGCACGCCAATAACTTAATTGAATCAAACAACAGAGAGTTGAGTAATTCTATAAATTCACTTCTAGTTGGTCAAAATGCAACTTTTAAATCCAAAATGCAGATGTTGGATTCAAAACGTTCCAATCTGTTGGCTTACGATCCCAAAGCTATTTTAAAGCGTGGTTATGCTGTGGTCAGATCCGAGGCTAAACATGTAGTGAAGTCTGTAACTGGCCTTGATAGAGGTAATACAATTTACACTGAATTTGATGACGGTATTGTCAGTTCAAAAATAACAGAGATTGATATGTTCTGATTGCCACAGATTACCACAGAGTTCGAAAGAGTTATGACCAGTTCGATAAAACGAAAGGAGAAAAATGGAAAATTCAGATAAGCCAGAAAACGATCTGGTTGACGTCAGTCAATTGAGCTTCGGCGATGGTATGAACGAAGTGGACCGTATAATTGAGGATTTAAATTCGGGAAACATAGATATTGATAATCTTGCCGAAAGGTTTCAAAGAGCTATTGACGTAGTAGAAGAGCTTGATAAAAGAATTAAGTCGGCCAAAACTAAGATTGACGACTTAACCCCGAGATTGCAAAATGTAACCGACAACTGACAAGATCACAATATTGATGACAAAGTAATTAACCCATTAGATTTGGCCGTTTGTCCTTATTTGATGTATTGGTTATTTTGTAATTAAGTTGACCTTAAGTTCTTTTATGCCTCTAAGAATTATTGCGTCTCTTCTGGGAGGATCCAAATCGATTAGTTCAATGTCTTTATATTGTGTGACTAATTGTTGGAAAACTACTTGACCTTCCAATCTGGCCAATGGAGCACCCAAGCAATAATGGATCCCGTTCGCAAATGAAAGCGGAGGACCTTCGTCTCGGACGATATTAAGTTCTTCGGGATTCTTAAAGTGGGTGAAATCATGATTTGCGGCGCCCAATATTGTTAAAACGATTGTTCCTTGCGGTACAAACTGCCCATTAATATCGGCATCTTCCATAGCGGATCTTGCATCAAATTGAACTGGCGAATCAAACCTTAAAAGCTCTTCAACGGCAGGTTGGCATAATTCGGGATTTGATTTGAGAAGTTCAAATTGGCTTCTGTGGGTAAGCAAGGCATACAACCCATTCCCGATTAAATTAGTGGTCGTTTCAAATCCCGCTGCGTAAAGCAATTGACAGGTAGAAATCAATTCCATTTCGCTTAATGAGTCATTGCCGTCGCGTGCGGCAATTAACAACGAAATTAAGTCATCTTTGGGACTCATTCGTCTAAGGTTAACCAAGTCTGTCAGCATTGCATTTATCTGTTTAAATGCCTCAATTGCTAATAGAAAGTCATCCTTGGAAAGAACGGGCTCTAAAAGCATAGTGGTTGCTCGCACTAACGGGCGAAATGTTTCTCTCTGATCTTGAGGCACCCCTAGTAGTTCGCTTATTACGGTAGCCGGAAGTATCCAGGCGAGTTTTTCCATAATATCGACTTCATTTTCAAGGTCTTTGAGAATGTCTTGGGTAATCTGAACGACATGCTCTCTCATCTTTTCTATTGTTCGGGGAGTAAATGCTCGTGAAATTAACGATCTTAAACGAGTGTGATCGGGAGGGTTTAAGAATAGGAGGGATCCTCTGTTTTCAAAAAACTTTGCTGCATCTTCAATTTCATCTTGAGTTAAACCCATCATTTCAGCACGCTGTCGGCGTTCGTCGGGGTTATTTGTGTCTTTGCCGAATCTGTTGTCCCTTAACAGTTGCCTGCAGTGATCATACTTTGTTAAAACGACGGAGCCCATAGGCATTTTAAATGCCGGACCCATTTCAAGCAATTGGCGATAGATAGGGTATGGATTTTTGCGACCTTCGGGGGTCCCAACCAGTGACATAAATAATTCATCCAAACGCGGATTTTGAAGGGATATGTCTAAAGAATCATCCAATGAGTTA
Organism: Acidimicrobiales bacterium; assembly: GCA_027371755.1. GTDB lineage: Bacteria > Actinomycetota > Acidimicrobiia > Acidimicrobiales > JABEUL01 > JAJZNL01. Next base: position 31,399 of record DAHXLF010000004.1, read on the forward strand.
CTTGCGGCCATGCTCTTTGCCTCTGTTTAGTAGTTATTTCCTGACGATTGACCAATGGTTACAAAATACAAACTAAATGTTTTTTGTCGAGCCTTTATCGTTACTTCAATATTTTAGCTATAGCTGCTGGCAAAAGTAAAATTACAATATACTGATTATTTAATCAAGTAGTGATTTTATGGTTTGGACCAACTCTGGATCCTCGGGGGTAACTTGAGGTCTAAAGCGAAATTTGACGCTTTCATTGGGGCCGACTATGAATTTTTCAAAGTTCCATTTAATATCGCCAGCCTCTCCCGATGAATCTTCGATTTCAGCTAGCTCTTGATATATCGGATGACGATTTTGACCGTTAACTTCAATTTTTTCAAAGATAGGAAAGGTGACGTCATAAGTTGACTTGCAAAAAGTAAGAATTTCTTGTGAGGTGCCGGGCTCCTGTTCCAAAAACTGATTGCATGGAAACCCCAGAATTTCGAAACCTTGGGCGGCGTGATCCCTATAAAGTTGTTCTAAGCCTTCATATTGCGGAGTCAGTCCGCATTTGGAGGCGACATTTACGATCAGTAAAGTCCGGTCTTTGTATTTAGATAAGTCTACGGAATCTCCGGCTAAAGTTTTTAAGTTGTAGTCATATATGGTCATTTTTATCTCCTAAATTAAAACGGCAAAAAGTCTTGTGTATGATTCTATACAAATTTTGAGATACTAATGCATGTACTTGAACCAGTTACTGTAGGCCAATACGTATTCAAACCAATTTTTACGCTGATCATATATCTCTAAATCCTTATAGTATTCAATACCAATACACTCAATTTTGGTTGGGCGTAATGTCAAAAAAATATGGATTTGTATAATAATAAATCATCTTGTATTTGTTATTATATTTTATGTGAGCATTTCGATTAATCGCCGCAAGTTTTTAGGTCTGTCTTTGGGATTGGTTGGATCCGCGGTGTTTTATGAAGGGTATCGATTGAATGAATCCACTGGTGCGGTTATCGAAAATTCGCAAATTAGCAATAACTCAACTCCTGTTAATTTAAACTGGCCGGATACTCAACTCATGCCAACCTTTAATGCTCCCCTAAGTTTGGACGTCGCAACGTTGGTTGGAATGCCCGAAGATCAACAGGTTATGTTTTCCACGTTACAGGGTCTGGTGAATAGAATAGATCCTCAAATTTATCTCTTACAAGACGATGAAGAGGGTAGGCTCACATGGTTAGAGGAATTGGGTACCCCATATCGTTTCTTTAGTTCGCCGTGGGATCTGTTTGAAGTTCATAAGGACGTGTTGCGAGGAATGGTAGTTTATGACGAAGACATGTTGGACACTATAAATGTTGCCACCACGTTTAGTCCAATTTATTCAAGTATTGTTGTAAGTCCTAAATTAGTAAAAGAGGTTCAATCTTACACCTCATTGCCAGTTAGATTGTCCTTGGCGGGAAGGTATAATTCAGCCATAGAGGCTTATAGCTTGTCCTATTCTCAATGGAAGAAGTCTGTTTCTAGGCGAATAATTGTTGGAATATCGCCTCAAGTTGCCGTGAGTCTACCCCCAGTCGACCAGAACCCTTTTTTTGGTGAAATCGGTATTGGTGAGATGTCTATAGAAGGTCCCTTCAGCTATGTAGCAAACCCTTTTTTAAGGGATTACTGCGTTGCCGTGAATGCCTTCTGTTTTTGGCTGGATCCTTTAAATGCTTCCCAAAACGAACTTTTTGGCAATATCATATCCGACCAGGAACCGAACTCGTTATACATGGGCTGGTTCGCCAACGGTAGTAACGGCGGCGAGAATGCCGGCGTTGAACTTTGTTCGAAAAACCAGCTTAGAACGGTAGCGTCGGATTATTGTACAAATTTAACCGTGTTTTCCGGCATCAGTGCTTCAATCACGCCTCAAAAGATGCCCGCTGTCCCAAGCTTATCCAACGACGTCTATATAACGATCACTTTTACCGAAGGAGATAATCTGCAATATAATGAGCATCGTTTACGGGTAATATTTGATGATTCAGACAGAGGCTCAATAGCAATGAATTATTCCATTGAACCGCTTTTAATTGAAGCCGCACCGAATATTTTAAAATATTATCTTAGCGCTTCTACTGCTAATGACTGTTTGGTTGCCGGACCATCCGGTGCTGGATATATCTTTCCGGGTTCTTGGCCAGAAAGCAATCTAACTGATTATCTTCAAATTTCGGCCGGTTATCTAAACTCAATCGGGGTGAATGTCGTAAATGTTCTTAATCATCCTCAGGGTCAATATATTCCATTAACTGCTCAAGAGGGTTTACAATATGAATCAATTGTTAACCCAATCGGCATATTGGCCGACTGGTCAAAAATAAATTCGGTTACAACTTTAGGCAATAACCTTCCAGCTGTTACCGGTTTGCTGGCTTCAGATACGGTAGAACTTAGTTTGATATTAAATGAAATCTTAAATTCAAATGTAGCTACGCCGGCATTTTATTCAATCGGAGTGATTGCTTGGAATATCTTGCCAACCGATGTGGTTCAAACTTTAAATTCAATTCCTGCTAACTCGTTTAATGTAGTCAGGGCTGACGTGTTTTTTGCTTTATTGAGACAACACCTGGGGCTAAGTCAATGGGTGTAGCTAAGGTAAGTCTGAGGGCCACACTAAAAAGAGTATTTGTGTTGTGTGTATTGTTGCCGTTAATTTTGTTATTTGTTATTAAAAAACAACCTTCGCTAAGTCCAACAACATTGATACCTAAGTTCGTGTCGACAGTAAGTTCTTTGGTAACTGTAAGCGATAACAGCTATTTCGATTCCATCAGTTGCCCAGTTGCGGACTTATGTTATGTTGGAGGCATGGCTTCAACGGGTCACGGTGTCTTGGCAGTAACAAAAGACGGTGGGAATTCCTTCTCTTTTTTATCGGCCGCACAAAGCATAAACCCGATCAATATAGTGCAATGCCCCAGTGGGCCTGTTTGTTACTTCGCGAGCGAAAATCAAAGCAATAACACTTCGCAGCTTGCATTAACCACAAATGGCGGCGGTACGTTTTTGACACTGGCTAACGGGCCTACTAATATAAGCAACTTTACGTCGATTTCCTGTATCGCTGATCAAGTTTGTATGACCGTCGGGAATGATGTCTATTCAAATCCCGTAATCTATACCACGTCTAACGAAGGTGCGTCGTTTAATCAGTCAGTTGTTCCTTCGGGGTTGGCTGAAATAAGTTCGGTGTCGTGTATCAATTCGCAGACTTGTGTAATTGGAGGGATTACCGATACGAGCTCACCAGAAGTGTTTGAAACTACAAATTTCGGTATTTCATGGCAGTCTGTATTGCTTCCGAGTACTTTCGGTAAACTTGCGGGTCTCAGTTGCAGTCCAAATAAATACTGTACAGTTGTCGGAAATTCGGTAAATGCGCTTCCTGTTGCTTATTCTGTGAATCTTAGCGGATTGAACTATTCCCAATTACAGCTACCTTCCAATCTACAAGTCGTCAGTTCCGTGAGCTGTCAGAGTTCGCAATTAAATTTTATGTGTATGGCGGTGGGTCAACTTTCCAATGACCAACCGGCAGTTCTTGCTTCGATTTCAAATGGAAATTTTAACCTATTAATCAATGAATCATTTTCGGGTTTGTTAGAAGGCGTTAGCTGCTCGGGCGTCGGTTTTTGCGGAAGCTTAGGCAAAGCCGCGGGTGTTACTGGTCTTTTCGCAGGTTATTTAAACGGAACCGTATCATTTGGTGATATTTCAAATGCGCTGAGCAATCTCAGCAACTTAAATTGTTTGAGCGATGGTTTTTGTGCGGCAACGTCTTCGGATTCTCTGGTGGGTTCTCAGGTACTCATAAGTAATGACTTCGGCGCAACATTCAATCCTGTTTTGACCGAACCCGGCGGGATCATGATTAGTTCTTTGTCTTGTCCTACCCAGTCAAATTGTTTCGTAGGCCTCAACAATAACGGTAGTCCAAATCTGATAGGTCTGGCGATTCCCTCATATGTAGTTAGCAACATTACATTACCAGTCAACGTTGCGGCGGTAACGGGTTTGAGTTGTTATCAAGCGACCCAATGTGATATCGCTGGAAGTACGCTAACCGGACAGCCTTATGTTTACAATACCTCAGACAGCGGTGCTGGTTGGACGCAGATAGCTCTACCGACTTCTCAAGCTACTATAATTGGAATCTCTTGTTTGTCTAACGGAGGCTGCTCGCTGATCGGAACTTCTACTTCGGGGACTGCGACTTCGTTGTATAGTTTAAATTCTGGCACTTCATTTGTGCAGAGTACTCTAAGCACGGTTCCGTCAAATCTGACTTCGATAGACTGCTATTCCACTAGTTCATGTATCTTAATCGGTGAAGATCAAGCCGGTGATCCCTATATTGCGGTGTCGACTGACTCTGGCACCTCATATTCCATAGCCTCCATCGCTCCCTCAAACAATATTTTAAAATCAGTATCTTGCTATATAGATACAGCAGGAAATCTATGCGTGGTAACCGCGTTGGTTCCTTCCAATAATTCCAGTTTCGTATATGAAAGTAATAACAGCGGTGCTAACTGGATACAGCTAAATCAACCCGGCGGTAATTATCCTCTTGATTCGGTGTCTTGCGTTAGTTCGTCCGATTGTCTTGTAATTGGCGGATTGTTTAGCGAACTTTCGTTGGCTTTAAATCCCGTCCCCACAATAAGCACGCTGTCACCGGGAAGTGGACCGATCCAAGGAGGAACCGTTGTTACGATTCAAGGTAACTTTTTAAGCGGTGTTTCGTCCGTAAATTTTGGAACTTCAGCGGCAGCTAGTTTTAAAGTTATTAGCGACAATTTGGTTCAGGCAGTTTCGCCACCTTCGCCCGGCGGAATTCAAGCATCGGTGGGGGTTGATGTCGTAACAAATGTCGGTGCATCAAACAGTTTAAATTTTTCATACTTAGAAATAATTTACAACCCTGTGACACCGTTCAGAATCTGCGACACCAGAGCTCCCAATGGCTCAGCCGTAACGGTCAATCAATGTGACACCTCAGGCGCTTCGCCTCTGCTAGCCAACTCTACATTAAACATTCAAGTCACCGGACTGGGTAGCCCAGCTATTCCGTCGGATGCGACCGCTGTTGTCGTAAATGTGACTGCCGCAGACACTACCGCAGCGGGTGGATTTCTTACGGTTTATCCCACCGGTGCTAATAGACCCACCGCTTCAAATTTAAATTTCGGACCTAATGATACGGTTGCGAATTTAGTTCAAGTCGGAATTGGTTCTGCCGGAGAGATCTCCGTGTATAGCTTTGATGGCTCCACTGATATCATTGTAGACGTTCAAGGATATTTCGCGCCGAATGCCATTGCTACCAATTCCGGAGGATTTATTCCTCTTAGTCCGGTACGTGTATGCGATACCCGGTCGACGGCATTTTCCAATCAGTGCAATCAGAACGGTCACGGTACATTGGGTGCGGGAGCCACGATTAATATCGGCGTGTCAGGTGGCAGTTACCCCGTTCCAGATACGGCTACTGCGGTAGTCGCCAACCTGACAGCTACGGACACTACGGCAGCGGGTGGATTTTTGACCGCATGGCCGGGGGGGACAATACAAATGCCCAATTCGTCTAATTTGAATTTCGGTGCGGGTCAAAGTGTAGCTAATCGGATAATTATTCCAATTAATGTTGCGACCGGCGACATCAGTATTTATAACTTTAATGGGACAACTGATATAATTTTGGATGTTACCGGCTATTTTACGTCATCTGCGTCTTCTCAGGCAGGTTTAGGGTTTAATTCAATAGTGCCGACGAGAATATGTGATACGCGACCAGTGGACGTGATTAATGTTGGATTTAATCAGTGTAATCTTAATGGGGCGGGAACTTTCAGTTCCGGGGAGACTCAGACGGTTATGGTCGGTGGAATCGATAACATTCCGACAAATGCCCAGGCGGTAGTTGCAAATGTAACGTCAACTAACACTTCACAAAACGGTGGATATTTTACCGTTTATCCGACGGTTGTGCCGACTCCGTCTACTCCGCCGAACATTTCTGATTTAAATTGGAATAGCGGAAACACGGTGGCAAATTTAGTGGAGGATGGTTTGGGTGCCAACGCGTCGATTAACGTATATAACTTTACGGGACAGGCCGACCTTATTATTGACGTTACCGGCTACTACAGTTAGCTATTTTAGAAATTGTGTTTAATTGATTTTAGAGAAATTGGTATTGTTCTCGAATCCGATATCTTTTAAACGTTTGCGCTTCCGTTAGCTACTTCACAAAGATGTTCATAGGTGATTTATGTTTCACTAATTAAGTCGATTCGAATAAGTAAATAAACGTGTATTTGAAGTCCGCAAACCGATTCAGTTGGCTATAACTCAAAATCATCAATTATCAATACATCCATATCAATATATACATATTCTCAGCTGAAATACCTTACTGAAGTTGGTAAAGCTATTATGGAAGCCTGAAACTCTGTATATTTAAATTAATCTAAAATGATTTTTAACCTGTGATATCTTTAGTTAAGGTTAGTTCGTGTAGCGCTAGTTCAATTATAGGTACCATTCGAATGCAATTGGAACGATGGCATAGGTACCTATGAATACTTTATAACCAACAAAAAATTAGAAACAATCAGATTGTTTGGCAGCTCCACAAAAATGTAAATAAAAACAGACTAGTGTGATACCTAAGATATCACACTAGTCTAGGATTGACTCAATCAATCCAAAAATCTACAAGTCTACAGATCCTATTTTATACGGCTCCGATTGAACAACTGCCTATCCCGATGGCCGTTAGTTCTGAATTAAACGATGTATTGAGTTGCGATAACGTGCTGTTTGTTTGGGCAATTTGTGCCGAATTTGAAGTAGCAATAGCGTTTGATAGAGTTGTTTCATTTTTAGCAATTACAGAAAGATTGCCTTGCAGTTGAACAAGCTTTGTCTTTGTACCGTTAGGGGCAACACCCAACAATGAATAGACTGCATTTGATTGTGCAATCTTTAAATTAGTTATATCTGAAATGAGTTGCATCTTGCTTTGATTTCCAGCATTAATTTGTTGAACTAGCGGATTGGCTTGTGCGGTCAAATTTGAACAAATTGACTGAGCCTTTGAGGGAAACGACTTTGCCAATTTATCATTCTTATAAGTCTGATATCCGTAAGCGCTACAAGCCAATACCGCTAGAAGTCCAAATAGTATTAATATCGATTTAAAGGTTTTAAGACTCGATCGCTTTTTGCCGTAATGCACTTTATGTGAGCGTTTTATTGCGGATCTTTTGGCAAATGATTTTGTATTTTTTACCCCAGCAGTGTCAATTGCAGGGGAGTATACCAGGGCTGAAACAATCGACTTGCTTTTAACAGACGCCGTCTTAGTGTTTGATTTAACGTTTGCGATGGCGGAGTTCTTGGTTGTTTTGTTGTCTCTTCCAACAAAACTCATAAACCGAGCCTTTTGATATTTCAACGCGTCAACAGGGTTTTGGATTAGATCATCGATGCGATCAAATATGGCCTTTAAAATTGATATTAAGTTTTTTAGCAATGCCGTAAAATTTATTACCGAACTAATTCCGGCAAACTTTGATTGTTTACCCCCGGAACCAACAATCGAATCTCTGACCTGATTTTTCACTGGAATCAGTGTTACGGGTTGATACCTACCGGAGGCTACACCAGTATTTATTGACTTAAGAACTATTGCAGGCCTCGAGTAGTTTTTGTCTGCTACAGCTACGCCCGCACTAGAATTAAATTCATTAAAGTCATTGGCATGATTCACGGTAATAATTTTGGTCGGTATTTGCCTTAGGTGTGGCTCCCAAGAGCTAAATAAGTGCCAAGCCTGTTCCCATCCTTGCTGTGTTTTTTGAAAAATTTGTACGGGTTCGGTAAAAGTTCCTCTGCGATCTAGCTTGTCATAAATTGCAAAGAATTTATCGCTAAATCCTAAATAATACCTTTCTCCCGCGTATGAAATGCTTACCGTTTCTGATTCCAATTGAGATACCATTTCTTAACTCCTTTATCACTCTCCGTGTTATCATCCTCACTAACAATGCTAACACTTAATTAAAGCACACGCATTAATTTAATATAGTTTTAATACTAATTAATAAATATTTCATACCTTAAAATCTACCGTACACTCTTTGATAGACTTAAATAGCAAAATTGGGGCGTTTAGCTCAGTTGGTTAGAGCAGCTGGCTTACAACCAGCAGGTCGGAGGTTCGAGTCCTCTAGCGCCCACTTGATGTTGTTAAATTTAGAACGTTTATCCTAATCTTATTTGTTGAACTAGATCAGCTATATTTACCCACGGAAAACCCGGAAGAGCCAGATTTTTAATGATTAAGCAGACTTAATTTTGGTTCATTTTCTCCGTTAGTACATCAAATGGTGTACAATATTTATATGGCTAACAAAACCGAACGATTGAGTATTCGATTGACTCCGGAGCAAGATATACTCCTTCATCGTGCTGCTGAAGCCAGAGGTGAATCGACCAACGCTTACGTACTACGAAATGCGGTTGGGGCCGCACAATCTGATCTGGCAGATCTGCGGGTTTTCGTGGCAGATGAAAATGCCTGGCTTGAAATTGAATCCTCTCTCTGCCAACCAGTGACGTTCACTTCGGAGATGGTGAAACTTCTTACCACCCCATCGGTACTTGAGAAATAATTCAACTTGAGTTTTCGGGGCCCTGTTCTTCTCGCAGATGATCATAATATTGAATATTTTCATTCTGGCGCTGAATTGCTAGACATTTGGATCAAAACTCGAGCTCGTGCTAATCAAGTCTCAGGTGCTTCAAGAACATGGGTGATTCTGAATGACCATTTTGTAGTCGCATATTACGCTTCAGCAAGTGCTGCTGTAGTTCGAGATGCTGTGCCCAAAGCTATGAGACGTAATCAGCCGGAGATGCTTCCGGCAGTGTTACTTTCTCGACTTGCAGTACATACTGATTATCAAGGTCAAGGATTAGCGGCTTCACTGTTAAAACATTTCATGCTAAAAGCATTTGAGGTCAGTGAACGCATAGGTGTAAGAGTGGTTCTTGTTCACGCAAAAGATAACAATGCTAAGAGTTTTTATCTAAAGTACGGATTTGTACAATCTCCTTTTGATTCTCTCACGCTATTTCACCTACTACCCCCTAGTTTAGGCAAATCCCATAACGATAGTTAGGGAAAACTTGAATCGGCAATTGAGAGAATGACAATTTTATTTCGATTGTTCAGAGCGGGTAACAAAAGTTTGAAAGCTGTTCTATAAGGTCCACCGGGAAATTTTACAACGATTGGTCAGACAAATTACTTCCAATCATCATGTGAACAGCTTGAAATTGGTAATTATGAAATTAAGAGCACTTACCTCGGTGATAGATATCAGCACGATAGTCGATGTACAGGACATTAATCACTAGTTCGGATTCATTTAACTCGTAGATAACGCGATAAACGCTCTGTCGAGCAGACCAAAGTCCTGAGAGTTCGTTCTTCAGGGGATGGCCCACTCTGCGAGGATTTGCAGTCAATGGGCCTAGCATAAATTCAATTATTGCTCAAGCAATTTTTGGTGGAAGATGATCAAGTGAACGAGCAGCTGAAGACGCTACTAGCAGTTTCCAGGAGTTGGAAGTCAACGAACCAAGTATTTGGGATCATACTCAATTCATAGTTCGGTAATAGTTAAACTACTCTTAGAACCATATATTCAGTATGACCCATAATAATCGAATAAAAGTAACAGTCGATTGTTCAAAATAGGCCGTGTTTAATATTGCGCAACAGTTGACAACCCTTATTCGAAGGGTATATCGAGCACTTCCACATCATACTATAAACAGTGAAATTATAGGGAAGTTATATCGTGGGGAGGAATTAGAACGATTCAATAACGGCAAGCAAATCTATCTTCAAACTGCACAAGTTTTGTATACGATTGGAAATGAGGGCAAGAGCATTTAGGCGTTCATAAATGCTCTAATCCAAAATGACATTCGTTCATTGTACGAAGTTCGGAAAAACCTTCCACGCCGCAAATTCGGGTTTTCTATGAGAACACTTGAACGCATCACGGAACCAGTCGGTATCGTGTATGTTCATATGCCTGATTTCAGTATTGAGTCCAAAAGCGACGTTCGCTTGATACGTTCTAGGACTACCCATACCTGTTCAAAGATTATGCAAAGTCGGTTCCGTATGTATCACCATCAAAGTAGCCGATTTGAAGCATAATATTCCGAGTCCATAGCTCTATCTGCATATAGCCGAAAGTTAATTGTGATTGATCTTACTGAGTTAGATGACGACCTGGAGCGAGATATAAAAGAGATATTGAACTTATGTTGCATCTGATTCTATTTCAAACGAGAAATGACTGAAAAAGGCGAACGGGGTCAGGTACATCAATTCCGTATTTAAAGATTTGATTTCTACCGAATCAAAATCGAAATTAATTGATCTGGTTAAATCTTCTGGCATCTCCAAGAATAACTTGCGATTGTCAAGAAAGTGTTAAAATGTAAGCATGAAGACTTTAAATTCAACAGCAACTTATCAGGCTGTATTTAATTCTATTTCGGAGGGTGGCTTTGAAGTGTCTTTTCCCGACTTTCCGGGATGTGTAACTTTTGGAAATACATTCGAGGAAGCACAAAAAATGGCTTCTGAAGTGTTAAGTTTATGGATTGAAGAATTAGAGGCAGACCACAAAACAATACCGGACTCTCATAAGCGACCTATTATTGCCGATGTAACGGTTTCTCTTGCCTAAATCGCTAACTGCCAAGCAAATTATTAAAATTCTTGAAGCAAACAGTTTTTATATTGCAAGGCAACGAGGCAGTCATATTATTTACAAACAAAAGCAAACTGGTCAAATCGTACCAGTACCTTTGCATAGTGGAAATAAACCGTTACCGATCGGCACATTTTTGGCTATTGTGAAACAGTCAGGACTTGATTCAAAATTATTTGAGAAGTAGTTGGTTTGGTCTCGAGTGAGTTGACAGATTGCTCTCATCGAGCTTGTGAGCCTTGTGTCCCAGCTGGAATGTATAATACGGCATTCGGGTTTGAAAGCTGTCCTATAATGTCCACCGGTAAATTTTATAACGCCCTTATACAACGAGAGCTCTGAGGCAAGATGTTTAAGATGGGATTAGACAGATATAACCATTGGGGTGGTTATATCTAAACCGAAATGTGTGGTAAATTTCGGTTTAGATAGTCCCTAAGAGACTAGTAATGGATCCTAACAAAAAAAGAACCTGATAAAGATTCTATTTGGGATATTTGGAATTGGTTAGTGTCTTGTTTTCTTTTGGGGCTTCATCGAAAAGAGCTTTTCAAAAGAACGGTTAAGATGCGTAGGTATCCTTTCGGGTTTGGAAATTAGGTTCGGGTCGCTTAAAATACTTATGTTTATTCGATCGTTATAGCTGAATATAGCAAAGCAAATACCGATTCCTTGGCCAAGTGCGCCTATTGGAATAACGTTGTCTAAGGGGATTGAATTGCTGTATAGCGCAAAATTTGGTCCAGGTACGTTGGTGATTATGACGTTGGCGGGCGGATTGATTGTGTCGGAAGCTATGAGCTTGTAAACAGATTTTGCCATAATTTGTTGTAAATTGATTGGCAATAGAGTCGCAACATCTAAAAATATCTTTTCGCCTACGGTTTTTGACAACTCCTTGGCATTTTTGGCATTCTGAGACACCAGTTGCAGCTGTTTTAAAATATTTGGTTCGTTAGTAGGTAAGGCCACAACACCGGCGGAAACCTGATTATCCACGATCTGTTTATCGCTGTCATCTCGTATGGAAATTGGCATGAGCGCGGTTAAAGGTGAGTCTGGAATTTCTTTTGTCTCGGCAAGATAATTCCTCAAAGTATTTGTACATATCGTCATGATCACGTCGTTAATCGTTACGTTAAATCGATTCTTAATTTCTACGATATCGGTCATTTTAAATGCCACATACGAAAATGTACGTTTTTTTGACACGGCTTTATTCATCGATGTCCTTGGCGCAGTGAAAAGCAGAGGCGGTTTTTTGGCCGCTTGAGCTCCGTAAGCCTTGTGTAAATTATTCAGACTTTTGAATACTTTGGTTGCCGTCTTCGGCAAATTGATTACATAGTTGGTTTGAAACTGCGCTATTTGAGACATAACTTTGGGAGCCAAAGTTATGTTTTTTACGATTTCTTGTATGAATGATGGTCGGCTATCGTCGTTGCTTTCTTGCTCTTTGGGAACATACTTTACGATAGGATCTAAATCTAATAGTTGTACGAATAGATTTGCACCGCTAACGCCATCGATTAGGCTATGATGCACTTTAGCAACAACAGCTATCTGGTCTTCAAGATAGTTATCGATCAAGTAAAAATGCCACAGAGGGCGGTTTAAATTTAATGGCGATTGCCAGATTTCACCGATTCTGTTACATAAGGCCGAACTGTCATATGGAGGATCAAGACTGATTCTAGTTATATGATTTTCGATTTTAAAATTTGGATCTTTGATCCAAATAGGATTGAAT
>DAHXLF010000050.1 GCA_027371755.1 Acidimicrobiales bacterium
TCTCTCAAACTTAAACTCGTTGCTTGGCCATTTGTTAATTTAAACCAAGCCAAAGAACACTTGGTATCGTTAACAAACTATTTCGGTAATATTTTGGAATTATCGATAGATTCGTTTGTGGTTGTCGATAGAAAGGGAAAGATTATTTTTTCTAACGGCATATTTGATGAAAAATTTGTTGATGGTTTTGCGCTGGACGAAGTAGAGACTTATCTCGGAGACCTAGCCGCCACTATGGAGGCAGGTGAAGTGTTACAAGTGGCATTAAGTGAATCCGATGAATTTTCAAAAAATTTGCCTTTGCAAAGCTTGCAACCCATGTTAAATGAGCCGATCGAGGCTATTCTAAAGGACAAAAATGGGGAAGATCTTGACTGCGTTTTAAGAGTAGTGCTGCTGGCAGAGTTGAGTCTTCACTTTGACGAAGAGTTGTTTTGTGTTTGGATACAAGATATTACAAACCATAAAGTTAATAAGCATCAACTTGAAGCCGTGTATCTGCACGATCAGTTAACCGGGTTACCTTCTAGAAAACTTTTTGGATATCAGTTGGATGTGGATCTTATCGAGCAGCAAACCAAGGGTGAAAATACAGCAGTTCTATTTATAGACGTCGACAGATTTAAAGGAATAAACGATTCGCTAGGACATAATGCCGGAGATAAGGTTATACAACTAATAGCTGCAAGAATTAAAAATTGCATAGGCCCCAACCAGTTCTTGGCTCGTTTTGGAGGGGATGAATTTATTTTATCGGTTCATGGTAAGAATGTACTTCAAAAATCAACGAAGTCCGCAGCACGCATTATTAACTCGCTATCCAGGCCGATTGAATTCGATAATAATAAAGTGTACTGTTCGCTTTCAATCGGAATCGCCACCGACGTTGAGGCGGGATATGACGGAAATACCTTAATTTCTAATGCCGATACCGCAATGTTTGAAGCTAAGCGAAAGGGCGGGCATCGGTTTGAAGTATTTAATGAGAAACTTAAAGAAAAAATTGTACAGTCAACCTCTTTTGAGATGTTGCTTCATTCTGCAATTGAAAAAGACGAACTAAAGGTTTACTTTCAGCCTCTACTCGGGTTACCGTCTTTGAAGACGGTTGGGGTAGAGGCACTGATTAGATGGCAGCATCCAGGTAAGGGTTTGATAATGCCGGATTCGTTTATTAAAACGGCGGAAGATACTGGTCTGATTGTTCCTATAGGCGAGTTCGTACTTAAAGAAGCTTGCAAAACAATGGACCGATGGGTGACTTCGGACGAACTTCTTCTTCCGTTTGATTATAAGGACAGAGCCGAATGTGTGGTTGAAGTTAATTTATCCGCTAAACAGATAGACGAATCCAATTTGGTAAAAACCGTTGAAGATGCTTTATCCGAATCCAAGTTGCACCCAAGTCAATTGGTATTGGAAATAACCGAAGGTGCGCAGATGGAAGATCATAATAAGGCTTTAGATATCTTCAATGAACTGAGATCAATGGGTATCAAATTGGCAGTCGATGACTTCGGAACTGGGTTTTCATCTCTCACCTATTTAAGAAGTTTCCCGTTTGACATTTTAAAAATAGATAAGTCGTTTGTGTCCGTACTTTCGGGCAAACCCGAAGACAGTATTATCGTTAAAACTGTAATCGACTTATCTCACTCATTAGGATTGGTAGTCGTGGCTGAAGGTGTTGAAAATCAAATGGAACTGGATATTCTTACCGAACTTGGTTGCGATATGGCTCAGGGGTTTTTATTCTCAAAACCCGTAGCTGCCTATGAGTTGGAACACGCATGCCTATCATAAGTTTTGACTTTTTGGTTTGAACCGTATGCGGCTTGAAAAGTTGTTTTTGGACGTGAATAATTCAACACGGCGTTGGTTGCGCTAATTTAAGAACAATGTTTTTAAATATCTTCTAGACTGTTTCAACCCTAGGTCCGTCGGAAGGCCTTACCAGCCAAAATTGGTGATTTAAGTTTGATAGTGCTTGATAATCAAATTTTTCTTTTTCGGCCAGTACGACTAAACATCCCCCGAAACCCCCGCCAGTAAGGCGAGAACCTATAACACCTCTTATGCTATTGACATTTTCGACAAGATTATCTATCTCTGGTAACGAAACCCCGTAATCTTGCGATAGAGATAACTGGCTGTTATGTATTATTTCTTTAATGGCATGAAAGTCACTATCAATAAGTGCATTAGAAAAATCTAATACGCGTTTGTTCTCCGTTATTATGTGTTTGGCTAACGGTTTTAATTCGGGTTCGTGAATTTCGGTAAGCTCGGAAATGGTCATCTTATTTAATTTGCCATATCTATTTTCAATTAAAGCTACGGCATCGGCTCTTTTGGAATAGTTTGAATCGGATAATTTTCTAGTAATACCAGAGTGAACAATTGCAATTTGAATCTCCGGCGGTATGTATATTTCTTTTAGCGAGTTGTCCTCAAAGTTTATAAGCATCGCCGATCCCTTTTTGCCGTTTATAATTGCAAGTTGATCCAGCATACCTGTTTTTGCCGACGTGGCAATATGTTCAGTCTGTTGAGCCATCTTGGCTAAATTTTCATCGAGCGGTAAGTCACTGAAGGAAAGCAGGAGGCTTATGATAAATGACGCCGATGAGGACAGCCCGGCCCCCATAGGTAGAGTCGAAGTAATTTTGAGAATGCCTGCAGGAGTAGCGTTTACAATGTCAGCTGCTGCTTTAATAAATCTTGCCAGCGGATCATCCAGTTTTGTATCGTTGAAATCAATTTCAGACCGCAGGATTTCTTTTCCTTTTTTCGTGTCGATTTCGGTAGTTATGTTGAGGACTCTGGCACCCGGAATGTCTTCGTATTTAGCCACAATGTAAAGATTTATCGCTACGGGAAGAGCTAATCCCTTTGAATAGTCTGTGTGATCGCCTATTAAATTTACCCTCCCTGGAGTGATAACCGTACGCAGTCTGTTAGCCGTTGCAGATAGCGTCATATAACAATCATCCCAATGAAAATACTTATTTAATTAAATTTGTCTGATAAAAATTATTAATTAGCGACTTAAGCTTGCTAGCGCTGTCGTATCCCATTGCATCGTTGGCAAGGTATTTTAGCCCTCTTTCACGATCTACGCCAAATATTCCGAACCGTGGTTCGTAGCTTCCCCATTCGTAGTTGTCCATTACGGTCCAATAAAAATATGCCTTAATGTTTAATCCTTCCTGGAGAGCCGTATTTACCGAATTAAAGTAAGCCGTTAAGAATCTGGGGCGGTCCCAACCGTCATTTCGCTTGAAGGCCCTTCCGTTTTTGACGCGATTACACATGCCGCTTTCTACTATCCATAATTCAACTTCTGGGTCGTTATTTGCTCTGACGTATTTTAAGAAGAGGTCGGGATCGACTTTGTCGTCCCAAAGAAGACGTCCAGGCATCCAGTTTCGCCCACCAGATGTCTTATGTCCGGGAAGTCTGAAGTGAGACGAGGTTATCGGATTATAGAAATCTAGCTGAATTACGTCCAATGTGTTTTCGTGTTCGCTGCTGTAAACCGCATTAATAAGATTGTTGTATGAAGTTACGGGGTTCACCAACTTTGCCAAAGCCGACCTCAGAAGGGTATCTCGTTTGGTGGTAGCGCCAATCTCTAGGTAGTATTTCTTTTTTTGATTTTCCAAATAGGTCGAGATATCATCACGTCGAATTTTCCGTTTGCGTGCAAGTAAAATGTCAGTTACAGCCTTGTCTAGCTCATAAACTGAAAAACAAAAGTTATTAAAACTTACACAGGAGTCAGACTGTATAGACTTAATAACTTGATAAGCCTTAACATGGCCAAGCAGTTGATTTTGATACGAGGTTATGACATGCCGTATTTTGCCGATTTCTCCAGGCGGAAACATACCGGTAAAATATGACATCGCCGAATAGATTACCGGCTCATTTAAAGTTACCCAGTTATTGCAGTATTTTTGAAACCGTGCTACTGCAAATTTTGCCCATTCGACATAGTGGTCTATGAACGACGTGCTAAGCCATGGATTGGAGCCGAAATAGTGTGGTGTAGTGAAATGGACCAAAGTAACAACAGGTGTCATATTTCTTTCGACAATGGCCTTTAAGATATTTTCATACCTTAAAATGGCATCCTCATCGGGGGTATTTGCTTTGGGGAAGCATCGCGCCCATTCAATTGAAATTCTAAATGTGTTAACTCCGGTAGTGACCGCCAAGTCTAAAATACGTTCGTATGACTCCCAAAAATTAATTGCGATTCCGGATGGTTCGACCTTGCCTAATGTTTCCCATTCAACCCAATTATTGGAAGGCTCTCCCGGACCGTTATAACCTCCTTCAATTTGAAATCCAGCTGTAGCCAAACCGAATTTAAATTCCGTTGAGGTATTTTTTAAAGTTTCCATTCGTCAATTTTAATCTAAGCGTCAAGCCGTATTTGCTAACAATTTCTTATTTGTTATATATGAAAATGCCGTATGCTGAATAAAAATATAAAAATATATGATAATTTCCGAAACAGATTACCGGATTTAAATGCAATCAACTTTTTTTATCTTTGGGTTATTATGAAAGATCCAAAATAAACATTATTTGACTTGTCACTTTTTCTTTCGGGTTTAATGTCACAACCGAATGACAATAAAGTAAATTTAAAGTTTAATAAGTTGTCGCAGAACCTTGTATATAGCGGCATCGTATGTCATTAATTTGATAAAAATTTAAGTCTCAAGCAGACTCAGGATATATCGTTGAAAATGGTCACAAGAAAAAAACATTGGAATATTGTGCGTTCGTTCTTGACTTAATGTTTAAAATGCATAATAATTTTTAAATGGTTAGAATCAAAACTGTTAATGCAGAACTGGAAGTTGAGACTTACGGCAGGCGAGACGATCCTCCAATGTTATTGATTGAAGGCTTGGGAGGTCAACTGATTAGCTGGAATAAAAAATTTGTTCGACTTTTGGCGGCCAGAGAATTTTTCATCATCAGATTTGACAACCGAGACAGCGGACTTTCGACAAAGTTTGAGAATCAGGGTGACGACGAGGATAAATATACATTAAATGAGATGGCAGATGACGCATCGCAACTATTGGACAGACTTGGAATTACTCAAAGCCATGTCGTGGGAGTTTCTATGGGCGCAATGATAGCACAAAGTTTAGCAATAAGGCATCCGAACCAGGTCATGTCTCTTTGCTCGATCATGTCGACTACTGGGGCTAAAGGGGTAGGCATGCCACATGAAGATGGCTATAAAGTATTATCGCTAAAACCGCCGACCAATAGGGAGGAGGCAATCGAATATAAGGTGGCTACTTCCAGGTTGATCTCTTCGCCAAAATTTGATTTCGATGAAGAATACCATTATGATTTAGCGGCGAGAGAATATGACCGCAGCTATGATCCCGATTCGGTGGTTCGACAACTCGTTGCAATTTTAAGTAGCGAGGATCGTACTAAAGATCTTGAAAAGTTGAATATACCCACTGCGGTTATTCACGGTGATTCGGATCCGTTGGTTGATGTCTCAGGCGGAATTGCAACAGCGGCGGCCATAAAGAATTCAACGCTTCACGTACTTGAAGGTATGGGTCACGACCTTCCTCAAGCTCTTTGGTCACAGGTTGTCGAAATAATTGTTGAAAATACTAAACGGACGCACGTATGATTGAATTTCGTATTAATTTAATTCTATCGCTGGAGAATTTCGTATTTGCGGTCTTACCGGCAGGTTAGAGCGGTAGAAATGTTTGAAAAATTTTCTGAAAATAGGAATGGGCCGCTAAAGGGATTTGTAATTGTTGAAATCGCCGGAATCGGACCAGCACCGTTTTGTGGTATGGTTTTGGCCGATTTAGGAGCCACTGTTATTCGAGTTGACCGTGTTTCGGCAGTCTCCGGAAGCAGTATTGACAAATCCGACAAAGTCAGTAAAACAAATAAAACTGATATATTAAATCGAAATAAATATTCGATTGGAGTTGACCTTAAGAGTACTAAAGCGGTTGAAATCGTTTTGAAGCTGTGTGAAGCGGCAGACGGATTTTTGGAAGGGTTTAGACCTGGAGTAGCCGAAAAGTTGGGAATCGGTCCAAAAAATTGCTTAAGTAGGAATCCCAGGTTAGTATACGGGCGTATGACCGGATGGGGACAAGAAGGACCTATGGCTCCCTGGGCGGGACACGACATAAATTATATTGCATTGTCGGGAGTGTTGTCCGGAATTGGCAGAAGCGAAGGTCCTCCAGTGCCACCTATGAACTTGTTGGGGGATTTTGGCGGAGGCGGAATGTACTTGGCTATGGGGATGCTGGCGGGTATGCTTAACGCTCAAAAATCAAATCAAGGCCAAATCGTGGACGCTGCGATGGTGGATGGAGCTGCAATTTTGGCATCAATGATTTTTGGGATGAAGGCATTGGGTTTTTGGACCGACAAGAAGGGGGAAAATCTTTTGGATACTGGTGCCCATTTTTATGAAGTGTATGAGACGAAAGACGGTCAATACATTTCAGTTGGTGCTATTGAGCCGCAATTCTATGCGGAATTTATTCGTTTGGGCGAGATTGACGATCCGGAATTTAATAATCAGTGGGACAGAAATAATTGGCCCAATCTCAAAGAAAAGCTTAAAAAAAAGTTTCTTACTAAAACTTTAAATGAGTGGGTGGATTTGTATAAAGGCAGTGACGCTTGTGTGGCACCAGTTTTAACGATGGAAGGCGCTCATGAAAATGAGCATATTAAATTTAGAAAAACCTATGTCGAAGTCGAAGGGGTACTTCAACCCGCACCGGGTCCCAGATTTTCGGAAACATCTTTAAGTAATCCAACACCGCCTGCGATGCCTGGCGTACATACCAAGGAGGTTTTGGCAGCTATGAATTATTCTGAAAATGACTTAAACGACCTATTTGGTCAAGGAATCGTCAAGTAGCCTAAAACAAAATTATCTTGTGTCTAAGCTTTTGTGGGCATAAGCGCAGACGTGTTAAGACCAACAATCAAGAAATCCATATGGGTTTGTGAAATTTATGGGCACATGATTTATGAGTATCATTTCAGGACATGTTCGATTCGTTGGTTTAAACGCTGATTCTGACCGTTAACTTGGGATTTAATAAGGCCCAGAAAGCATTTATTTTAGAATGCAGATCCTTAGGTGGATCGGTGTTTTTGGGTTTGATATTAAATGACATATACAAGCAATAAGAGAGTTAAAATTAATAACGGTCATTCAAGTGTTATTTCAAAATTTTGGGTGCAGTTCGGTAAAATCTTAAATTAAATAAAAATTAAATTGAATAATTCCCCAAAAGTCAATATCGAAATCAAACAGCAACCAGGGAAAATTAAAAGTTATTGGATCCAAACATTGGGTTGCCCCAAAAATCAGGTTGATTCCGACAAAATAGAGTCTGGATTCAAGAATTACGGTTTACTGAAATCGTCCAGCGCAAAAGATGCAGACTTAATTGTCGTAAATACATGCGCATTTATTGAAGAAGCCAGAGAAGAATCAATTGAAACTATCTTCGATTTGGTTGATAAAAAAAAGCAAGGGTCAAAAATAGCTGTAACTGGGTGTATGGCAGAGAGGTATACTCAACAACTCAGAAAAGAGTTAAAAGAGGTAGATCTAGTCGGAGGTTTTGGTACTGACATATTATCGGCATTCGTGCCAAACGAAAATTCGTCAAAAACAGTGGTTTCCAATATTTCACGGTTACCAAAACTTGATCTTTTAAATTTGACTCGGGTTAATCTTAAACCCAAACAGCCATGGACTTATATTAAGGTTGCCGAAGGCTGTGATAAAAATTGTGGTTTCTGCGCTATTCCTTCGTTTCGTGGTAGACAAGTATCCAGACATCCGAGTGTGATATTAGATGAAATAAATCATATGACACCAAAAGAAGTCATATTGATCGCACAAGATATCGGTTCTTACGGGAAAGATTTAGCTGAAGCCAAGGCACAGGGAATAAATTTAAAGAATCTTTATAAGAGCGCGTCGGAATTGGTTCCGTGGGTTAGGGTGTTTTATATCTATCCAACCAGCTTGACAACATCGTTGATTGAGACGATGGCAAGCAGCCCAGTTCCGTATTTTGACTTGTCTCTGCAACATGCGTCTCAAGGGATATTAAAGTCCATGCGACGATATGGGTCGATGGAAAAGTTTTTGGAAAAGATAAAATTTATTCGTTCGTTAAATCCCGACGCAGTATTCAGGACTTCCTTCTTAGTCGGTTACCCGGGCGAAACTGAAAACGATCACGATATATTGCTTCAATTTGTCTCGGAGGCACAACTGGATTGGGTGGGATTTTTTACCTTTTCAAGAGAGAAGGGAACTCTCGCCGACACAATGTTGAATCAGGTTAGTTCAGAGTTAGCCAAAGAAAGGTTGAGGGAGGTAAAATCAATACAGGATGACATAACTCTGTCAAAGCGCAACGACCTTATCGGCACTACAACTACCGTATTGTTGGATAGTCCGACTACAGGAAGATCTTACCGGGAAGCTCCTGAAATTGACGGCTTAATAAAAATGGTTTCCGATGTAAGTGGTGAGGAGTTGAATGGTTCATACAAATTCGCAAATAAGTCTATGGACAAAGTGGGTAAACCCGGAAGCTTCCTAAAGGTTAAAATTGTGGGATCTCAGGGGGTTGATCTGATTGCGGTCGCAATATAAGTCAACATACATTAGCGCGATGTTGAAATTAAAAATTCAAAGTTGTACAAATCAATTGTGTCGCCGTGATAAAACGGTTTGAACTTAAAAAGCTCACTGAAACAACTTTTTAAATCTCACATTCGTTTGGTTCAAGTTTGAATATACCTTTAAAATTATGGTTATATTGCGTTTGCGGTACTAGTATTAATAAAGGTAAAAATTAATTCATAGCCTTCATCTCTAATTTAATTTACGTAAATTTTTTGCAGTGACTTCATCGGACAGACTCTCCCATCAAAACGACACCGGACATAGCTTCGGTCCTACCGCTCTATTGACACCTGCTAATTTGTTGACTCTGTTGCGAATTGTCTCTGCTCCGCTTGTAATCTATTTGATTGTCAAATACAATACCAGCTGGACACTTATGGCGATATGGGCGGTTGTGTCATTTTCGGACGGTTTGGACGGTTATGTCGCAAGAAGGATGGGCGCGACAAGGTCGGGTGCATTTTTAGATCCTTTGGCAGACAAATTTGCCGTCATGGGTGCACTTTTTGCCTACGTCTACGTCGGCAGGATCAATTTAATTGTTGCAATTTTAATATTTACCAGAGAAGTTGCAATGAGTATCTATAGAACCGTAATGGGGAAACACGGCGTGTCGATACCGGCAAGATTTACTGCAAAAGTTAAGACTTTCGTTCAAGACTCCGCCATTGGATTGGCAACAATGCCGATATTGTTTAAATATAATTACGTTATTACTGTAGCGATTCTTTTGGCGTTAGCGCTCACACTTTATACGGGAATTGAATATTTCATGGACGGTATGAAGGCTTCAAAATTAAGCAAGTAGAGCAAGGACATAATTAGGTAGTTTGGTGAGAACTGAAATCTTAGCTGTTGGGACTGAAATTTTGCTTGGGCAGATTGCGGATACAAATTCAGCCCATATTGCACAGGAGTTGTCTGACAATGGTATATATCTTTACGGCACTTCGACGGTAGGTGACAATTTAAACAGAATTGTTGAATCTATGCGATATTGTCTGTCTAAATGTGACGCATTAATTGTCACGGGGGGGTTGGGGCCCACTCAAGATGATATAACCAGACAAGCTGCATCCATAGTTATGGGTGTTGAACTTGAACAAGATCCGCAGCTGGTAGACATCATTGAAGGTTTTTTTAAAGCTAGAAACAGACAAATGCCTGCTAATAATCTTCTTCAGGCATTAGTTCCCAAAGGTGCTTCATATATCGAACAGAGACGAGGAACCGCACCTGGTTTAATCTGCGGTGTCGGCAATAAAGTTATGTACTGTCTGCCGGGCGTGCCGCACGAAATGAAAGAGATGCTTTCTCGTGCAGTGATACCTGATTTGCTCCTCCGAACTGGCGAAAAAAGGGCGGTGAAGTATTCAAACATCATGACTTGGGGAATGAGTGAATCGGCCATAGCGGCCAAATTATCCGAAGAATTCGATCGTTTGGAAACAATGCAGCTTGAAAATCAACCAAATACCCCTTCAATTGCCTTTTTGGCCAACTTGACAACCGGAGTAAAAGTTAGGATTTCCGTCAGCGGCCAAAACACGCCAGAGCTAGACAGCGCTCTAAACAACGAGGTTTCTAAGATATCAGAAATTTTGGGAGACTGTGTGTTTTCTGCAACCGGTGAATCGATCGAAGACGTAGTAAAAAACATATTTATTTCGAGAAACTTAACTTTGAGTTTCGTTGAGTCTTTAACCGGCGGACTTATCGGATCCCGGTTGGTTGGCATCCCCGGAGCTTCTGTTTACTTTAAAGGATCATTGGTAGCGTACCAATCTGAAATTAAACATTCGGTCCTAAAGATTCAGTCTGAATCCGTAGTTTCCGCACTAGCAGTTAACGAAATGGCAAAGGCGGGGTTGAATCTGTTTAACAGTGACGTATGTTTGGCAATAAGCGGAGTGGCCGGACCCGATTCACAAGAGGGTAAAGAACCGGGAACGGTATACATTGGGCTTTGCTGCGACGGCGACAAGCTGAGTACGGTTAATGTCGAACCAGTTGAATTAAAATTGTTCGGAACCCGTGATTCAATCAGACAAATTGCCGCAACAAGTGCTCTTGATCTGCTGAGAAAGCGAGTAGGATTAAATTAAAATAAGGCAAACTTTAAAGGTTGCGACGGTGCGAATCTGCAGAATAATCGGTTGTGGCACTTAATTCATAATCGCAAGAAGTTGCTGTTTTTTTGCGTTTTTAAGATTTTATGTAAAGGCCGTTTCTTTTTTTGATCTTGACCCGTCAAAAGATTGAATCCACAAAAGCTGCATCAAAGCACATAGCATATCTGCAATATTGAACCTCTGACTGCCTGTCTTAGCTGATGTAGTGGTCATTGTTTGAACTACCAATCTGTTTACTTTTTTCTGGCGATCGTTTAAGAACGGCTAATTAATTCTAAGATACGATCTAATTTTACGCAGAACGTGTTGCTAAATTGAATAAATCGCCGATAATATCACGGTCGAATTAAAAAGGTGGAAAATGTCATCGATAAACGATCTAAAATTTTACTAAATGCTTGAAAGCTACAGCCTGTCTTCCTAAAATTTAAGGACAGCTAAACATTTCGGTAAGAAATTTACGAAATGTTCTTGCTTTAGACTCAGAAGTCAAGGGGTCGCTTTGTTGATAGTTTAGTGCTATGTATATAATTTAAATAAGTTGAAAGGATATTTGGGTTGACTTCTTCTCGCAACGGATTCGTTCACCTACACACTCACACCGAATATTCGATGCTTGACGGTGCCGCTCGTATAAATGATCTGGTGCGGATAGCAAAAGCCGACGGCCAAATCGGAATAGGTATCACCGATCACGGTAACATGTACGGCGTTCTGGATTTTTATAAGGCTTGCAGGGCAAATGACATTAAACCAATAATTGGGATAGAAGCCTATATGGCGAAGGACTCGAGATTCGAAAAACCACAAAGAAAGCCACGTAGCGAATTAATGGATGACTCCGCCGACGGAGGCAAACTTTATTATCATATGACCCTACTTGCCGAAAACAACGAGGGATATAAAAACTTAATGAAGCTCTCTTCCAAGTCCTACCTTGAGGGTTATTACTATAAACCCAGACTTGATTTTGAAGTTTTATCACAGTATTCAAAAGGAATCATAGCAACTTCAGGTTGCTTGGGAGGTCTTGTCCTCCAGTCGTTGCTTGTTGGTGATTCTGAATCCGCAAAAAAATATGCCACTACGTTTCAGGATATTTTTGGTAGAGAGAACTTTTTTATTGAAATTCAAGATCACGGAATCGACAAGCAAAAACAGACCAATCCTCAACTGATAGAACTAGCACGGAAAATCGGCGCTCCGCTGGTGGCGACCAATGATTCTCATTACTGCAGAAGGGAAGATTCCAGTTCGCACGATGCTCTTTTGTGTGTGCAGACAGCGTCATTCATTTCTGACACAAATCGACTTAAATTTGACGGAAGCGAACATTACTTAAAATCAAACGATGAAATGCGGGAGTTGTTTGCCGAAGTCCCCGATGCCTGTGACAATACGCTTGTAATAGCAGACAGAGCTTCCGTTGAAATTGAATTTGGACGAGCAAATTTGCCGCATTTTAAAGTGCCGAGCAACTTTGTCTTAGGGGATCAGTCAGAATCCGAAAAGAGTTATTTGAGGCATTTGGTTTTTGAAGGAGCGCGCGCAAGATACGGTGATTCGGTACCCGAAGAGGTTGTTTCAAGGTTGGACTACGAGCTTTCGGTCATCGAAAGCATGGGATTCAGCTCCTATTTTTTGATAGTTTGGGATTTAATCAGGTTCGCCCGGGAAAGTAAAATTAGAATCGGACCTGGACGTGGGTCTGCCGCGGGATGTTGCGTCGCCTACTGTTTGGAAATAGTAGATATCGATCCGATCAGGCACGGACTCTTTTTTGAACGTTTTCTAAATCCGGGTCGTAAACAGATGCCCGACATCGACATGGATATTGACGATCGCTACAGATCGGACATGATTAAGTACGCATCTTCGGTTTACGGAGAAGATCATGTTGCTCAGATTATTACGTTTTCAACCATTAAAGCTCGAGCGGCTGTGCGGGATGCGGCAAGGGTTTTGGGATTTCCTTACTTTTTAGGCGATAAAATAGCCAAGTTGATGCCGCCGGTTGTAATGGGTAGAGATACGCCATTATGGGCATGTTTTGAGGAGGTTCCCGAACATATAGATGGCTATAAGGCGGCCAAAGATTTAAGGAATCTTTACGAAACCGATTCTGAAGCAAAACAAGTTATTGAAGTAGCCAAAGGGTTAGAAGGCCTGTGTCGTCAGGACGGCATCCATGCCGCTGCAGTGGTAATTTCAGGTGAAGAGCTTACGGAATATCTTCCCATTCAGCGTAAACCGGACAGTTCTCAGGATGCAAGTTCGGCACCAATAGTAACTCAATATGAAATGCACGGTGTTGAAGAGCTCGGACTGTTGAAGATGGATTTTTTGGGTTTAAAAAGGAAAGACAAAGAAAGCGGAATGACTTCTTTGTTCGATGACCCCGAGATGTCAGGTTCGATTATGGATGTTTCCGTGGAGATTCCCGATATTGAATTTGACAGGCGAACGTTATTGAATTTTGAAAAGGAGACGCTTGGGAGATTCGTCAGCGACCATCCTCTTTTGGGTTATGAAGAGGCTTTAAAAAATTTGGGCGCAACCCCAATTGAAAATTTTAAGGTTACCGATGAATCCGACGCTGTTATGGGATCAGCGTCATCGTATACGAACATGGCAACGGTCGCCGGGTTGGTTACGTCAATTGAGAAGAGGACGACGAAAAAAGGTGATCAAATGGCCAATATTGCATTGGAGGATCTAACTGGAAGCATTGAGGTGGCGGTAATTCCCAAATATTATACGAAATTTTCGGAAATCTTGACTCCTGATGCGGTACTTTTAATTACCGGTAGGTTGGATTCCCAGGATCGAGAGGCCAAACTTGTCGCAAACGAAATATCCTCTGTAGATATCTCCAGACTGACGATGGGACGATTGCCGGTTAGATTAAAGCTTCCCTGCAAATTTATGACAAGGAAGCGACTAGATGTTTTGAAAAATATTTTGACGGAGCATAAAGGTGATACACCAGTAAATCTAATCATAGAACGTCAGACGTGGCGATTGCCTGCAGATTATTGGGTCAGCTTGGATTCAAATCTGTTTTCTGAACTCAGAGTTAATTTCGGAGACGCAGTCATAAGTTCATGAACAGCATTTGGTCTTCGGCTTTGTGAATTAAAACTACGATGGCAATACAGAGGCCGCTCACGATATTGGGTGTCCAAGGCAACCATTTGTTAACTGTAAGTTCGAATCCGTGAAACCTATTTTTGTACTCTGAGTGGTCATTTAAGAGCGCTTTCAAAACTCTTACTTAAATTTTTACTAAAATATAGGTTATGTCTTTTATCCTCGAGACCAAAGATGCAGCACAATTGTCAGATTCTGAGATTGAAGAGATGGCAAATTTGGCAGCGCATACTCAAGATAAGTTTGATGTTGGGTATCTGTCAAAGCAGGCCGAAGAATGGGTTTTGGTTACCAGATGTCATGAGGGCAATAAACTTCGGGCGTGGTGTCTTTATTCCCTGGAACGCATCGGAGGAACTCCAGCGATGATCCTAGGGCTTGGCTACGTTGAGTGTAATTCCAAGTCGGAGACTTATTTAAAGCATCTTTTGGGAGATCAATACCGTAAAGCGCTCTTGGCATTTCCGGACGAAGATGTTTTGGTAGGTACCAAGGTAGTGAAGCCAGAATCTTTTAAGATATTTACCGGACTTCATGATATTATACCGGCTCCGGGGCATAAGCTTACAGGCGAAGAGAGAGCGTGGTGTCGAAGACTTGCAAAGCGGTTCAATCGAGAGTCGTTCGTGGACGATCGAACATTTTTAATAACCGGCGCCGACGATTTAGGTGTATTTTTTGATTTCTGCGGGCCTAAGGTTACCGTGGACAGTCACATTGCTGCACAATTGAAACCTCTAACAAATAAACCCAACGACGCATTGATAGTTTGTGGTTGGGCCATGGCTGAGGATTTGGCGGCAAACAAACTTGGTTTGTAATTTGCGCATGTAGATAATTACGTTTTGTCTAATCGTGTCTTCAGATATATTTTTTGTTTAAATCCACTACTGCCGATATATTTTCTGTAAGACTGCAATAATGACTTTTCACTCAGCTAAATCAACCGCACTTGTATTGGGTGCAGGAGGGTTCAATTGTGCAGCAATGT
>DAHXLF010000051.1 GCA_027371755.1 Acidimicrobiales bacterium
ACTTTTATGAACTTGCAAACAGAATTAATCTGAAGTCTGTACATGTATTGGGTTGGAGGGACTTAGACGACGGGGAAGCGGGGGGCTCGGAATTGCATGCGCATGAAATTCTAAAGCGGTTCGCCGATCATGGCCTTACTGTGACAATGAGGACTTCGGTGGCGTACGGGCACTCGAAGTACGGGCAGAGGTCCGGGTATCAAATAAGCAGAAAAGGTAGTCGATATACAGTATTTTTTAGAAGTGCAGCCAGCTGGTTGGCTCACGAGAATCAACGCAGCCAAGCCCTAATAGAAATTTGGAACGGCATGCCTTTTTTTTCGCCGGTGTGGGCTGACGTTCCTAGATTGACAATAATTCACCACGTTCATGGCGAAATGTGGAGTCTGGTTTTTAAGAAAAATTTGGCCGCAGTCGGTAAAAATTTGGAGGAGCGAATAGCTCCGCTTTTTTATAAGAATGAATCGATACTGACGCCTTCTGAATCTACGGCAAGCGAACTTGTTACCAAATTAAAACTTTCCGAAAGTAACATTCACGTGGTACATCCAGGTATTGATTCTAAGTTTTCGCCTGACTTCGAACAAAAGTCTAAAGATCCTCTGGTCATTTCGGTGGGACGATTAGTTCCGGTAAAACGCCATCTAGAGCTGATTAAGATTTTGGCCGAAGTTAAAAATCGGGTCGATGCACTTAAGGTGGTAATAGCCGGTGATGGATATGAGCGCCAAAATTTAATCGATTTTGTCACGGAAAATAAATATCAGGATTGGATAATGCTTCCTGGCAGGATTAGTGATACTGAGTTGGTCTCTCTGTACAGGTCCGCTTCGTTGATCGTTTCTAATTCAATGAGGGAGGGGTGGGGATTGACGTTAGTTGAAGCTGCTGCTTGTGGTACACCCGCTGTTGCCACTGAGATTGTAGGTCACAGAGATTCGATCAAAAATAATGAGACGGGTTATTTGGTTAAAAGTGAGGCTGAATTTATTGATAAAGTCACTTACCTTTTAAGTGATGCTAACGAACTGAAAAAACTTTCACTGAATGCTACCAAAGTGACCGAAAGTTGTTCTTGGGATTTGGTCGCAGACAAAGCAATCGAACTATTGGTAAAGAGGTACATTCAAAAATATAAGTTAGATGTTTCGCTTTAAAAACGATGTCAAATTAATACTTAAAGTGTATTTGAATATTTAATATATACTTACGAGTGTTCCGTAGGTGGTTAAATTAAATACGGTTTGAGCGGAAGAAAATGGCATTTCGACACATCCGACACTTTGGGGAAACCCGTAACTGGCGCGTATGAATCCATGAAGAGCGTCTCCGCCGTTGAAATAACTCACCCAAGGTATATTTGGATCGTTATAGGGAGTCCCGTTTGGATTAACTCCCTTCATCGTTGTAGACAAATATCTAAGATAAACGGCAAACGTCCCATCAGGAGTGGGGGCTGCGGCAATACCGGTGTTTGCTAATGTGCTAAAAGCTATCTGACCATTATGCCATACCTGTACGGTTTCAGGCAATGTTTTTGAAACTGACACAAAGGAATATCCAAAAGGGTTAGTCTTATTGGCGGCAACGTCGTCCGCAAGCGATATCCATACCTGTTGACCCGCTATTCCGTCAACCGAAAGACCGTTAAAGTACTCAAAAGACATAACGGCTGCTTTAGTCATCTCATTGTATACTCCTGGTTGCCAAAGTGCCTGTAGCCCCGCAGGAATGTTCGAGTATTGCCAAGCGAATGCTCCGGTTGTCGTGTTATAGGTTAAGGGCAAATATCCCAATAAAGCCAAATCTTGTTGCAACTGAATTGTAGGTCCCGAGGTTGTGGTAAAAGTTATGATTTGTGTTTTTTGAAGTAGTTGCGAAGCGGTTCCTTCCATGCCTCCTGAACCTCCCGGAATTGTAAGAGTTACCGTGGTATAGGGCTGGAAAGACTGTTGCGGCGTAAATACGACTTCATCGGGGCTGACTTGAGACCAGCTACCCAGTATCATTGGCGATAACCATGGCATAGGAGTTAAAGATGCAAGGGGGGCAGAAAATTGCACGGTTATTGTAGGATTTAATGCTACGTTGATAGCTCCTTGCGCAGGTGAGGTGGATTCCACAGCTAGTGGCAGAATGTGAATTTTAGGCGCATGAACTTGGGCTATGGCGCTACCGTTGGACTTCGAAACGGTAATCGATTCTGCGTTCGGAGAGTTGGTATTGAAACTAGCCGTCGTAAGCACGACCGCAATTAGCCCGAAGGAAATCGCCGTATATAAAAGAAGTTTTTTTAGCATTTAACGTTTAGAAATCGAATTGTTTTATGATTTACTATTATAGTCGTATTTCTATTAAAAAACAGTTCAAATATCTCCCTAAAGTTTGTGTTAAATAATTCTATAGGGCGGTTAGTTGTTTTGTCAATAAATACGAATAGAAATAGTAGCTATTAAGTAATTAAGAAAATTTGCCGTCGCCGCCGGATTCGGGTTGTGGCTTTGCTCGTCGCTCAAATAATTGATAAATAACCAAACTGATGACCGCAAACCAAGCCAAGAAATTTGCCAATTCGTAGCTAGAAGGCCATCCGTCACCGGCTACTGATCTGTAGACCATTTGGGCTATTGATAGATATAGGGTTACGGCCAGCATAGATGCAACCGACAATAAGCCCAAGACCTTGTACGTCCTCGTAATCAAAACGCCGACTGCGGCAATGACTGATGCACAAAGGGCGTAGAACCATGGCATAAAGATAAAATCGGCTACTGTGGTTGCGGTTAGTAGTGCGAGCAGATTAGAAATATTAATTCTTCTCGATTTAATTTTATTTATGCCCAGCAAATCTGGCCGATATTCAAGTTTTATCGGTTGAATCTTGTTACGCCAATCTTCTTGCGGCAGTTTTTTGGCAAAAATCGCCGCAGCAATTATTGCCAATAAACAAAGTAAAAAAAGGATGTAAGAGTAGTTGAGCCAAGTTTGGGGGTAGAAACTAAATGACGCAATATAGTAGTGTTTGCCGGGTGCTGGAGTAATCAACCAGGCGTTTGCATATCCGTCAATCAACTTAGAAGACCCTTTGACTGATTTTCCGTTTAAACTCAGTGCCCATCCTTTGTCTTGAGATTGACCCAAAACAAGCCAGAAGGGCTTTCCATAACTAGTTATTTTTGCCTTAAAATTCACTGCCGATGAAGAGGTAACCGCAAGAGCGGCGACCTGAGCGTTTGATTTTGGCGGTTGTAGCTGACCGGGAGACAATATGGGATTAGGCGATCCTCCTGGTTTGCTGTCAAGTTCGATGCTGTTTATATCGATACCTGTTTGACTACCGGGGACGGTCTGTACCAAGTTATTTCCCGCATACATGTTTGCTGCCGGTTGAGATGAGCTACATGCTACGTATGTCACAGGATTGCCGCTTAGAGCACTTTGGACAGATCCGACAAGCCTGATCGGTATCGATACTCCGTTAACTGAGATCAGATTATTCCAACAGGTATTTGGAAAAGTTTTAGGAATCTGTGGCATCGTTACCTTGGGTATACCGACTTCGGCAATGCCCACAGGCAAGGTATAAAACGGTTGGCTTGGAATATCCTTTCCGTAAAATGGTTGAATTGAATCGACGGTCAATCGGATGTGCCTGCCGCTGATTGTAGGGAACTTAAAGTTAACGGTCACGGTACGGCCTTTGGGACCTTTTGAAACGATGGATGGTAAATTCAAAGTTCTGACACCCGATTCCGTGGAGATAGTGACTTCCTTGGGTACCGAATGGTATTTGTCTGCATTTACCGCAAGATTAATTTGATTAAAAGTAACGGTTTTAGGCGTATCAATTTCAACCCAGGATCCGATTTGCTGTGCATAACCGGACCCCGGCGACCAAGAGGTTTTAACATTGTTATCAAATGCGCTATAGGCTCTGGCCATCAAAAAACCCGGCAATCGTCCCGAGGAGTTGGCCACATATCCGTTACCGTTTTGAGGTGTTACACCTATAACGGTATCGATGACATCATCGGGTGCATTTTGAGACAAAGCGACAAGCCCTGTTATGCTGAAACTACGATTTGTCGGTAACCAAACTTGACGGGTAATGGTGTTTTCCGGGTTTCCTCTCGGTGGAAACGGTCCTACGGTCTGTCTGTTTAGCAATATTGATAATCTGTTGTTAATACTCGACGAACCCATCGTGTTCAACATGTCAGTCGGAGTAGCTACGACTTCGTCCATCGTAACACCTGGAATATTTACCGTTGAAAAACCTACAGCGTCTGTTCCCGTAGCTGATCCGGTCGGCGCCGTTGCGTTTATAGTAATTTTAAGGGATGTAAATGTTTGGCTGGGAAAGGTAAGTTTTTGACCTCCCACTGTTCTGGACAATGCGGAGAGTTGATAGCTTTGCGAATAATCATCGCTGAAGTTCAAAGTTACGTTTGTAATCTTTTCAATCGGAGATCCGGTTAATACCTGCGATAAGTAAATGTAGTTAGTAGTGTCGGGATTTATAAGATTGACGTCCCACCATTGGCCCGGCGGATAAACCAGAGAAGAGTAAGACCAAGCTGTATCGGGGTTAGTGTCAAGTGCCATTGCCGGTCTCTCGTAGGGTTCGTACGTTACTTGATTTCCATAGACTGACGCATTTACCGCTTGAATTCCGTTTAAAACGGTAACTGTTTGAGAATTAGGGCTGTTTGGGAATAGGTCGATAGGAGCATTTGAATAGTCTTGAGGATTGTTTGTTTGGGTGGCAGTTTCCGTGTACCCGTTTACGTCTTGAATGGTTCCATCCCAACGACGGGATTGTTTCCGGTTGGTATCGGTTAAAACTAATTCCGCATTTTTGGCAGCCATTGTTTTTAATAGGGTTTCGTTTTTAGAGTTGTCCGTAAAAGTTCCCGAATAGAAAACCGGCGCATTTGAATTTAATAGTCCGGCCGCAGCCGAGTTAACCAACCCAGTGCCACCACCGTCAACGATTATGGGATTTAAGGTTGATTCCGTCCTTATAAGTGGCCGTGCGTTTTTAACGTTAAAAACAGCAATCGGAGGAGGCCATGGCAGTTTTGAATTTTGTGCCAAAGATTGTTCGCCGTAAACAAGCTTTTCGTTTTTAGGAGGAACATTTGGAACCGGTTTGCCGAAAGGTATCGGTTTGCTTAACCCCGCAGGAGTGGGTGTAAATTGAGACCAAAGCTGCCTTGGGTTTGGAAGATCATAATCTTCATAGGCCAGATCCGATTGTATCAATAGGTTCCCTGCACTTATTAGTCTGGCCAATGGGGCCAATGTAGTCGGATTCATGGTTTCTTCCTGAAACGGTTGATCAATGGCGGTCATTAAATCGAGACTGGGGTTGGTACCATGCGGCAATTGCACTCTTTCGGCAGTCTGACGAGTCGTTAACCCGGGCAATATAGGGTCACCCGTAACTCCCCAGCGATATACGCTCGTATCTGTGCCCGGTTCAACCAATATCCGAGTATTGTTTGACTGCTTGTTAAGGTAGTTTGCAGCCTGATAGTAATAAGGGGGAATATTTGACGGTCTTGAATACTGCGGCGAAAGCAATTGACCGTCGTAGATTGCGGGATTATTTAAAACCAAGATTATTCCAGTTAAAGCAAAGACGGCTGCCGAGCGCTTTAAGAATTGGGGAACTAATTTATATTTAATGTGTTTTGCATGAAGCGCCAGTGTTTCCACGCCCGTTGCAAAAAATATGCCAAGGCACATTATTACAAGGGGAGCTGCCCTGTCCGTTGATCTAAGGGCGAATCCTGGAGTCGTGTAGAGCATAACCCAGGTAATAAAGCGTCCCCATAGACCTGGATTTCCAAAGGGATGAGTGCCTACACTGACAATCAGTCCGACACCGGTTAGAATAATGAAAAATCCTCGATTTTTAAATCTGATTAAAGTGGCTGCTAGTAGTGCCAACGACGGTATTAAAAATGAGATCAAAATTAACCAGATGTGTTCCATATATCCCACTGAAGAGGGAGCCCAGGGACCAACGGTATTTTGACCGTAATAAAACCAGTATCCGAGGCCTCGCATTACCTCAGAGGCAAGTGATGTTGAAGCTACGGCCTGAACCGTCTCAGTATATTTTAAAATATTGAGACCAAAGTTAGCTTCTATTTCAAGTGCTATAAACCACCATATTGAAACTGCAGTGCACAATAAGGCCAGTTTTAAGAAAATCTGCAAACAGTCTCGGTTTGTAATTTCTTTTTTAATAAACCAAAGATACAAAAGCAAAAGGATAGGTCCGAGCCCTGCAAATATTAATGAACTTCCATTTGTTCCTCCGATGACCGCTACAATAAGAGCAAAAAGTGACACATATTTCCACCCTCTCTTGTGCACTGCCATAAACATTAAACCCATGAGCCATCCCAGAGCCGACCACGGTAGCAATATATCTGAAATTCGATAGAGGTATTGCAAAGAATAGGGCGATAGCATGTAAAAAAATCCGGCAACTGTAGATACGGTTGTCGAAAATCGCATCTTATCGAGGAACCAAGATATTCCCGCCCCAGCAAAGAACATTAAGAATCCGGTCCAGAATCGTTCAACTATCCAAACCGGGAAGCCGAGATGTTCAAAGATGTAAAAAAATGGATCTAACGGTAGCAAATAACCGACATGTTGGAAGGTTACGGTTCCTAAAGCATTCGTAGGGTCCCAGATTTGAGATGACTGAATAAAAAAACGACCTGGATCTAGAAATAGATATAGTTTGTTGTCGGCGGCAATGGTTCCGATTTGAGTTATTAAATTAGGAATAAATGCCACTAAAAACAGATAAAAGTACTTACTGGTTTTAAATCTTTTTAATTTTGCTCTCATCTGTATGGGTCAATTTAAACGTAGCTGGCGATTAATTCTTTTGACTAAAACTAAATTCAGTTCCCGCATTGTCAATTTAAAAGTCTATCAGGATATGGCTTTACGGTTAGGGTTAATTTTTCATTAATCGACGCCTAAGTAACGGTTTAACATAATTTGACACAGGAGCTTAAATGATATGTTTTAATGTCTTACGTCGTTATGAACAATTTCACGATGTCGTTTATATGACGCAGATATCCGGTTAAAAATCTCTAACTTTTGATCAGCTTAAGTCCGTTGAAGTCATCTAAATATATTGGTTTCACCGTCATATTAGTTCAGGGTTTGAAAAAATTGTTTTCGAATATGTAATAAAGCACTATATTTATAGTTGTGTTTAATATTACAGGGGAACGCCCGGTCGAAAAGGTTACACCTGATTCGGTAATAGCCATTCATGACGCAGGGTATAGAGAAGTTGAAAAAAGACTCGGAAGCGGAATTGTAGTCGATCTCGGAAGTGGAGAAGGATTTGAAACCGCAAAGTTTACAAGTCCTCATCGGAAGGTAATCGGTATCGATTATGACCAGCAAGCGGCTAGTTCGGCTTTAACAAAATGGGGAAGTCGTGGGCTATTAATGGGTAGAATGGATTGTTCCAAACTTGGTTTTAAAACAGGATCCGTTGATTATGCCAGCTCTTCACATATAATCGAACATTTTATCGAACCGGCTCTTCACGTGGCAGAAGTATCAAGAATTTTGAAAGACAGCGGATCGGCTTTCTTTCTGACTCCAAATAAGCCAACCGATTTCGAAAATCCGTTTCATGTCTATTTATTTGACGCCGAAGATTTAAAGCGGTTGTTGTCTGAACATTTTGAGGATGTTTGGGTCGGTGCTCTGGATTGCGATGAGGTCGTAAAAACCGAAATTTCGAATCGAAGAAAGAAAGCACAAAAGATTTACGATCTGGATTTATTTGATTTGCGACACAAGATGCCTAAGAAGTTATGGATTATGTTCTATTCCAGACTGCTTCCTTTGGCCCAACAGGTTGTGTATCGGAAGTCTATGGGTGGAAGTACAGGTATCGACGACAGCTTGTTCTACGTATCTGAGACTGTAGATGACACTATGCCGATTCTCTTTGCCGTAGCATCTAAACCTATTCGCAGAAATACGTAATTTTATAGAGATAGAACTTGAGTTTGCCTTGGTGCTTGGAATCTTATTTAGCGACAAATTGAGTAAAGATTTGGTTAAATCTAAGGATGTACCATTATGATGTTGGTTGGTCTGACCGGGGGAATAGGAGCTGGCAAGTCCACCGTATCTAAGATGTTCGTCGAGCTTGGCGCTAAACTCGTCGACGCTGATCACATTTCGCGACAACTGATGACCAAAGAAGGCGAAGCTTATGAAATGGTTGTCAAGCATTTCGGTCGAGATATTTTATTCGACGATGGTGAAGTAAATCGTGAAAAGTTGGCCGATATCGTCTTTGCGAATAGAGATGAACTGCAGGTATTAAATTCGATAATACATCCTATGGTCGCCCAAAAAATGCTTGACGCTGTCATGGAGTATATTAATCAAGATATTGTTGTAATTCTGGATATACCACTTCTGGCCGAAAACAAAAATAGAGATTCCTACGGAATACAGAAGATCGTTGTTGTAGATGCACCTTTGGACGTTAGTGTAAAACGTCTTGTTCAGTACAGAAACATGTCCGTAGACGATGCCGTTCACAGAATAGAACATCAAGCCTCCCGTCAAGACCGCGTAAAAATTGCCGATTATTTAATATCTAATGCCGGGAGTATAGAAGAGTTGACCCAACGAGTGAATGAGGTATACTCTGACCTGATTTCTATTTTAAAATCCTAAAATTATAATAAATCGATTTAAATTTAATATAATCAGCCAATATTAAATGCGGCGTTTAGGTCGTCTTAGGTAAATTTTTCTAATTTAAGCAGTGCAAAAACTTAAAACTCAAACTTTATTGCAGCCAAGAGGGGATCAGCCCAAAGCCATTAATTCTTTGCTTGAAGGTTATAACTCCGGCCATAAATTTCAAACTCTAATGGGAATTACGGGTTCTGGTAAGTCGGCGACTATTGCTTGGTCGATCGAAAAGATCGGGCTGCCGACGTTGATACTGGCTCACAACAAATCCTTGGCTGCTCAACTTGCCGGTGAAATGAAGGATTTCTTTCCAAACAACGCCGTCGAGTTCTTCATATCGTATTATGATTACTATCAACCAGAAGCCTATTTGGCTTCCAAAGATCTTTACATCGAAAAGGACTCGTCGATAAATGACGAAATTGATAGGCTTCGCCATTCAGCCACATCGGCGCTTTTAACAAGAGACGACGTGATTGTTGTGGCGTCCGTATCTGCAATTTATGGGTTGGGTTCACCATTTGAATATAAAAATAATTTAATTAGATTACAAGTCGGTCAATCAATAGATTTGGGGGACATTACCGGCAAACTGATAGACATGCGTTATGAGCGTAATGATTTCGACGTGACCAGAGGGACCTTTAGAAAAAAAGGCGATTTGCTTGATATTCATCCCGCCTATGATGAAACCGCCATAAGGATATCCTTTTTTGGTGATGAAATTGAATCGATTGGAAGAATTGATTTAGTTACCGGAGAGCTGAAATCAAATTTGACCGACATTACAGTATTCCCAGCTACCCACTATACGACGACAGAAGATAACATGGCTCGAGCCGTGATTGATATAGAGGCTGAATTAGAATCTAGACTCAGTGATTTTGATACAAAAGGTAAACTGCTGGAGGCTCAACGACTTAGACTTCGAACTAAGAATGACTTGGATATGATTTCGCAGATTGGCTATTGTAGCGGTATTGAAAACTACTCGATGCACATAGACGGGCGAAAACCGGGAGAAACGCCGTACTGCTTGTTGGATTATTTCCCCAAGGAATTTTTAATGGTTATAGACGAATCTCATGTCTCTTTACCTCAAATTCATGGTCAATATGCTGGCGACAGATCCAGAAAAGATTCATTAGTGGAATATGGTTTTAGACTTCCGTCAGCTTATGACAATAGGCCACTTCGATTTGACGAATTTGTAAATAAGGTGAGTAGAGTTATTTTTGTGTCAGCTACTCCGGGAAAGTACGAAAAAGAGGTTTCTGCCAACATGGTAGAGCAGATAATAAGACCCACGGGATTAATTGACCCTAAAATAACTGTTTTGCCTACCAAAAATCAGATCGACAAGCTTATAGAAGTTATACATGAGACCGTAAGCAGAAACGAAAGAGTGTTGGTTACGACATTGACTAAGAAAATGGCCGAAGATTTGAGCGACTATCTCGCAGACAAGAATGTTAAGGTGAAATACCTGCATTCGGATATATCTACGGTTGATAGAATCGAGATAATACGTCAGTTAAGACTTGGAGTTTTTGATGTACTCGTCGGAATTAATCTGTTGCGAGAAGGGTTGGATCTTCCCGAAGTCTCTTTGGTGGCTATATTAGATGCCGACAAAGAGGGTTTTTTACGGTCTGCTACCTCACTCATCCAGACCATTGGAAGGGCTGCACGTAATTCAAATGGCAGTGTCATCCTCTTTGCTGATAAGATTACGGATTCGATGAAATTTGCCATCGGGGAAACAAGGCGACGCCGTAAACTTCAAAGTGAATTTAATTTAGCCAACAATATTCAGCCTGAAACTATCAAAAAACAGGTGAGTAACTTTTTAGAGGAATTGCAGCCAAGACTCGATTCCCAAACTAAGGTAGCGGCAAGGGGGAAAAAGAAGTCCGATAGAGCCGTTGAATCCCCGACTGGAATGCTTGAATTGGTAAAAGATTTAAAAATATTCGATTCTGCCGACGAGCTATCTGCCGATGACGGTGCTATAATTGCAGTCTTGGAACAAAAGATGAGAACGGCTGCCAAGGAGCTTCAGTTTGAATTTGCGGCCCAGTTGAGAGATGAGATTCTCCGATTGAAACGTGAACAAAAATTATTAGAGGAACTAAAGTAGTAAAAATTTGATGATATAGAGTGAATAGATAGGTGCGTGTATTTGTATAATGACAGATGTTATTTCAGTTAAGGGAGCAAGGGAACATAATTTAAAGAATATTTCGTTAGATATACCTAGGGATAAACTGGTTGTTTTGACGGGGCTTTCGGGTTCGGGAAAGTCTTCATTGGCATTTAATACTATCTATGCCGAAGGTCAAAGACGGTATATTGAGTCATTATCGGCATATGCGCGTCAGTTTTTGGGTCAAATGGACAAACCCGATATCGACAGCATCGACGGATTATCTCCTTCAATATCAATCGATCAAAAATCTACTTCAAAAAACCCCAGATCAACCGTTGGAACTATTACTGAAATATATGACTACTTGCGTCTTTTGTATGCCCGAGTGGGTCACCAATTTTGTCCAAAATGTAACATTGAAATTGGAAGACAGAGTCCGCAAGATATTGTAGATTCGCTTTTGAAACTTCCCGAGGGTTTGAAGTATTGGATTGTAGCCACCGTCGTAAGAGGAAGAAAGGGGGAGTACGGAACCCTAATACGCGATCTTACTAAAAAAGGTTATCAGAGACTAAAGATTGACAATGAAGTAGTTGAAATAACGGATGATTCGCAGATTCAAAATTTAGCAAGATATGACCAACATACAATTCAAGTAATAGTGGATCGGATTTCAGCCAAGGCTTCTGCAAAGAGGCGATTGACCGAATCAATTGAAGCCGCATTGGAACTAACCGACGGATTCGTAGAAATTGAAATCGTAGAAGATTTTAACGCCTCCAAAGAATCATACGCAAAAGGCGACATTATTTCGTTCAGTAAAAATTTAGTTTGCACCAAGTGTAAGCGTTCATTTGAAGAATTAGCACCTCGATCCTTTTCCTTCAACAGCCCTTACGGAGCTTGCAAGATGTGTTCGGGGATCGGCACACGCTATAAAGTTGATGAGTCTCAAGTAGTTCCGAATCAAGATCTTTCTATTTTACAAGGAGCCATCGTTCCTTGGGCCAGAACAAGGAATTCGTTCTATAGATCAATCCTAGAGGCATTTTGTGCACAAGCGGGGATACCTATTAATAAGCCATTTAAGACTCTCACTAAGAAGCAAAAAGACCTACTGTATTATGCCGAAGACGTTGAAATGACTGTACGCTATAGAAA
Source organism: Acidimicrobiales bacterium (assembly GCA_027371755.1). GTDB lineage: Bacteria > Actinomycetota > Acidimicrobiia > Acidimicrobiales > JABEUL01 > JAJZNL01. The sequence continues at coordinate 12,080 of DAHXLF010000051.1, forward strand.
TCGATATGAGGCTGACAGGGGATTTAATACTACATTTAATGGTATCGTTCCGTGGTTAGAGGCTAAATTGGAAGATGCCGAAACCGACGGATCACGGGAGTCGCTTCAGGGTTACATGAAAGAAGCCGTTTGCGAATCGTGCGGGGGTGCCAGATTAAATCCGGATTCTCTTGCGGTTAAAATAAATGGTTTGTCAATAGCGGACTTGAGTATTATGTCAATTGACGATCTTTTGGTCTCCATTCAGGATTTAAAATTAACGGATAAAGAGAAATTAATTTCAGACCGAATCTTTAAGGAGATTGTTTCGCGGCTTAATTTTCTTGATAAAGTCGGCCTCTACTACTTAAACCTATCAAGGTCGGCCGGTACCTTAGCTGGGGGAGAGGCGCAGAGAATTCGCCTTGCAAGTCAAATCGGTTCAGGATTGGTAGGCGTGCTTTATGTTTTGGACGAGCCTTCGATCGGATTGCATCAGCGTGACAATCAAAAACTTATCGATACCTTAATTCATTTAAGGGATATCGGTAATACCGTATTGGTGGTAGAACACGACGAGGAAACAATTCGTGTTGCGGATTATGTGGTGGATATCGGACCCGGAGCGGGCGAACACGGAGGTGAAATCATCTTTGCGGGCACTCCCAGTGATTTGGAAAAATCTAAAGAATCAATAACCGGTCGTTACTTAAGCGGGGATATCAAGATAGATATTCCAAAGAAGCGCAGGAAGCCCTCAACTCGTAAATTAAAGGTTGTAGGCGCGACCGAAAATAACCTTAAAAATGTTTCCGTTGAGATACCTCTTGAGACTTTCGTTGCTGTAACCGGAGTATCCGGTTCCGGAAAGTCCACTTTAATAAACGACATATTGTATAAGGGCGTTTATCAGGCTCTCGGTTCTACGGTGGCGGTACCGGGCAAGCATAAGGCAATTGAAGGAATTGAGTATATAGATAAAGTTATAGATATCGATCAGGCTCCCATAGGTCGTACCCCAAGGTCTAATCCCGCTACATATACCGGAGTGTTTAGTCACATTCGTACACTGTTTTCGCAGGTTAGAGAGTCTCGAGTTAGGGGCTACCAACCGGGTCGTTTTTCTTTTAATGTTCCCGGCGGTAGGTGCGAGGCATGTGAAGGTGACGGTACGATTAAAATTGAGATGCATTTTTTGCCTGATGTATACGTGCCGTGTGAGGTTTGCGGAGGAAGCCGGTTTAATCGAGACACACTTGAAATTATGTATCATGGTAAAAATATTGCTGAAGTTCTGAATATGCCGATACAGGAAGCAACTGGACTGTTCGAAGATCAAATTTCTATCTCGAGGTACTTAGATACTCTTATGGAAGTTGGGTTGGGCTACATAAAACTTGGTCAGAGTGCCACAACGTTGTCTGGAGGAGAAGCACAGAGAGTTAAATTGGCTTCTGAGCTAGCCAGAAAGTCAACGGGAAGTACGTTATATATCCTGGACGAACCTACTACTGGTTTGCATATGCATGATGTTTCCAAGCTTATTCACGTACTGTCTAAATTGGTGGATAACGGTAATACGGTGGTCGTGATCGAGCACAATCTTGACGTAATAAAATGTGCAGATTGGATAGTTGATTTGGGTCCCGAAGGCGGCAATAAAGGTGGAAAAGTTATAGGAAAAGGAACACCGGAAAAAATTGCTCAAATTGCCGAAAGTTATACGGGGTTATATCTCAAGAAGATGCTTTAAGATGCGGTTACCTTAGAAGGTCACAAACTAATTCTCATCACTTGGCTTTGGAGAATTTATAAACTGCAAGGGGTAGCAAAATGGCGATAGCACCCAACGACCAGAAGATAGACTCTACTGCAGACCAGTTGGATGTGTTTGCGGGGAAATTGACCATCAATTTTCTTGACGCATCCACCAAAACCGACACCGGTTGATAGGTTGCAAAATCGCGCAGCCAAGTCGGCATTGTTGCTACTGCAACGAATGCTGAAGAAGCAAAAGTTAATGGGAATATTAGAGGGAAGCTCGGATCAATAGGAATATAGGGTTCTGACCAAATAGTTTAAAGAACTGTAGGATAACACCTCAATTGAGTACTTCAATATTACTGTCTATGTAAATGCGGTCAACCTATGATTGCTCCTCATGACACCGACTTATAGAAGCAGTCAAAGCTATAGAAGATTTGCATACAGTTTAGTAAACGTCGTTTCATGCTCATTTTCTATGCCAGATAACCCCACTATAATTGATAATTTGGTAATAAGTATACTCCTTCCAGAACCATATCCAGAACCATATATTGTGTACAATCCCTAATTATTGGGTTTTAAGTTTATTATGAAGGTGTGATATAAAAACATAAATGACTTAATTCAATCGTGGGAATCCACCACTGCTCCAATGTTTTCTGGATTTGATGCTAGTAGCTAAAGAACATCCTTTTTTAGTTGCGACATCTGAATAATAAACTCCTATTTGTTGAACAGGTTCTCCAAGTATAGATATTGGAGCTGGTTCAGTGTTTTTCAACATTACAGACATATAACATGCTGAATCACAACAAGTCATAATTAATAATCCTTGACAGTTGGTGTCAGTTGGATTTAGATCTATACCATACGTGATTATATTTTGCGAATTTTGACAATACATTGGAGCAACAAATACTACACCATAATTCACCTTTCCGCGAGAATAACTCGTCGCAATTTTATAAGTTATTGATGGTTGCATGGAATGTAATTCTGTTGCTATAGAACCCACATTTGCGCCAAACATACCATTATCTTGGGTGTAATCAGCAGCTGATTCTATGATTGCATCGCCCATGGTCGAACTTGTACCACCGCCGCTACCAGCATAATCATAATATCTCACAATTATATAG
>DAHXLF010000052.1:0-230 GCA_027371755.1 Acidimicrobiales bacterium
AAAAGTATATTAGAGAGCTTGACATGCCGGTAGTTGTGGGAGGATGTGCGTCATATCAGGCAGCCCTGCATTTAATGAGAACCGGAGCCATGGGAATCTTGGTGGGAGTTGGTCCGGGAAATGCGTGTACTACAAGAGGAGTACTTGGAATAGGTGTTCCCCAGGCTACTGCTATCGCTGATGCCGCTGGTGCTCGTGCCAGGCATCTGGAAGAAACGGGAGTCTATGTA
>DAHXLF010000052.1:240-14685 GCA_027371755.1 Acidimicrobiales bacterium
CGGTATGTCTCGCGGAGGTGATATTGCTAAAGCTATAGCATGCGGTGCTGACTCAGTGATGTTGGGATCGCCCTTAGCTTGCGCATACGAAGCGCCCGGACGAGGTTATCATTGGGGTATGGCCACTTTTCATCCGACGCTTCCCAGAGGCGCCCGAGTTAAAGTTGACCAAAGGGGTTCCCTTAAAGAGATACTTTTAGGCCCAGCTCATGAAAATGACGGAAGAATGAATTTATTTGGGGCATTAAAGACATCCATGGCAACTTGTGGATATGCAACAATTAAAGAGTTTCATAAAGCCGAAGTTATGGTTGCTCCGGCCCTTCAAACCGAAGGTAAGGCTCTCCAGCGCAGTCAGCACGTGGGGATGGGAAGTTAATCCGACACCTATTCCATTTTTTTGGCTAAAATAGAAGAATATACTATTGGAGGACAATTGGATACTTCTGAAGCCGGGGCGCACATATGGATGAAAAAAGGACTTTGCAGGGATCTTGACCCTGAGCTTTTCTTTCCAAGCGATGGTGCGGGTGTTATAAAAGCTAAAAAAGTCTGTAAAAAGTGTAAGGTGATAGATAACTGCTTGGAATACGCTCTTGCTAATCGAGTTGATCACGGAGTTTGGGGAGGCGCCTCCGAAAGAGAGCGCAGGCGAATTCTAAAGAAGAGAAAAAGCGAAATCGGTCAAGTCTTAACGGTTGTGTCCAACGCCGAAGATTATTAAGCAGACTATTAATTTGAGTTGTTAGAATCCGTAATTAATATCAGTGAGGGTAAAGATAAGTCGCTGATTCAAGAACTTAAACAGTCTTGCTCAAGTTCGTTATTGGATGTTCATATAGATGCGTTGCACAATAGGAGCGTTTTTACGCTTGCCGGAGATAATGTAGTCTTTGATGTAAAGGCGCTTGTTTCAAAAGCCGTTAAAAATATTGATCTAAGCCGACACAAAGGCATACACCCAAGGTTTGGCGCCGTTGATGTAGTTCCTTTTATAGTGTTACCCGGATTGGCTGACACTATATTGGAGGAGGCCGTGGAAGCCAGAGATTCGTTGATTCGATGGTTTTGCGATGAATTAAAAGTTCCTGCTGTTTCTTATGGTCCCGAAAGGTCGCTTCCCGACTTACGTAAGTTGTTAATTGAAAAAAAATCAAAACTCTACGACGAGGATCTTTTTTCATTAAAAACAGGCGTGACCGCGGTGGGAGCAAGAAAAGCTCTTGTTGCCTATAATATAACGGTTAAGAATCTAAGTCTTCAAGAAGGTAAAATTATTGCCGACAGTTTGCGGAGCAATGAGCTTCGAATACTGGCTTTTGGCTACGAAGACAAGATCCAGATATCCTGCAATTTAATTGCGCCGTGGGTACTTAACCCCGACCACGTATATAGAGCGGTCGATGCACTTGCCAAGGATATGGATGGTAAAGTGCACAAAGCTGAGCTTGTCGGCTTGTTGCCACGCGGTGTTTTGGATGCAATCGATGAAAATATATGGGGCAAACTGGATTTAGGAATAACTAAGACCATTGAATATAGGCTTAGCTTAAATCAAAACTAAATCAGGCCACTGTCGGTTAACGTTTTATCGTTGTCTGACGGCTATTGGAATTTAATCGAAAAACTCTATGTGTCCTATTAAGGATTATCGGCTCGGTTGACAACGTTAATGCTAATCTGCCAAATGTCTTTCGTGGGCAGCTTCAACAACAGGCCAATTGGCATACAATGCTTACCAAAGCAATCGTTCTATTGCTGGCTGTTTGTAATAGATTCTGTCCACTGGCTACCGTCCCAGTAACGCATAATATTTTCTTGCGTCGGATCTTTATACCAACCCGCAGGCGGCAAACTATTGTTGGGATTAACTGTGGCGAGCGGAACGGGGGCAGATACGGGATCTTGACTTTGCGCCCCCTGAACATTCGAATTTCTAATGTTTGCAACAAGCTCTTCAGCATTTTGCTTTGGCATAGCTTGAGTAAGCCCGCACTGTATACAAGTTATTTGAAACTTCTTCTGCATCGGGATTACCGGAATAAAAAATAACGTAAACCAGTGTGTAAACTTCATAAGACGATGGGCTGCGGTATGACCGTTTCTACAAGCCATTGAAATTGTAGCCAAGACCAACGCCTTTCGCCGAGTTCCAAAAATAAATATCACCTATGCCTCCTCACATATTCCACCTATTATAAGAATGTGCACTCTTGAATTCCATTATAGCAATAAAGTACAAACGTTGCAGATTTTAGTAAATATCACAGAATTTAGATCTCCGCAGCAGCAAGCAATGATAATTGAAACCAATGGCAATTATAACTTGCAGTGACTAAATTAAATTAATGTAATACGCAATGTCATATTCTGCATATCTGGAAGATTCAAATAAAAAAAACGACTCGCGATATGATGACCTTTATGTTTATTTGTGTTTGTTTTAATTTATCTGTTTGCCGAAACCACAGGTACCCGTTATCTAACAAATTCGCGTGCTGAAAGACCGTAATTTTATTTCTTAGGCGACATAAACCGCACGAAGGTCGATTTCTACTAAATGGTATTTTTATGATGCAGAGATTCTGGCAACGGTTCTGGGTCTGATCAATGATCTGGCCCGTCTTATTCTACGCCGTTCCCGTTCGCTCATGCCTCCCCAAATCCCAAATTTTTCACCGGTTATGATGGCATACTCCAGGCATTCGTCTCGAACTACGCATCCTTTACAAACCGACTTAGCCTCTTTGGTGGAGGCTCCTCTTTCGGGATAAAACAGTTCCGGATCAACTCCCATACAGTTGGCGCGTTTCTGCCAACTCATGTCATGCTCTCCGAATATAAGTTGTATGGCTTCCATGTCTTTAAGCCCCCTTTTTCTGTTTACAGCTATGTAATTACATTTATGTAATTATTACATGTTATCACAAAATATGCAAGATAAATTACGCTCGGTGAAGTAATACGGTCACTAATAGTGATATTACAACCGCTTTCTGGTCTTTATATTATTCATAAAATCCATTAATACATATTTACCTAAGTTTTCATTGGACGTAAAGAATGCCTTACCTTTGTTTAATTCGGTAATTGTTTTGATAAATCCCGTTAAAAATATGGTTGATTCGAGCATAAATGTGTTAATTCGGATGTCTGATTTTGTGCATCTTAAGACTTCGGCTAACGTACGGTCGACGGTCTCTTTGACAGGGGGATAGTGAAAAAAAGGCTTTCCGTATCTGTCGATATGAGCCGTGGGTTCGCCGTCGGTGATCATAATGATCTGTTTTTGCCCAACCCGTCCGTTTAAAAGTTTTCTTGACACCGCAAGTCCGTGCGCCATATTGGTCCCGAACCCATAGTTCCAAGTTGTCCCTGGTAGTTCATTGTATTTAATTTCAAATGCGGTTTCAGAAAATCCTACTATTCCAACGTAGTCTTTGGGGTATTTTGATGTGATTAAAGACCACAGAGCCAAAGCTACTTTTTTTGCAGGTAAGAAGTTTTCCTTCATTGGCATCGATAAGGATAAATCGAGCATTATAACCGTGGCTGCTCTTACCGATTCTTCCTTTTTAATTATCATAAAATCGTTCTCGTACAGTTTTACGGGAACGGTTGGTCCGTTGTTGAAGACAGCCTGTTTTATGGTCGAAGTTATATCCAAATCCATGGAATCTCCGAACTCGTATTTTGCCAATACGTCTGACGAGTCGATTCCCTGGCCGATTTTAACTGTTGAATGCAAATCAAACATTGAGCTTTTTAAATCGCCAAAAAGCTCGGTAAGTGCTTTCCCCGCTATCTTCGAGAGCCCTTTTGGAGTCAATTTCAAGGTGTCTTTATCTCTGTTGATTAAGCCTGACTTTTCCAGCGTGCCTCCGAGGCTCTTTAATGATTCGATGGAGTCACTTACCTCATCGCCTAGAAGTTTTTTGACTTCATCTAAATCGATATCAGTAAGCGCACCCGAACTGTAGGCTTGGTTTAACATGAACTCCAAATCGGAAAGTCTTCCAAGAGAGGTAAGCTCAGATGGAGGTTGAGGGCCAAAGTTATTGGAATTTGAATTAAAGCCATTGGGAAAATTTTCGCCCATATATTTACTCAAGTTGTTTGCAAGCCTGCTAAGTTGCCAGTTAAGGTCAAAGTCAGAAAGCAAGGAGTCCTGCATCTTAAGGAATTGTTCACGCTGATTGTCGGACATAGAATTTAACATCTGTTGGGAAGCCGCCATTTGCGCAGTCAAAAATTCCAGTAATTCCGATAAGTTATTAAATTCACCCGGGAACAGATCGTGATATTTTTCCATGAAGACTTTAAAATCGTTTTCAATATCTTCATTGTTTAGCTGCTTCTCGATCATTGCGTTAATTGCGTCCAGCGCCTCTTTAATTCTCAACAATGCACCCGAATCCATCGAATCGACGGCATTTTGCATGTCGTCCAAATATCGTTCCAGCAGTCTTTGAGTAATCTCCTCTTTAAGCTTTTCGAACAGCTTTTCGGCTTCAGACGAACTGAAATCATAACTGTTTAATGAATTAATCTTGCTGGCAATATCTTCGCCCAAAAACTCAAGACTTAGTTCTTTTAAAGTTAGCGCTTCGTTTGCAATATCCTTTTGACGCGTATTAGTCGAATTCTCCAAAAGCTGTTTTAGGTTATTAATCTGATTTTTTTCAGTTTCGATGATCTGATCCAGTTTTGTTTCAACGTCATCGTAGATCATTAAAGGGTCTACTCGATCCTTAAGCTCTTGTTTTTTTTCTTTAATGAGGTCCAGTATGTCTTGAATCCCCATAACTTCGCGACCGTTTTCTTTCGTAAACCCTTGCCTTAAAAGTCTCCTTAGAGCGGCGTTTACGTCTCCGTGAAATATTATGTCATCTATGATCTGATCCAGCAGGTCTGAGTCGGTTGCAAATAGCGACTCTTGGCTGCCGTCCCATTTTGAATAATTAAAGTGGTTTAAAGCACTCATTGTGTCTGCAATTTTTGTTCCTGTAATTTCAGTTTTTGTTCGGTCCTATCTGTTGAATTTTAAGTCAGCATGTCGGGTGGTGTATACGAAGTTTGTGCCAAAGGAATTTTTGTTGAGTCGTTTTATAAGGTGGAGTCCTTCTAATATAAATTCCATACAGGACGCCGCTTCACTTAAGAATTCGTTTAATTCGCCAGTCGTATCAGGGGAAAAGGTAATTTCAGGGTTCATGGATTCCATGACGTGAACTACGGCTTTTTTAATTTCGGGGTACTCATTTAATATCTTAATATAATGGCTATTATCCAGGTCGTCCGCGCAGTCCATCACTAGACCGTTGTCGAATAAAGTCACGATCGGCCCGACGAGTTCCGGTGGAATTGAATCTTTAAATACGTGCAAGATTGCGTTGTGGAGGGTTTTAATTATAATTTCAGTCTCGTCGTCATCAAATGTCTCAAGTTCGACTTTACCTAAAGTCGAATCAATCAAACAATTTAAATCACTGATTCTTACGGACGTTTCAGTTTCGTTATTGATTATCGCTCTCCGAATGGCATTGGAGGCCGCAGTTTCAAGGTTTGAAAGCGTGAGTCTTACCGAAACTCCTGAATGTTGGTTTACGCTGGGACTTTTTCTTAATAACTGGGTAAATTCGGCAATTATATTTTTTATAAAACCCAGTTGTCGAAATTCTATCCCGTCCGGTGTGGTGATAACTGCAAATTGATCCATTATCTGAATTTCGGTCTCCAAGTCAAAAGGGTAGTGGGTTCGAATTTGTGCCCGGAACCGATCTTTTAATGGGGTGATGATCCTTCCTCTTGAGGTGTAGTCTTCGGGGTTGGCCGTTGCTACAAACAACAAATCAATTGGTATTAAAAATTTAAATGATCGTATCTGAAAATCTCTTTCTTCAAGGATGTTGAACAAGCCCACTTGAATTCTTTCGGCTAAATCAGGCAATTCGTTAATCGCAAATATATTTCGATTGGATCTGGGAATTAACCCAAAATGCAATACCTCTTCATTCGATAGATATCTGCCCTCTGCTACTTTAATGGGATCTATCTCGCCGATTAAATCTGCCACGCTGATGTCAGGAGTTGCTAATTTTTCAGTGAATCGCATTTCTGCTTTAACCCACTCGATTTCAGTATCGTCACCGAAGGAGGCAACCTGTTTTTTGCCGAAAGCTGATATCGGATTTAAAGGATCGTCATTCAATTCAGAGCCTTTAATTATTGGCGTAAACGGATCTAACAGTTCCGTTAGCGAACGAATCAATTTTGTTTTCCCCTGTCCTCTCTGTCCCAACAACACAAAATCGTGCTGCGCCAACAGTGCATTTTGGATTTTGGGAATTACAGAATCGTCGTAGCCAAAAAATCCTTTAAATATGGGTTCATTATTTCGTAATTTAAATGTGAGGTTGTTGGCGATTTCGGCCTTAATAGTACGAGGTATGTAGCCGCTGGCTTTTAATTTACCCACGTTATCGATATTTAATACTGAGTCTTCGTTGTACTTATTGATGTTGTTCAATTTAATTTCCCGGATATTTTTTAAATCTTATGTTTAATCTAATATTATAAATATTGTTACTGTTTAAATAGTTAGCTATACAACCATCAAACAGCCTTAGTCTAAATTCTACCGATTTTATGGGTAAAAATTGCATTCGCAAAGCTGTTTATCTACGGACTTGAATTTATTAAATTCAAAATTTGAAAGTTTTGATCATTGTTTCAAGATTTGTGGACTTAGAATATCGGCAACAGTTGCAATTTATGGCTTTTAGGGGTTGAAGTCACAATTTTGAACTTAATGAAGGTAATTGCTGTAAGCGGCGTTTTAGACATCTTTCGAATATGTTTTGTCTCCGAAAATAGATTTTGATTTTAGACTATTCCTTAAGATTTTGCATTTAAATTCTAAAGATCACCAGGCGTAAATAAAATTATGTATCTGGCTTTTTTATCTCTATTAATGATAAAAAAACTTTAATTCAATTGATAAACAGATAATGGTATGTACGACTTTTTAAGGCTTTTGTCAAGTGTGTGCTGTGCATTAACACCTCAGCGTATTTTTGTGTCAGGACTTGAAATGTTTTACCTGTGACAAAAAATGCGCTAAGGTATTTAATTGGTGACTACAACAAATACTAATTCTGACAACAACTCAATTACCGCCGTTGAGATTGGAAAACCCAGAGGCGGTCCTAATGTTAAAACACTAAGGAAAGACAAGTGGTGGCTCCAACCCTTATTCACATCGATAGGTTTAGGGCTGTTTGTGATATACGGTATATGGGCCGCATTCAGGAACGGTAATTATTTTGCCGGTGCCATGGGGCGTAACTACCTTTCGCCATTTTACTCTCCCTGTGTTACGCACGGGTGTCAATATACTACTGTTCCCATAGTCGGTTCATGGTATAACATATCTCCTGCGATTATCATCTTGATCTTTCCTATGGGATTTAGGATGTCTTGTTACTATTACAGGAAAGCCTACTATAGATCATTCTGGTTTTCGCCTCCCGCCTGTGCCGTGAGTGAACCTCATAAGAAGTACAGCGGCGAGAGCAAGTTCCCGTTAATACTTAATAACATTCACCGTTACTTTTGGTATGCCGCAGTAGTATTTGGTGTGGTATTGACCATTGATGCGGTAAACGCCTTCAGATTTCCCAATAATCAAATAGGAATGGGGCTCGGTACGGTTGTATTGGTTATCAATGCGGTTTTGATCTGGCTTTATACACTGTCCTGTCATTCTTGCAGACATCTCACCGGAGGAAAGTTAAATCTCTTTTCAAAGGCTCCCATCCGACTGTGGTTTTGGAAAAAAGTTTCCAAGATCAATCCTCACCATCAATTGTTTGCTTGGCTATCTTTAATCTGGATTGCCTTTACTGACTTCTACGTATATATGGTGGCTTCAAATATGATTCACGATCCGAGGTTTTTCTAGTGACAGACGAACTTAACGAGATACACTCACATGACGTAGTTATTATCGGGGCCGGTGGTGCTGGACTTAGAGCCGCTATAGAGGCCAGAAGCTTGGGAGCTTCCGTAGCCGTAGTATGTAAGTCTCTTTTTGGTAAAGCTCACACTGTAATGGCTGAAGGCGGAATGGCTGCGGCCATGGGGAACGTCTGGAAAGAAGACAACTGGAGAGTCCATTTTCGAGACACGATGCGTGGCGGTAAGATGCTTAATAACTACAGAATGGCCGAGCTCCACGCTAAAGAAGCGCCAGATAGAGTATATGAACTTGAAGAGTGGGGTGCACTATTTGATCGAACCAAAGACGGTTTGATTTTACAGAGAGATTTTGGAGGGCACAAATATGCCCGTTTGGCTCACGTAGGTGACCGAACTGGACTGGAACTTATCAGAACTCTTCAACAAAAAGCCACCTCTATGGACATTGACGTTTATATGGAATGCAAAATCGTAAAGCTTCTCAAGGATTCTTCGGGAGCGGTTGTCGGTGCGCTGGGATTTTGGCGAAACAGCGGAGAATTCGTATTGTTTAAGGGAAAGTCTTTTATTTTGGCTTCCGGAGGTATCGGTAAATCTTGGAAATTTACTTCAAACTCGTGGGAATCAACTGGTGACGGTCACGCGTTAGCTGCAACGGCGGGGGCGGACTTGATAGATATGGAATTTGTACAGTTCCATCCGACTGGCATGGTTTGGCCGCTTTCAGTCAGAGGACTTTTGGTAACCGAAGGCGTCAGAGGCGACGGAGGAGTACTTAGAAACTCACTCGACAAAAGATTTATGTTTAACTACATTCCTGAGATGTTCGCCGCCGAGACCGCAGACACCGAAGAAGAAGGTGACCGGTGGTATGAAGATAAGTCTAATAACAGGAGACCTCCAGAGCTGTTGCCGAGAGACGAGGTTGCGCGTTCGATTAATTCGGAAGTAAAAGCCGGAAGGGGAAGTCCTCATGGCGGAGTATTTTTAGATATTGCTTCGAGAAGATCGCCCGAATACATAAAAAGAAGACTTCCGTCTATGTATCACCAATTTAAAGCTTTAGCCGATGTGGACATTACTGCTACTGCGATGGAGGTAGGACCGACGTGTCACTACGTAATGGGTGGCGTAAGAGTGGATGCCGATACTGCTGCTTCGACCGTTGATGGTCTATTTGCCGCCGGCGAAGTTGCCGGAGGTATGCACGGTTCCAACAGGCTCGGAGGAAATTCACTTTCCGATTTGGTTGTTTTTGGAAAACGAGCCGGTGAGTATGCCGCAAAAAGAGCTTTGGGCATGACCAAAGATGTTGAAGTTGATCAAGCTGAAGTGAGGTTGGCCGTAGAAGAAGCGCTAGCTCCGTTTAACAGATCTCAAGGGGATAATCCTTTTAAGGTTCAGCAAGAGATACAGGACACCATGCAAAATTTGGTTGGAATTATTCGAAATCAGCAAGAGCTGGAACAGGCGCATTCCGAAATCGAAAAGTTAAAGGAACGAGTAAAACAAGCTGGGGCTTCTACAACTTCTAGGCGATTTAACTCCGCTTGGCATACCGCGTTGGATTTAGTTTCGATGATAACGGTTTCAGAAGCCGTAGCCAAAGCTGCACTGCTAAGAAAAGAAAGCAGAGGCGGTCATACGCGTGAAGACTTTCCTAAAGCGGACCCCGAGTTTGGAAAAATCAATCATGTGGTCAGAATCATAAATGGTGAAATGTCAGTTAAACCTGAACCGCTGCCTCAAATGACCCCCGATCTGGCCGAGATTTTTAAAGATGATGTCAAATAATTTAAACATATTAGAGAAGGTATCGATGTATTCAAGGAGACTGAATGGCTGACCTTAACGTTAAACTGTGGCGAGGGGACGAAAACGGCGGTGAATTGGTTGATTATACGATTGAAGCTCAAGAGGGCGAAGTCGTATTAGACGTAGTTCACAGAATTCAAGCTTCGCAAGCGCCGGATTTGGCTGTAAGGTGGAACTGTAAGGCCGGAAAATGCGGATCGTGTTCGGCTGAAATTAACGGCAAACCGTCACTGATGTGTATGACCCGGACTTCCGTATTTGAACCGGGAGAAACTATTACCATTACTCCGATGAAGACATTTCCAATCATCAGAGACCTGGTAACTGACGTATCTTTTAATTTTAAAATGCTCAAGAAAGTTCCGGCTTTAAAGCCAAAGGCTCGCGAGGCAGATGGTACCTACCGAATGTTCCAAGAGGATATCGAAAGAGGTCAAGAATTTAGGAAGTGCATCGAGTGCTTCTTGTGTCAAAATGTATGCCACGTAATTAGAGATCACGAAGAAAACAAGACTAATTATGCAGGTCCGAGACTGTTTATAAGATATGCCGACCTTGAGATGCACCCGTTGGATACAAACGATCGCTTGTCGCTTTTACAAGATAAGATGGGCCTTGGAATGTGCAATATTACTAAGTGTTGTACTGAGGTGTGTCCCGAACATATTCATATTACCGACAATGCAATCATTCCCTTAAAGGAGAGAGTGGTGGGAGATCGTTACGATCCGTTGGTCTGGTTGGGTAAAAAGATTTTTAGGAAATCCAAAACAAAAGTGACAGTAACTGAATAACCTTTTGTTTCAGATCAAAGTATCGCAACGATCTGGCTTTAAATTAAAGCGCCATAAAATAATATTTGGATTGCAACCGGTTCACCGCATAATCTTAAAATCCTGACCTAAAGATTTAAGCAAGCGCAAGCATTTGCTTGTAAGAATTATTTACAGCTTGATAGCTCTGTGGGGCTGCATTAATGTTTCTTATTAAAATGTGTCAGAGTAAAGTGTTGCGGGTTTATTTGCAGTTGAACTTGGAATATCAAATAAAAGATAGTGCTAGTTTGGCTTAGGCTACCAATAAATCATTTTAAGGTTTTCTATTTCAAGTTTTAAAATAGATGAACTGCTCAACTCTGTTAGCTGCCAAGCTTTTATTAGGTTTCAGATTAGGTTTGTTTTCTTTGAAACTTAAGCTAAAATTGAACTGACATGAAAGCTCCCTATTTATCTGATCAGTGGTTTGAATTAATTGACTCTGTTTTGAACTCTGATTTAAGTGAGGAGTATTTTCGAATAGGATATGCAATTAAGAACTCTCCGTTTGGTGATGTAATATATCAAGTGGGCATCGGAGTACATCTAAAAACAGTTCAAGACGATTTAGCTCCCCGACATTTTTATTTGAAAAAGACTACTCAGGATTTGACCATTCCAAATTTGGGCATGGACTATTTAGCGGCTAAACGTATATTGGTTGGACAAAGTTCAATTGCGACAGAAATTGGAAACGGTGAAATTAAGTTGTTTGGGGATGTCGCAAAACTAACCGACTTAAATGATTTGGCAGTTAATTTTAAAGAATTTCAAAATATAATTATCTCGGTAACAGACCTCGGTCAAAACCGATCAGAAGTGTTTTTGACGACGACCGTTGAAACTTCTAATAATTTAAGCGGAGGCTTAACCGCAGATTTAACTGCAGCAAGCATATTAGAAAATGCGACTGACGAAAAAGATTTGGAAACGTCAATCGACTCTAATGGTTTATTTTTTGAAGAGGCAATAAACCATTCGTTTGTAGACGAAAAAAGAAATGACTTGGAGAGTGACATGGAGATATTATCGTCTAGGATACTACTGAGACCTTCGAATTTGCAACGATCCAAAAAGTTTTATAGAGATGATTTGGGTTTGGCAGTGTTCAGAGAATTTGGGGAGGGGGACTCTTATGGAATTGTTTTTTACCTAGGTGGCGGATTTTTGGAAGTTTCGGGTACAGGATCCGTAGCGGATCCGTCAATATCAATTTGGCTTCAAGTAAGAGACATTAAGGCTGTTGCCGAAAAGTTAAAAGGCAACAATATATTAATTACCAAAGGGCCCACCCTTGAGCCTTGGGGGTTGATTGAGATGTGGGTGTCAGATCCCGACGGTGTAAGACTTTATTTTGTTGAAGTGCCTGAAGGCCATCCTTTGAGGGTCAGATCCGCCGAGTAAAATCAGTTTTTAAACAACCGTTAAAGATTTTTAATAATTTGATTGTTTAATTGTGCTTAAAAATCTTGTTATCGGTTTGAAATAAGCCACATAAGATTTTATTGAAGTTGCGATTAACTTAGATTGTTTGCTAAGAACTTTAATGAAGGAGGTTCTTGGGATATAAAGAACTCGTCGGTGTGACAACCCCCGCCAAAATAGATTTGTGAACTTTGGGGAAGAGATTTAACAAAGGTCATTACGTCCGGATAAAAAGGATCGTCGTAGCCTGAGGCAACCCGAACTGGAATTGATTTGAGAAAGGTCGCGTGTGTTAAAACGTTGTCTTGATTAAAATCATTTTGAGACGCGAATGCATTAAAGTTTGCCGCCCTTGCTTGATCGTAGCTCAGCCATATTGCAGGACTTATGGCCGCAACTGCAGAAATTAACTTTGGATATCTTTCCGCTATCAGAAAATCGCCAAATCCTCCCATGGAAATTCCCATAAGTCCAATTTTAGAAGGTGCCGCACCTAATCCCAAAGCTTGACACATCGGTATTAATTCATCAACTACCATCGCCATAGGGTTGTCGTGAGGATGCGGATTCCAATAGTCATTGCCTCCATCAACCGTTACAATGGCAAAATCCGGTAATTTTTCATTGTCTACAATTAAAGAAGCCGCTTGAGCGGGTGTCATTCCTACCAATGCATTTTCGTTGTTTCCTCCGTATCCGTGTAACATCACAATTAACGGTAGTTTTTGGTTTTGAACATAGCCGTGTGGTAAGCCGATAGTGTATCCTACCGTTTTATTTCTAAATTTAGAATTAAAAGATCCTTTAATTGTCGATCCGACCCCAGAAAATTTCAACGGCGGATACGACACGTTACAGGCTCCCGTTAATTGTTCCAAGGCTGATTTGCCGGGCAAATCTCCGTTATTGACGAGTTCATATAATCCGCCTCCCGCTATTACGACTGCACCGGCGGCACCTCCGGCAAACTTTAAAAATCGCCTCCTGGAAATCGACTTTGAAATTTGATTTGAGTTTTCGTCTTTTGTAAAATGTTTCAATTTTAAATCCTGACCTATTAAAGCGGGTGTTTCAATTCATTAAATCGGTGAGTGTTCATAGCTATTTCTCGTTCCTAAAACTGTCCCTACTGACGCGTCACCGATATACATGTGGCAGACAAAGTTCAAATACATATCCCGTTTTAGAACCGTCGCCCATTTTTAGGAATGTGTGGTATTTAAATTTTAATTTTAACACCTAGATTCCATTGGCATAGTTTTAAATGATTATTGCAACATATATGATTATGCAGCGTTATTCAGATTAACTTGATACAACCGGACACTCGCCAATATTATAAGAGTTGTGACTAGTTTGTGTGGATTCAACTTCCAAAAAGCTTTTTAGAAAATTAAACTTGTCGAGTCTTGTGCAGATGTTTTAAAGTTTTATAAGTTGCTATTTTTAGATACAACCTAGTGTAGTGTCCCGTAAATACCCTGTGATTGTGCTATATTTGTAGTATGCGCCAACCAACCAGTCCACTTTTTATCACTGATAGTCAACGAGAAATTTTAGATAGAGTATCAAAATCAAGCACTGCTCCATTTAGGGAGGTAACATGTGCCAAAGCTTTGTTATTAGCCGGAAAAGGAATAGCAAATACAGCAATTGCCAGCCAATTAGGTGTCTCTCCAAGTACTGTCATTTTATGGCGTGCCAAGTTTACTAAAGATGGATTAGCAAACTTTAACCAGATAGATAAAGGTAGAGGTAGGAAACCAACAATTTCTGATGCCAAAGTTCAAGAGATCATAAAACTAACTCAAGAATCATCTCCAGAAGGGCAAACTCACTGGAGTGTCAGAACAATGGCTGAAGCTACTGGCATTTCTAAATCTACTATTCAACGCATTTGGTCATCCCGTGGGCTTAAGCCCCATTTAGTGAAATCCTTTAAACTCTCAAACGACCCGCTCTTCGAAGAGAAACTTGTTGACGTAGTAGGACTTTATTTGAACCCTCCAGATAAGGCAGTTGTGCTCTGTATGGACGAAAAGTCCTCCATTCAGGCATTAGATAGAACTCAAAAGTCACTTCCATTGAAAAAGGGCAGAGCTGGAACAATGACCCATGATTATAAAAGAAACGGAACTACAACTTTATTCGCCGCACTTAACGTCTTAACGGGGGTAATAATTGGTCAGCGTTTACCTAAACATAGAAACATTGAGTTTTTAAAGTTCTTAAGGAAAATAGACAAAGAAGTTCCAAAAGGATTAGAAATTCACTTAATACTTGATAACTATGCAACTCACAAACATCCAAATGTGAAAGCATGGTTAGAAAAGCATCCCCGATTTCATCTCCATTTTACGCCAACTTCAAGTTCGTGGTTAAATCTTGTTGAGCGGTGGTTTAAAGATAT
>DAHXLF010000053.1 GCA_027371755.1 Acidimicrobiales bacterium
CCTATGGAATTACCCGAAAGGCGGTTTAACACCTCTGCAACTGGAGTTCGCAGAGCGATTGTGCTTGTATTTGCCATAATATTCGGAATAGTCTTGGTTAATTCTATTAGGACAGGTTCCGTTGTGTCATCGAAGTATCTCCATATACTTTAAGCCTAGCCTCTCGCATAATAAATGCAAGTATCTGTACTAATTTTACATTCCAAATCTAAATTTATCGATCTATGTGTATTGTGCGATAGAATTTCAGCGTAAGAATCACTGGATAAAGTGACTTAAAAACGTCAGTTGGTTGACACTGCCGGTGTGGCGCAGCTGGAAGCGCAGGCGACTTGTAATCGTCAGGTCGTGGGTTCGAGTCCCACCACCGGCTCTTTTGTTGCAAACACTCAATTAGACTCGAACTTAAGTAATTTGTAAACCGTAACATTTAGCTAAAACCTTTTAGAGGAAATTATTAATAATGAATATATTGGCACTTGTTTCCGGTCACTCGGTTGCCACCACTTCAAATTCCGCGATCTTTATCGCAACTTTCTTAGCGTGCCTAGTTGAAATGGTGGAGGCACTTACCATCGTTGTTGCAGTCGGATCTACAACAAACTTTAAAATATCACTTACCGCCGCAACGGTAGCAGCGGTAACTTTGGGTGTAATAGTTTTGGCAGTCGGTGAACCTATAATTCACTTCGTTCCATTAAGAATAATTCAACTAATTATCGGCCTATTTCTGCTTTATTTTGGTTTTAAATGGTTAAAAAAAGCCATACTTAGAGCAGCGGGCATGAAAGCAAAACACGATGAGGCAAAGATATACGAAGAAAACGTCAACAAGCTTTCTTCGATAGATCAAGACACGGACAAATCTCAAAAACTCAAATTCTTAAAGTTTCTAAATACCCCCATAAAAAGGGAAGGATTTTATATGGCCTTCAACGGCGTATTCGTAGAAGGTCTGGAAGTAGTAATCATTGTAATATCACTAAGTTCGGCGAACAAATCTTTAGGTGTCTCATCTTTGGGCGCCTTGGCGGCCTTAGTTGTCGTAGCGATTGCAGGTTTGATCTTCACCAAAGCGTTAACCGGAGTTCCGGAAAATTTCTTGAAGATGGCAGTGGGAATAATGCTTTTCTCCTTCGGAACTTTTTACCTGGGAGAAAGCATCAAGTTAAATTGGCCGGGTGCAGACCTATTCCTATTGGCTCTAGTCGGTGGATATGCAATAATAACTCTGATCTCAATAATTTCAGTTAAGAAAATTAAGTCTCGTCAACATTAAAATTGAACGCATAAAAAAGACTTAAAAAATCTCTGCAATTAGGATGAATCGATTACCCAAATTCTATATTAAAACCCATAAATCCTAATAAAAAAACAAAAATTAGCGATTTGAATTTGATTGATTTATTCCTTGAATTGAAACGGATACGGTATTAATTGTTTTTGATCTCCTATCATAGAAATTCATTGCACATCTTATAATTCTTCATACCAGTTGATAGTTGAACCAAACTATCAACCAATTTAAACTCGTCGCTGATGGTTGTGACAACTTCATTCTTTCGGGTATGCGTGAAATTCGAATACCTTCTGCGAGCCAAGTTTTAGCGTTGTCGACCTAAAAGAGTTGGGATATTATTTGGAAGTTTGACCCGCATTTTATCAGAGCTTCGAGAAATATAAATGGTTCCTAATTCGATATTTGCAGTGTTAAGCAGCAATAACACTTTTATACGTCAAAGCAATTAGATGGATCGAAAATAGTAAAAACTTTATTTTGTCTTTATCAGATATGGAGAATTAATTAAAACTCTTTAGTCAGATTTGTCAATCCGCTTACAATTTATACGCAAGCTAATCCACTATTTCCAAAGTGATTAAACATGACTTCATTTGCATGACCCTCCCGGTGTAATGGTAAGTGATGCAGAATTAGAATCTTTCAACAATTCCAAATTAAGAATTGATGCACATTTTTCATTCAATACCTTCGCCCCTATTACTTCAACACTGTACCCATTTGGATACGTAGTTAAAGGCGTTTCCACAGAAGTTACGGGATTTGAAATTCCGGTAGTTCGCTTCCAAGAAAAGGTCATAACATTAGATGAAAAATTGTAATTATATGCAGTAGGCGTACCGCTTACTGCAAGCGGGTACGGCTGATTTAGATCTTGCATAGTCGGCGACGTATGGTCGGATATATAAGCCCAATAGATCCATGGAATTAAGGCATTATTCAATTCAGTTGACTGTCGAACAATGGGAGCTACCCCATTGGTACTATCCCACTCGGTATTTAGTAGAGCTCCATTATGAGACTTTGCCCAATCAAGCGCATAATTAATTACACTTGGTTCTTGAGCGGGACTCAGCGTATACATGTGAAATGCCATTCCTGCATTAGGGTCATTTCCCGGCACCGAAATACCGGCCGGTGATTCACCAAAATTAAATAACACAAATGGTTCACCAAAAATAAGATGACGGGTATCTACGCTTCTAATCGTTTTAGTTACCGCTGCATAAAAAGTGCCCAACTCTGACTTATCCAAATTGCTGCAACCGAAGGTGGCATTGTTTAAACAACTTTTCCAAGTTATTCCAGGCCACGGCTCATTTAAAATTTCATACCCCAATACCCACGGATCGGTAGCAAATTTTTTTGCGACGGCTAAATATCCCTGATTCAAAACAGTTTGAATTCTCTGTCCGGTCTTAAGTTTGCTGTTATTCCAAAGGTTTTGAAATGCCGCCTGAATCGCAGGGTTTGTAACATAGTACAGAGGAAAACCGGTATGAGTATTTTTCGCATTACCCGTAATAGTAAGCCAAGAAGGGAACCCGTCGCTTCCAACCGAAGGTCCATAGCCGTCCTGATGATAGTCAAGCAGTGTGTATATATGGTATTCAGCCAGCAGATTTACGGTTGCGGCAATTTCATTTATATAATTTTGATTCACCGATCCCGGCTTAGGAAAAAGCCCCGAAAATAATACCCCCAAACGCACTACCTTTAATCCTTGACTTGCGATCCATCTAACGTCTGAAACACCAAAGCCAGCTTGGCAGGGACTAAACGGTGCTGATTTGTTGACTTCATTGATACCATGTATCAAAAGTACTCTTCCCGAACTGTCCGTCAGCCACCTACCTCGGTGTGAGATGAATCCGCTCAATGAACCGGGCTGAACATTTGAAATTGCCTCCGTTGGTGACTTACAAATTCCCGTTGAAGTCGTTGCAACTATTCCGTTGGATACAACAACAGAGTTGGCAGTTGGATTTGTGCCAGTAGATGAACACGCAGCCAAAATAACTGAAAACGCAAGTGCCAAAATTACATATTTGAAGGGCTTAAACATATGTACAATTTATCACATCAACTTAATTTCGGCAAGATTAAACTATTTGAGAAGTTATTGGCAAAATAAAGCTCAATAATCACCGGCCCGGTCAAGACATTAACTCTTGATCTCTTCGGTTACAGACGCAAAAGGCTTGACTGATAGAAATGATTGCTAAATAATAACGAAATCCCAGCTATGCTATTGTTCGTAATGGTACCGGAATAACTTGGGCCATGATCGCCATCCAAAATTCTCTACGGTGATCATTTCACCAGTAAAACTCTTATTATTAAATTAAGGATTCATTTTCGGTGAATTCTCACACGTTTTTATAACCAAAACTTGTTTACAAACCTTTCAATTTATTTTAAGAATAGACGACTTCTTTAAATAGTGTCGATCTAAATATTTTTTAGCAATCCAAATTTGAAACATATACAAAAGGTTTAAATTTCAAACCCAACTTACAAAACAGTTCGATTTGAATTTATTTGACTCAGAGTTTTGGAGAGTTTTGCATCGACTTTAACTTAGTTTCGATTCGAACCTGTCTGCTTTGAAGTTCTTTTTTATACTTTCTAAGTTTGGATAGTCGCTCTTCTACGGTATTAATTAACTCCACATTTGTACCAACGGCTTGCGTTAAGATTAAAACTTTTTCTCCGATAGTTTCCGATGACAAAAACTCAGTTTTAAGCTGATCAAATTTGGATTCCACTTCAAGCACTTGCTTGATATCTGAAAGCTTTAAACCAAGTAAGTCCTGTAGCTCCTTAATTTTGGTCAGCTTCTCCAGCTCTTCTTTTTCATACAATCTTTCTTTACCAACTTTGTGATAAACAGGGTTAATTAACCCTATCTCTTCGTAATAGCGCAAAGTTCTTAATGTCAGTCCGAACTGCTTTGCAACATCGCTTATCTTTATACTGCAATTGGGATTTTCAACACTCCCTTTTTCTGGCGCAGTCATATCCGAATTCGATTGAGCATCTGTTGCTTTGGATTTAATTATCGCTTTAAATTCTGCATTAGCTTTTGTATTATTTACTCGTGTTTTCATGTTTAACTATCAACTAATACTATGTGAATTTCTCACTTCTGCTTAATTTGAACTAATTTTAATGTCTTCAGATATCTCTTCGGTTATCTCAGGCATTTCAGACGGAGTCTTGCTTGCACCCTGCATAAATGAAAATACCGCAGCAATAAAGCAAATTATTGCTGCAAAGATTAAAACTACATCCAATCCGTGCATAAACGGTGAACTTATAAGCTTCGGAAAATAAGACTTAGAAGTCAAAAGGGCAGAATTTTTTGTCGGAATTCTAGACAACGTTTTACCCAGAACGGTTTTCATCGGATTGTAACCCAAAAAGGCTGCAAACAGATACCCTATAGGAGGCTGAGAAGCAATGTGATGGGCCACCGACGACGGAACTAAATTGGTAACAAGTCCAGAATATAATACTGATGGCATAGTGCTATTAAGCCCCAATACCATCAAAGTAAAGAACACTCCAATCGATAAAGGGGTTCCTATAAACCTGAAAGTTACTCTCATTCCAGATGCGGACCCTCGATCCTGAGGTGCCACAGCATTCATAATGGTTACGGTATTTGGAGCAGAGAAAAACCCAAATGCCAAGCCATTACAAAATATTATCAAAGCGAATGAAACATAACTAAAATCCGCTCCAAGCAAAAGCATCGATAAAAACGTTACCCCGCCGAAAACCATCCCGAAGGTAGCAAAAGGTCTGGCTCCAATTGCATCTGAAAGCTTTCCGCTCAATGGTCCGGAGACCAAGAACCCTGCAGTCAGAGGCAATA
This sequence comes from Acidimicrobiales bacterium, assembly GCA_027371755.1. GTDB lineage: Bacteria > Actinomycetota > Acidimicrobiia > Acidimicrobiales > JABEUL01 > JAJZNL01. The sequence continues at coordinate 5,181 of DAHXLF010000053.1, forward strand.
AAAATATTCCGGCCCACAACGGTGTGACGGCAAAACTATAACCGTGGATGGGCAACCAAATACCTTGCAACCAGATTACAAGCATGAACATTAGTCCGCCCTGTGCAACCGAAGACATTAACCCCGCTAAATTACCGTACCTAAAAGGTTTAATTTTAAACAGAGAAATCCTAAACATCGGATCTTTGTGATTTCTTTCTAAGAAAACAAAAATCACAAGTACCGCTACACCAGCTATTAGCTCGGCTAGAACTGTAGGTGATCCCCAACCCATAGGACTGTTTTTATAAGGCTGTAATGCATAAGTTACTCCAACCAGAATAAGCGACAATCCGATGGCGAAGGTAATATTTCCCACCCAATCAATCTTTGATTTCTTGACAACCCCTTGATCCTTAAGCTTTAAATATGCCCAAACAGTACCTAAAATTCCAACCGGAACATTTATTAAAAATACCCATCTCCAATTTATCGAAGCCAATACCCCGCCTAATATTAACCCCAAAAACTGTCCTGCAACTCCGGCTACGATATTAATACCCATGGCCATCCCACGCTGATTTACCGGAAACGCATCGGTGAGAATTGCAACCGAATTAGCCATTATCATCGATCCGCCAACTGCTTGGACCATACGCATAATTACTATTTCCAAAGCAGCTGATTGGCCGTGCCCGAATGTCAAAGATAAAAAGATTGAAGCTACAGTGAACACTAAAAAACCTGCATTGTAGATTTTTACACGCCCAAACATATCGCCCAAACGTCCCAAAGTAACAACCATGACGGCCGATACCAAAAGATATCCCATTAGGATCCATAAAAGATATTGAAAATTTGAAGGATCAAGCGGGTTTAAATCGATCCCCCTAAAAATCGCCGGAAGTGCAATTAATATGCTCGAAGAGTTAATAGTTGCCATTAACATCCCCAAGGTGGTGTTTGACAATGCAATCCACTTATAGTTTTTGGACAATGTCACCTCATGATGATGACTGCGACCGTCGACATTCGATTCCGACTTAGAGTGTGATTTTTGAACCCTTGGTTTGGCATATGAATCTGACATACTAACTATTCTAGCAGTGCTTACGTTTACGTAAACGTAAGTTTAAAATCAAACCGGCCAATCGGCCAATATTACTTGATTTCTACCGTTATCTTTGGCACGATACAGAGCTTCGTCTGCTTTCGCAATTAGTTTATCTAAAGAATCCATGCCTCTATGCGCTTCAGCTAAACCAATGCTTATGGTCATATTAATCTTTATATCTCGTTTGGTTTTAATTTGAGACGATGCTACCTTTAAACGAATTCGCTCGCCAACTTCGGTTGCATCTAGTCGGTCTGCATTAGGCAAAACTACTAAAAATTCCTCACCGCCGTGACGCACTACTATATCAACGGCTCTGCAGCCTTCTTTAATAGCATTGGCTACAGATGTCAATACGATATCACCCACTTGATGACCATAAGTATCATTTACGCGTTTAAAGAAATCCAAATCCATTATCATTACCGACAACGGATCTCCCAATCTCTGAAACCTTTTAAATTCTCTTTCGGCCAACTCCAATCCGTACGCTCGGTTGAACAGTCCCGTCAGTTCATCCTGAACGGCACGCTGTTGAATCTTCTTAAAAGCCCGAGATCCTATTAAAATCGCTCCCAGAATTGCGATAAGAGCTGCAATCGAAATTCCTATAATAGTCAATTTTATGTCGTGATTAGGTATCATATCCACTTGGGAATGCGCTACACCTACAACCGCATAACCTATTATCTGGGCATTTGGACCCCCAAAAGGAGCGGCTGCATATATACGATTCGTTCCGTCGTCACCGCTTACAGAAAATATACCGCCTGAAGCCGAAATTGATTTGGAATTAAAGGTACTTGCAGAAAACATCTGCCCTCCCACTAAAGCGCTGTTAGGGTGTAGTCCGTCATAAAGCAATACTCCCGTTGGGCTTACTATGCCGGCAAATGAGTTGGGAGGCAATTTAAGCGAATGCACTAAATTTGACATATAATCAAGATTCAACGACGCAAATATAACTCCAGGCGAACCATTAATAAATGAAATTTTTTGTCCAAATAAAATCGCCTCAGACCTTACAATTGGATCGATTGTCAATTGAGGATAGATATTAAAGCCGTTTAACGGTGCCTTAGGCGAACTCAATGCCGACTCAAAAAACTGATCTTGAGACACGTTGAGCGAACCATTTAATGGCACACCGGAACATAACACTATTCCTGACGAATTGGCTATAGCCAGATTTAAATAAAAGGGAATTTTCATCACGATACTATGAAGTTGATCGTCGCATGCTTCCGGCTGAACATATTGAATACTTGGAACTTGTGAAAGTGCCACCATCAACTGGGAGGTAGATTTTTCTAGATTGACCTGGTGTGAAGATATCTGATTTGCAATTTGATATACACTTCTTTCGCTGTTAGATATTAAATCATTTCTCAGATTGTAAAGGACTACCAGAACCAATAAAAACGAAGGTAACAATGCAATTAAAACAACGCCGATTAATCGCCATCTAAGTTGTCTTGCAGGCTTTTTTGCCGCAAAATTGGTTCGACTAAATAATTTTAATATTTTTTGAAAGTTGGACAAAATGATTTATAAAAAGGAAAACTTAAATTTTAAAACGCAATAAACATCTTGGAAATACAATTAACGTTTACTTAAAATTATACGTTAAAACTTTAAAGCTTGAGCGGTTTGACCGATTTAATTTAACAGATAGGGGGGACTACTCAGATTGTATATCGACATATATGTTACTTTTGTCAAAATCCAAACTCTCATCATCAATCAGTTTTAATTCTTTAATAGAACATGCCGAAACAATATCTTCTTTTATTAATTCTACGGCCTTTAGAAAAGAGTTGTTTGCACTAATTATCACTGAGTTGACGGGGGTTTTTTGAGATACTTTTAGCTCAGTCTTTTTACGTCTCACCGAATGCAATACCGCCGAAGCCGCACTTAAGGAATCGTTGCTACTGTCTTGTGCATCTTGAACTAGTTTTAATCCGTACGAACTGTACTTTACCAAAAATTCAGTAAGTTCGGATACATCGGGCCATGGCTTTAGATGAAGCGACGAATCACAATACCATGAATGGATTTCTTCTGTTGTAAACGGCAGGAAGGGGGCAAAGAGTTTAATTAAGATATCTACCGTTATTGCCAAAGTTAGCTGAGCCGATTGAGGTTTATTGTGATCCGTACAATCCTGACCATATGCTCTGACTTTTATAAGCTCCAAATAGTCGTCGCAAAATTCCCAAAAAAAACTCTCGGTGATCTCTAAGGCTTTTGCATAATCATACCGGTCAAAAGCAGAAGTTGCTTTTGCTACCAATTCAGTCAAACGCTTTAAATGGCAGATATCGATTGGAACCAGATCGTCCAATATCATTTGAGACCCGTAGATCTCTTCAAAAGCGTTAACCGTGTTAAATATGTCAGAAGAACAAATCCTTTCCAATGCAAATTTGGAAGCATTTAACAATTTTATTACCAGTCGGCGACCTACCTTCATCTGCCCTTCGTCTATGGAGGTATCAACACCCGGTCTACCGGACGCCGCCCAATATCTAATGGCATCAGAACCGTGACTGACCAACAAATTCATCGGAGTAACTACATTTCCTTTAGATTTGGACATTTTCTTTCTATCGGGATCCAAAACCCATCCGGAAATTGCAGCGTTGTCAAACGGGATGGTATTAAATTCAAAATGAGATCTGACAACAGTCGTAAACAACCATGTCCTTATGATGTCATGTGCCTGGGGTCTCAAATCCATCGGAAACACTTTAGAAAACAGTTCGGGATCATCCAACCATTTACCAGCTATTTGCGGAGTTAAAGAGGACGTCGCCCACGTGTCCATGACATCTAAATCCGCCGCAAACCCGTTTGGTTTATTCCTATCAGAAGCGCTGAAGCCTTCGGGAACATCAACTCCAGGATCCACAGGTAGGTTTGCTATGTTTGGCAACAGGAAGGAGTTGTAGTCAATAGTTCCGTCAGAATCAATGGGGTACCACACTGGAAACGCAACCCCAAAATAACGTTGCCGAGATATACACCAGTCTGAATTAAGCCCAGATACCCAAGACTCAAATCTGCTCATCATGTAAGGAGGATGCCAAGTAATCTTTTTCCCCAATTCAATCAGCTGATCTTTAAGATCAGTTATTTTTATGTACCACTGCCTTGAAGTGACTATTTCAAGAGGTTTATCGCCTTTTTCAAAAAACTTAACAGGATGCACTAAGGGTTTCGGTTCACCTAATAAATCTCCAGATTCTTTCAGTAGTTGAACAATTGTTTCTTTTGCCTTGTTTATTTTGCTACCGGCAAGTTTTTTGTAATGTGTATTTGCTGTTTGCGAATCTATAGACTTGAATTCACCCTGGGAAAAATTTACTTCTCTAAACCTTCCGTGCTTATCAATAACCGTTCGCAAAGGTAAGTCAAGTTCCTTCCACCACAATACGTCGGTCATATCACCGAACGTACAAACCATTGCAATACCAGTTCCTTTTGTAATATCAGCCAGGTTGTGCGGATAAACCTTTACGGGCACTTGAAACAACGGGCTGTGTACCACTTTGCCGAAAAGTTTTTTATATCGTTCATCTTCAGGATTTGCCACAAGCGCAACACAAGCGGGCAACAGCTCCGGTCTGGTTGTGTCGACTACTACATATTCATCTGATGCAGATGAAGGTTCGCCAATTGCAAATCTGATCGAATGGTAGGCTGACTTAACTTCCCTATCTTCAATTTCGGCTTGTGCTACGGCAGTCTGAAAATCCACATCCCACATTGTAGGAGCTTCTTTCTTATAAGCAACTTTTTTTTCAACAAGATTTAGAAATGCTCTTTGAGAAACTACCTGTGCCTGAGAAGATATCGTAGAATAAGTAGTCTCCCAATCTACCGAAAGTCCGAGATAACGCCACAGCTCCTCAAATGCAACTTCATCTTCTTGCGTCAACTTATGACAGAGTTCGATAAAATTTTTTCTGGAAATACTTAAGGGCGGATCGGACGGCTTAGTAGATGGATTAAAGTGTTCTTCGTATTCCAGAGTAGGATCACACTTAACACCAAAATAATTTTGAACTCTTCTTTCGGTAGGCAAGCCGTTATCGTCCCAACCCATGGGATAAAACACCTCTTTGCCTCGCATTCTTTGATATCGGGCTATTGTGTCCGTATGGGTATATGAAAAGACATGTCCGATGTGAAGCGAACCAGAAACCGTCGGTGGCGGAGTATCGATCGAATAGACATCCTGCCTCGAAGATACGCGGTTTTTATAAAACTTATAGGTGGAATTGTCTTTCCAAACATTCAGCCATTTATTTTCAATTCCATCAATTGTGGGTTTTACAGGGATTTCAAATTTCATACTGCTATTCTTTAGATCTTGATAAGGTTGTTGACCTCAAATACTGGTTTTTCTTATATTTGAATTTACCACACTAAAAATTAAATCAAGCTCAGATGACTCAAAGCTTGGCGGATTCAATTTCGAAGTGCAACTTATCGGAGTTGAAGAGGTGAGCTGATGGTACACTTGCTTCTTCTAATAGAAAAAGAGGAAGCAAGGATAAAATACCGCCAGCTCACTCAAGAACAACGATACCAGATGGATGGCATGCTCCGCGTCGGCACAACTCAAACCGAGATTGCCAATGCGCTTGTACTGCACAAGTCAACCATAAGCCTACAGTTGAAGCGAAATGCTGGGATAAAAGGATGGCTTGCCAAACAGGCGGATACCATGGCCAGGGAAAGGCGGCTTCTCAATGACCACCACGCCACACGTCTCACCGGGGAGAATTGGGAATGCGTGGACGCCCTGCTGCGCAAGCGCTACAGCCCGAAGCAGATTTCAAGCAGGCGTCGCCTATAGGAGGTGCTCACGATCTGCCACGAAAGCATCTACCTTCATGTTTACGAGGACAGGCGTGTCGGAGGAAATCTCTGGACCTATCTGCAGTGTCAGAAAAAGAGGCGCAAGAGCTATGCCAGAAGAAAGTATGCACGCTAATTAAAATTCCTCTTCTGATTGCTTTATCTGTAATATATCTAAACGATCTTTCAACGACAGGTATCACATAATGAAGATAGTATCAGGAGCTCTAGATTCAGTTAGAAAAGATGAAACTAAATATCTCTATACCATGAACGACAAAACCTTGAGTGGATCTAAATTCATGTGGTTATACTATCAAGAAAACCTGCCTCAAATACACCAGGCCAGATTTAACATCTAAGAATCAAGTGACCTTAAAACAACCCGGGCATGGGCAATAAAGGAAAATAATAAAACTATTTTGGAAGCAACTAAGCAAGGATGAAGCGAGTGAGCACTTCAAACGCTGGTATTACTAGGCCACTCATTCAAGGCTTGCTCTAATAATCAAAGCGGCAAAGACATTGAAATCCCACTTAGATGGAATGCTTACATACTATGAATTTAGAGTAACAAATGCAGACGCCGAAGGACTTAACTCACGTATACAGTGAATCAAAATAAGTGCAAGAGGTTACCGCAATAAAGACAACTTTAAAACAGCCATATTTTTCCATCTCGGTGGCCTAAATCTCTACCCAACTACCCACAGAAATGTCGGATTAACTAAAATACCAACTTCCCAATTTAAATGCAATCTTTTACAGATCTTATTTCTAAACATTGATACAGGCTTGTTCAATAATGACAAGCGTGTATCACTTCAGACTATTGACTTTATTTAATTTTTTCGATTTCTAGATCGAATTAAAACTAGGGTTGTTCCAAGAGCCAACACCATTAAGAATGCACTTTGTATACCTTGTCCAAGAAAGGCTTTACCGGTAACAGCGGTAACGGCGTTTGGTACAACTGTTAGCAGACTTGTTGTTGTATTTGCAGAAGCTGTAGATGTCGTGCTTGAAGTAGTAGTAACAGAGGATGTACTGGATGAAATCAAACAGCCGGGTTGAGTAATTTGATTAGAATCCAACGTTACAGCTCCGTTCATGGCTAGTAATCTTCCGGCTATCGTCGCACTTGTATTTGCAGTGATTGATGTTAAAGCCAATATAGTACCTTGAAAACTAGACCCCGTACCTAATGTCGTTGAACTCCCTACTTGCCAATATATGTTGCAAGGATTTGCGGAATTGATCAAAACAATGGTACTAGCACTTGCAGTTACCAAAGTTGATGACGTTTGAAAAATGAAAACTCCGTTAGGATTCCCTTGACCATCAAGTGTTAAAGTTCCAGTAAGTGAAAATGCACCTGATGCAGTCGCATAGACTCCGGCATCTAAAGTTGTTCCCCCCAGGTTTGCCGGTACTTGAGTTACTGGGGTTTGGCCAGCGGCGTTATTGTAGGCAGTTATGGTATCGTTTTCAGCCTGTGTTGCCGCTGCATTTCCCTGCTCTATCGTTCCGTTGACCAGACCGGGCAGAAATCCCGTTAAAGCTGAAGCTGCAGAGTTTGTTAGACCTAAATCTTGACTTAACACTGAATTACCGGTATTAGTCACTGCAGTTGCCGCCAAAACGGAATACGAACCTGATGTTCCTAAACTTATTGACTGGCTCGATCCCGCCACCGCTTTTCCGCTAGGTGCTAAAGAAAAGGAAAGCAACATAATCCCGGCAACGCAAGTTAGCAGAATTACTGTTTTTTTTATTGATAACGACCGCTTTTGGATCGTATTTAGTCGATGATTTAATTTCATTAAATGTTACTCCTTCTATTTATAAGGCTAGTGAACTGAAAATTTAATTAAGCAAATATCTCTTTTTCTTTAAAGAAATATCAAATGTTTAATTTTGTAAATTAACGCCTGCAAGTATTCTCAAAAGAATTACTTAGGGGGAGATTTGATTGTTTAAGTGTTACTTCGAAACTGAGTTCACACGTAACCATGTTACTGGTGGCGCCGCTAAAGTCTGGATTTCAAAATTGTTGATGTATTAAAAATTGAACTGAAATATGCCACTGGATTAAACACAGTCTGACAATTTAATTTTAAGACAGTAGTCTTTTGAAACTAGAAAACCTCATCGCAGGTACTGTCGACAAAATGAAAATTGAGGTTTATTTTTAATTAAAGCACCAACATTGTTTAAAAGCCATATTATTTGGGCATACTCTTAGTAGTTAAATATTGTGGGCAGCAAGCCTACAAAAGGAGGCTATGGTTATGAAACTATACAACAATACATCAGTAATCCAAGATAAGCAAGCCGTAAGCGAAGTCGTCAGACCTTCTTGGAGTCCTGCACAGATCGTGGCATTGCTCATTGGAACTATGTTCGTCGTGCTGGGAGCAGTTGGGCTTGCAAGAACAGGATTGCACTTTAAAAATATAGCCGCAACACTTACTTCGGTTATGGGCATGCACCAAACTTCAGTTTCTTCTCTGATAGAAATTGGCGCAGGGGTGATACTACTACTGGGAGGTTTGATGGTCAATGCATCAAGAGCAGTCATGAGTTTAATCGGCGTTGTAACTTTTGTCTTTGGGATAATAATTGCAATTCAGCCTGCTTCGTTCGCTTCTTCGGTGGGCTTTGATAGGGCCAACGGAGTGTTTTTAATATTAGTAGGTATAGTACTTGGAATCGCCTCAAATGTATTGCCACTGATTAGCCGCGGTTCATCAATCAGTACATTCAGTAAAACAAATGACAGCACAACGCAACAAACTGGTTTAGTTGGAGCAGAGCCAATAATCTCAAAGTAATGCCACTCAATTAAAAATACACTACTGAGTGAACTTAAGCTCTGCTTAATCGGTAGGGCTTAAGTTAATCCTAGATCCACCGAAATAACTTAGTTTTCACTGATTGTTTATAGACCTCAAAACACTAAAGTGCCCTTATGGCCTAGTAGAATTAATCTATGAACAATCAAAAAAACATAAACCAAAAGGGCACCTTTTTAGTATCACCAGCTTATCACAAGTCTTCTAAATTCTTAATATCATTTGATGATAAAAAAAGTGTATCCCATGCAGGATTAGTTTTAATTGATGAATTAGCCAATAAGCTTGATTTAATCAAAGCTGCAGATAACTTAATTGATTTAGGTAATGTAGCAGGTAGAGCTAATCCCGGTCAAAAGATTATGACTTTAATTGAGTCATTAGTAGTAGGTGGAGACTGTATAGATGATGCAGATATCTTAAGATCTGGATCTACTTCTAATATAGTCAGCCATAAAGTAATGGCTCCTTCTACGTTGGGTACATTTCTAAGATCTTTTACTTTTGGTCATTTAAAGCAGTTAGATAAATTAACAGCTGAACTTCTTAAAACTGCCTGGAATTTTAATATTTCAAGTAAAAACGATAATTTACTAAGGAAACCGTTAGTAGGGGCGCATTATCCTACTGGGATATAAGAGAGTTCGGGAGTTTTAAATAGTCCTCG
>DAHXLF010000054.1:0-10562 GCA_027371755.1 Acidimicrobiales bacterium
CTCTCTATCGGCTCTCCCGCAATAACTATTTAAACATAAACTAAGATTGAAGTGGTGGAATATACCTGAATAGTTACGAAAAATTAAATAATTGTCCGTAAAACCCAGAAAAGGTAATTATTCCGCCGTTACATAGATCAAGCAAAACCCAGAACAAACACTAATCTACCAGGCATTTTAGGAGATTCTATTGATTTCAACCTCCAAAGTTAAAATATAGCAATTGGATTGAGAATTCAGGTATTGTTTTCAATCACAACGATTCTAAAATCGTTTGAACCATTGCTAACGGATCGCTTGACTCTATTATAGGTCTACCCACAACGAGCAGATCGGCACCCAATTTAATTGCATCCGCCGGCGAGGTCACTCTAAGTTGGTCACCTTTAGGAGAACCCGACGGTCTGATGCCTGGCACTACCTTGAACAAATCGGCAGTTTTATCTGACGCAATTGAAAGGTCCGTACCCGAGCACACCATACCGTTAATTCCGGACTCTATAATAGCTTCCAAGCGATTTAAAAATAGATTTTGGGAAAAACTGGGATCTGATGTAAGCATAGATACCCCGAGACAATAACAGTTTTCGTCCAGTCCGACGTAAGTTCTGCCTTCAATAAACCCTTCAGCTGCGGCACGTAACATGTCCGACCCTCCAGCCGAATGTGCGGTTATGAGCTTAGCGCCCAATGAGCCCAACACTCGTGCGGCTTTAAAAACAGTATTGGGAATATCGTGCAGTTTTAAATCGACAAATACATTCTTACCTCGATCGATGATCTTTGAGACAACATCTGGTCCAGATGCAGTAAATAACTCAAGTCCGACTTTGTACACCTCCACTTCGTCTTTTAGAAGATCGACTATTCTCATTGCCTTGGTATCGTTATCGAAGTCTAAAGCCACGGCCAATTTGCCCAGGAGGCTTGGCTCTTCGAAGGAATCCGGTGCTTTTGTATTAATATCCATCGGTAACTTTTCCTCTTTCATCCTGAAGATAATTCCAGTATTGTTGAAACGATTTATATCCGTTCTTATCCAAATGGGCAATCAACTTTTTCTGCAATTTAAAACTTGCCCTAGGATTGAACAAAGTTGCAGTACCTATCCCTACTGCATTTGCCCCCAAAAACCAGTACTCGATCATGTCATTTAAAGTAAAGATTCCGCCGGTGGCAACTATGGCAATTGATTCGTTGGCGTCACGTATTTTTTTAATAATGGATTGAGTCAATGGTTTCAGCGAACTACCGGATACTCCGCCGGTAATATTACCCAGTTCGTATTTCAAATGAACCGCATCCACTCCAATGCCAAACATGGTATTGGTTAAAGTCAGGATGTCAGCTCCGGATTCAATTGCCGCATTGGCTATTTCTACAGGGTCTGCCACCATCGGAGACAACTTGACTAACATTGGCAAAGAGCACAGTTTTTTAAATGAACTTGCGATAGCTGCGGTAAATTCTGCACTCTGTGAAAATAGTCTGTTCTGGTCTTCCAGATTCGGACAACTTATGTTTAGCTCTATACCAATTACATTTTTCAGATTACCGGCAGCTACCGCCTCTTGAATTTTTATTGCTATGTCTGCATACCCGTCAACAGTTTTGGCCCATATAGACAAAATTACATTTGTGCTAGCAGCTTCAAGGCGCGGATAATCATATAAAATAAAGTGTTTAATCCCAGAGCCCTGCAATCCGACCGAATTAATAACAGCTTTGCCATAAGAGGATATTCGCGGAGGCTTGTTGCCCTCCCAAGGATCCATGGTAAGAGATTTTACCGTTAAAGCACCCAGTGAACTTAAATCACCGTACCTAGAGAGTTCGTCGGAATGACCGGATGTACCCGAAGCCAAAATTATCGGAGACTTAAGATTAATCGGACCTAATTTCAGGTCCAAACTATACCTATTTTCAGAACGGTTCATGCGACATTTTTTTCCCAAGCACTGAATAGTTCTGCATATTTCTTCTGATTCAATAATAACTGATCATGAGTTCCGACTTCCACAATTTGACCGTCATCTATAACTATAATCGAATTTGCTTTCATCGCCGTATTTAACCTATGAGCGATTACTATTAACGTACGACCTAATTTAAGTTTATCCAAAGCCTCTTCTATGATTCGGGCACTAAAAGGATCGAGATTTGAAGTCGCCTCATCCAAAATAAGTACTTTCGGATTTGCCAACGCTGCACGAGCCAAAGAAACAAGCTGTTTTTGGCCCGACGACAACAAAGATCCACGTTCATATATATAAGTTTTTATGCCGTCGGGAAGATCTGACAACAGTAAGTCGGCACCAATAGATTCCAATGCTTCGATTACTTCTGTTGATGTCGCTTCGGGCTTACCGATTTTTATATTGTCTTCGATGGTGCCGGAAAACAGAAACCCTTCCTGAGGTACGACAATCGCGGCTTTTCTAATAGAGGATTCGTCAATTTGGTCAAGCGGCACACCGCCATAGGTAATGCTTCCGTCAGTGGGGTCATAAAATCTACAAATCAACTTTGCTAAAGTGGACTTGCCGGCACCCGTAGGACCTACAAAAGCGACATGATCACCAAAAGGAATTGTAAGATTAATATCCGACACGGCTGGAGGCAATTGGTGATCATATCTAAAAATCACATCTTTTAATTCAAAGTCCCCGGTCTTTGGCATGATAACAGGATTGGGACAAACTCTTAGATCGCTGGTGACATTTAGTATCTCGTGAACTTTTGTCAATGCGGCTCCAGCTGACTGCAGCTGTGAATAGAGTTGGCTCATCTGTTGAATGGGATTGTAGAGCGAGTTCAAGTAAAGAATAAATGCCACAACCGTTCCTATCGCAACCACCTTATCATGGACTAAAACCCCTCCGACTCCTAAAATCATTGCCGACGACACCACCCCCGTTGTTTCGAGTACGGGAAAGTATTTAATGGAGATAACTATTGCTTTAAGATTGGCTTTCAACTGTGCCTGATTTTTTGTACTAAAACTCGCAACGGTGTGTTCCTGTCTTCCGAATGCTTGAATTACTTTTACTCCAGAAATACCTTCTTGCAAACTTGTAAGTGTATTGCCGATCCGTTCGCGGACTTGTAGATAGGCAGCTTTTGATTTTTTTTCAAACCAACGTGACAAAACTATTAAAGGCGGAAGCGTAATCAAGGTCACCAAAAACAGTTCCCAACTCATTACGGCCAGTATGACCAATGTCGCGACAAACAGCAGCGCGCTAGTTACAAAAATAACCAGGCCCTGCTGAACAAGATCTTCCATTGCGTCAAAATCACTCGTCATCCTTGCAACCAATTTTCCGGCCGGCATTTTAGTGAAAAAAGTTAGCGACAGAGACATAATGTGACCGAATAATTTAATCCTGAGGTCCCTTAATCCCATCTCGCCCAAATTAGCAATTATCTTAGATTGAATTCTGCTTAAAAGAATCGCCAAACCCATAAGGACGATAAGTATAACGGTTACTCCTATTAATACTTTGCCTTTTTTGGGGCCCAAACCGTTATCAATCGCATAACCGATCAATGCCGGAGCGGCAAGAGTGGCGGCAGAAAATAGCAGCAAGCAAATAAATGCCATAATCAGACGTTTTTTATAAGGTTGAAACAACTTGAACAACTCCGCTGCGGTTCTAAGTTTAAGTTCAGAATATTCCTCGGAGTCAAATTCCACGGTCATCAGAGGTCGCCTTTGCTAGACAGAGAGCCAATATATTGCCCATAAGGTACAAAGTTTTTTATTAGCTCGTCGTGGGTACCTATGGCTATTAGCTTACCTTTATCAAAAAACGCAACTCTGTTTGCCAAACTGATGGACGAAACCCTATGGGCAATAATAAAAGTGGTTCGATTCTTAGAGACATTTTCAATTGCATCCAAAATCTCATTTTCATTTTGAGGATCCACGGCCGAAGTTGCGTCATCCAAGACTAATATTTTGGGATTCGTTAGTATAGCTCGCGCCAGTGCAAGTCTCTGCCGTTGTCCACCCGACAACGAAAGACCCTTTTCGCCCAACATCGTTTGATACCCTTCAGGCAGTTCACCTATAAATTTATCCGCATTTGAAATTACCGCCGAGGCTTTAATGGATTCCATATCAGCATCGGGTGTCGCAAAGGATATATTAGCTGCAACAGTGTCGCTGAATAAAAAGGTATCTTCGAAAACAAAACCTACATTTTTTCTTAGATCAGTCAATTTAATTTCGCGAAGATCTATACCGTTAATTAGGATCATTCCATCAGTTATGTCATAGAATCGCGGCAACAACTTAACCAACGTAGATTTACCTGATCCTGATCTACCCACTATGGCAACTGTCTCACCCGATTCAACGGAAAAATCTATCTTTTCTAGAACATTACGCGAACCGGATTCATACGAGAAACTCACGTTGACAAAACTTACCGAGACGCCGTCACCATTTAACAAATTGGTTTCATTTTCCGGAACTGAAGAAGGAAATATTTTAGGATGATGGGCATCCAAAATAATAGGAGATTGATTTAAAACTTCAGCAATACGAACCGCTGCGGCATTTCCTCTTGGTACTAAAGTAACAAAAAATCCAACCATCGTCAGCGGCCCTACCATCATGGTAACAAAAGACAGAAAGGCGACTAATGCACCTACTGACAATCTAGACTGAGAAACCAGGTATCCCCCATACAGCAAAACGATAATTGGTGAGAGGGCGGGGACGGTATTTAATATTGGATTAAAGTTTGCGTTATTAAAGGCAAACTTTAATGCCTTTTCGTATATTCCCTCTGCTCTTTCAATACCTTTGTTAATGGTCTCATCTTGAGCTGCAAATCCTTTTACGGCCCGTATGCCCACGATAGATTCCTCTGCCAAAGTAGCCATTTTGCCAAGTTCCTGCTGCAAATCTGCAGACAACGGTCCTGCTTTTTTAGTGAACTTTTTTGCTACCACAAAGAATATAGGGAGCGGCAGAACGGAAAATATTGCCAACAGAGGCGACAGATAGAGCATCACCGCGAATGTACCAATTACGGTTATAACCGATGCTATTGTTATCGGTAGATTAACAAACAGATTAGACACCTGTTCGAGGTCCGATGCCGCTCGCGACATAAGTTGCCCGGCTTGAGCCTTGTCAAAATATCCCAGATGAAGTCGTTGTAAGTGTGCAAATAGTCTATATCTAAGATCGGTTTCTATCCGATAAGCATTTGAAAACGCTAAATATCTTCTTATCCCCGAAGCGATTCCCTGGATAAGTCCTATAACGGCTATAACAAGCGCCCACTTTACGGCCGTTAAAGCCGTTCCTCTTAATATACCTTGATTAATGGCCGCTTCTAATACCAGTGGAACTAAAATCTTGGCAACCGTCCATACCAAACCCGAAGCCAGCGCGCCAAGAAAATATTTTAGCTGCCTAAATACTGCATTACGCAACAGCGCAAAACCAGGCCGCAAAAATTCCTTGTCTGCGACTTTGCGATTTTTCTGAAGCTTTTTATTTGTAGAATCAGACACTTTTACTTTATTACTCGACCTCTATTAATTGTGCCACAAATTGCAAAATAAATAAAATTTAAATTACGAATTTGAATAGATAAAAAGTCGCCGATTACTCATCACAACAAAATTTGACTGCAAACATAGTTACACAAAGCTTTTCCCTTCGGAGTCAAAATATATCTTTGAGTTACGACATCTACAACCACCAGTCCATCTTTTAAAAGTACTTCGGGCAGATATTTTTGTTCGATTCCCATAGGAGTTCTCAGATCCAACATAAGAGTTTCGAGCGTGATATCCATTTTTGACAAGCATTCAACATGGACAATCGGCGAGACGACTGAGTCAATTTTGTCGATATAGCTTTTTACCTTCTTTGTATTAAACCATCTAAAAGGTAAAACTGTGGAATAAGCGCCTGGACCAAATCCTATCCAGTCACCGTGACCCCAATAGTTTTGATTATGGAGTGAACCGTGCCTGGGCTTATGCCAGTTTGATATCTCTTCAAACTGATAACCTTTTTGCGTCATAGTATTTTCAATCAAAGTGTAATACCGTATCAGATCGTCTTCCATTTCAAACTCGCTTCTTCTGTACAAAGGAGTGCCAGGTTCAACCGTTAATGCGTACAAACTCAAGTGACTTGGCGGGAACGAAAGGTCTAAAACATAATCGAGCATACTCGAAAAAGAATCTAGCGACATGTCCGAGTACCCGAACATAAAATCAACCGACCAATTATCAAAATTCAACTCATGGAATATCTTAGAAATTTCCGATATCGGTTTATTGTGAGGGCTTCTTCCCAATCGAGTCAACATATTGCCGTCAATATTTTCTATGCCGACAGAAATCCTATTAAATCCCATTCTCAGCAATTGTTCTGCGTACGACATATTAATATGATCGGGATGGCACTCAATTGTAATTTCGTCGATGGCATTAGTATTAAACAGGCTTAGAATTCTTTCCAGATGATCTATTGAAAGAGTCGAAGGCGTTCCTCCTCCAAAATATAAGGTTTTTGTTTCAGAGAAAATATCAAATGAATACTTAATGCAAAATTGCTTTATTTCTTTGGTGAGACAGTCTACATACTTTGTTATAAGATTTTTTTCCGATAGAACTTTACTAAAGGCACAAAAATCACAGATAGAATCACAGAAGGGAACATGAATATAGACGGACAAATCTTGCAAAGCAGACGAGTCAATGTCCAAATTCAACATATTATAAATTACAGCGCACCGAAGATAGCATTCATTAACTTTGAATTGTAATACCTAATAATCTATTCCTAAGAACTTTTCGAGCCCAAAAGTTAGACCATTTGTTTGCATAACCTTTTTTATTGCCAGAATAACCCCCGGCATAAAAGCTGATCTATCTATGGTTTCATGTTTAATGATAAGAGTCTGCCCCTGTGCGCCTAAGATAACATCCTGATTGGCTACAACTCCTTGTACCCTTACTGAGTGAATGGGAATATTTGCAGCACCCAACCCGCCTCGCGAACCCTTTAAAACATGTTTCTGAGTACTATCTGTTGGAAACGAATCCAATTTCAATTTTTTTCTGGCTATATCCATCCGCTCGGCAGTTGTAACAGCCGTACCCGAAGGCGCATCAATTTTCTGGTTGTGGTGATATTCAATTATTTCTGCGTTTTCAAAATAGGGAGCGGCAAACTTGGCGAAGTTCATCATCAGCACGGCACCGATTGCAAAATTGGAAGCTATGACCGCATTTGGCGAATCTTCGTTAGAAAATAACCTCTCGGCAATTTTTAAGTCGTCGGCGGTTACCCCGGAGGTTCCCATGACTAGATTAATTGAATTGTTCGAACAAAAATCCATTGTGGATTTAATAGCAGAAGCTGTAGTAAAATCAACCAACACATCAATATCTTTGGGATCTATTAGTGTCAAAGCCGAAACCAAGTCGAAATCAAAAGACCGATCGTTGATTTTGGCGGACGTAGAGTCAATTCCGATCACGAATTCAAGATCAGCGTCCGCACGAACAGCTCTAATAATTTCTTGACCCATCTTTCCCAATGCGCCCGAGATTCCAACTTTTATCATGTAAGCATTTTAGCCGTTTAGGAGTTGATTAATTAAAAGTCAAACCTAAGAATCAGAAGTAACACCCGGGTAAAATTGTGCGTAGTTCTTACTTCAGCCATGTCGGCGGGCTGTACGGACACTCGGGTTTAACTGGTTTGCCAGCAAACCGATTGAGAACCCAAGCCTTCACTTGAGCTAAAGCAAGATTTAGCTCATTTCCGTGACCACCTGTTGGATACCATCCTATCGATGCATTGTCACCCAGTTCGCACAACTTAGGCATTAGAGCATCAATTCTGGCCGGAACGGCTATTGCGTCTTGACCTCCACCTATTACCAATATAGGGCTTTGAGTCTTAACTTGGGGTTCGTTGTTTAAAGAAAGCCAATCTTTTCCCAAAGCAGTTTGAAGAGGCGGGACCTTAAATATCTTGCCTTTTGAATTTTGATATGCCTTTATGAAAGCTACCGCTATCTGATCGACACATCCCGTCTTTATGGTTGAATACAAAGAAAGCCCAGCTGGTGTCATAATCGAGCCGAGATTAAGAGCAGGATCAGAAGCTTTATATCCGAATACTACCATTGTCTCTATAAGCTGTATGAGTTCAGGAGAATCACCTTGAAATGTCTGCCCCAGAAGTACACCAGGGGCGACTGCAACGACTCCCTTCAAAGAAAGCTCAGGAGCATATTTTGGTGCGATCTCGCCAGTTGCCAAAACCGCATGCCCTCCCTGACTGTCTCCAACCGCCACCCATGCATTGCCAGCATGCGCATCGGGTATCTCTTGAACAGCCCTCACGATGTCTATGGTTGAATTCGCCTCTATCGTTCGATTTAGGTAGGGATGAATTTTACCATCTATGCCCAAACCCAAATAGTCCGTAGCCACATAAACAGCCCTTATTCCAAGGTTTGGTGCGATGCCTCCCATCCCCATCCTTGAAGGTGCACAAGCTTGGCTCATTCCTATTGTACCGTGATCCCATGAAATGACGGGCCACTTACCTATTTTCGGTTTAGCGTCAGGGTAGGTTACCAAGCCAGTAACCAAGGCATCTTTCCCTTGTGAATCCGTAGAATGATACATAACTCTTAAAGTAGTGTAACCGCCAGCATCTCCAACGAATTGCAACCTAACTACCGTGCCAGGCGAAGCATTCCGGAAACCATGCGGTGCCTTATAGAAATCATATCCTTTGGGATAATTTAAAAGATTGGTTCCACCTACGCCGTTTCCGGGTCTTAGACTCGTTTGGATCGCAGAAGTCGAGCACCCGCCCAAAGCAGTTATCGTCAAAAACAGTACCGACAACATAACCGCCTTTGGGATGTTCACTCTTAACGTTGGCATTGAAGAAAAAGAAAGACGCATCATCGATATCGTAAAATTTCCATTTAAGGCAATAACCAAATAAAATGGTGGCAGACACAAGACACATCTATTTGCACATCTATTTATCAGGCCTTTATTTTTATAACGAGTTTTAAATCCTTAAATTCTAAAGGACCATTTTAAACCAATTTAAAAAATTTGCCAAATTAAACCAAGTCGTCAATTACTATCTAACTTTTATAGCAAAATCAACGCGCACGTTCGGGCACTCGCGACCGCCGTCAACCGCCCGACACTGGAGGCAGTATTTCTATCTCATCACCTTCTCCAATAATGTCTTCGTCAAATTCTTCGCCGTTTTTCCAAAACGCACAATATCTCATAAGCTCTTCGATATCTGAACCGTACTTTTGAATTATATTCTGCTTTAATTGCATAAAACTGGTCTGTTCAAATGATTCAGACGAGCAATTTGTAATATTTTTTAAAGGGCCAAAATAAATTACGTTAACCAAAGTTATCCTCCCACTTTATATATCGGTTTATTCGGAATCACATATCCCAAAGAATTGGTTCCATGTCCCCTTTTTTTTCGAAATATTTCGCTCCTGATGGCCCGTATGATTTCATCATTACCGCATCCTTGGTTAAGCATATCCCCTAAAGAAATTTCTGAAGTCGAAAATAAACAATTTCTCAAATGCCCGTCTGCCGTTAACCTAATTCTATTACACGTATCACAAAATGGTTCTGTCATTGAAGAAATTATCCCAAACTTAAATTGAGCGTCTACTCCGCAGTAGGTTACGGCAGGACTGTTGTCTCGCCTATTTTCAACTATATCCCACTTTGAAGTGACCGCTTTGAGAATATCTGCCTTAGGCATTACGTTTTCATCGCGATAGATGTCCGTAGCTCCAACAGGCATAAGTTCAATGAAACGAACTGTAACGCCATATTTACTTGAAAAATCAATAAAATCTAAAATTTCATCATCATTGATACCTCTAATGGCAACTACGTTTACCTTTATCTCGTCGAAACCGGTATCTAATGCAGCAGTAAATCCGTCTAAGACCGTCTGTAGATCCCCCCTACGCCTAATCTTTTTAAATTTTTCATCATTTAGAGAATCAATTGACAGATTGATTCTCTTTAACCCCGCATTTTTTAAATCAACGGCATATTTTCTAAGATACGTACCATTTGTAGTCAATGCAATATCGTCAAAACCAATTTCGGAAATTGCCCAGACTATTTGAATTATTTCTTTTCGAATTAGCGGTTCGCCACCGGTAATTCTCACTGAAGTTACGCCAAGTTCTTTGAATACTTTTAGAAGATGCTTTAATTGGCTCGGCGACAAAAACTCTTTTTTGCTTAGAAAATCTGTATTGGAGTCTTCCATACAATACACACACCGAAAATTACACGACTCGGTAACCGAAAGTCTCAAGTCATCATGAATGCGCCCGAAGCCGTCGACGAGAGAACCGTCCAAAGACATCTGCGCAAATGAATGTCGGTCGAATTGTCGGCTTTTAGAATTAGCAACAGTTACAAAAGTATTTATGCAACAATCTTACCAAAGCATTAAATAACCATGACATTTTATGATGTCAAATAATGTTGATGAC
>DAHXLF010000054.1:10572-14583 GCA_027371755.1 Acidimicrobiales bacterium
TTGCATAAAATTGACTAAACTCTGTGACCAATAACACAGAGCGTTTTAAAGAATAATTAACTTGGCGTAATCAGTCAAAAAGCATTCAGGTGAATAAACAGTCTTATGGTCCCACTTGGCAAATGCTGTAAGGTTTTGAGAATATATCCCTAGCCGTGAACATTACATCGTCTAAGGTAACATCCAATAGCCTCTGAAGCTGTTCTTCGATTGAATACACTTTGTCATGAACGGAGACCATAGAGGAAATCCGGGACATTCTCGACGATGAAGTTTCAAATGACATAGCTACCTCAGCTTTAATGGACCTCTTTGCCAATTCAAGCTCTTTGGCTGTAATCCCGTCTTGCAATAATTTGTCAACTTCGGTTTGAATTACCTTTAAAACCGTATCCAGATTTTGAGGACCGGTCGCAAACGATATTACCGATAACCCGGAATCCACATTCCCCATCCACCCGGCATCTATAGAATAAACCAATCCCAGTTTCTCCCGAACTTCCTGAAAAAGCCTGGAAGAATAGGAACCTCCGAAGACCGTATTTAGAATAGTTAAAGGATTGCGTCGCTCATCCTTTTTTTCAATGGAATCGTAAGCCATCATTACCGTAGTTTGCGCAAAGTCCTTTGTTATTGCCAGCTCTTTGCCGGGATTAAATATCGGAATGTCTCGATTAATTTTTTTCCCGGTTGGACGACTGTTCAACCCCGTTGATAATCTATCAAGAATATAGCCGTGATCAACCGCGCCAGCGGCGGCAACGATAATATTGGACACAGTGTAATTTTCATTCCAAAAATCTCTTATCTGTTCACGGGTAATGTTGTTGATAGTGTCGGTAGTTCCCTGAATGCTTTTACCCAGTAAGCTTCCCTCATAACACGTTGAAATTAAATTATCCCAACAGATTGAGGCGGGATTATCTTCATGCATGGAAATCTCTTCGAGAATTACCTGGCGTTCGGTTTCAACTTCTTCTTCCCTAAAAGCCGGATCCGAAATGATGTCCATCAGCAGATCCAACCCGTCATCCATGTCGTCTTTGACGATTTTTATATAGTAGGTTGTCTGTTCGGTCGACGTTGCTGCATTGGAAATTCCACCCATCAAATCTAGATCTTGTGCTATCTCAAAAGAACTTCTGGATGTTGTACCTTTAAACAGCAGGTGTTCTAGAAAATGACTTGTTCCCGAAAGAGAATAGTCCTCATCCCGTGCGCCGATTTCAACACACATTGCCATGGTGGCCGAAAGGACTCCCGGCATAGTTTCGGTTACTACACGAAGGCCACTGTCCAGTTTGTCGTAGACAATCATACTTATCGACGACGACGATTTTTAGGACTACCGGTTCTCCTTCTCTGGTTAGATCTATCGGAGTCTTCTGTTTCCGGTCCTAAATCGCCGAACTGTGACTCGAATTCATCTTCAAAGGATACTCTTTCCACTTTGGACTCCCCTTTAGATTCCACCGACCGCTCTTGTCCTGATACTGATCCCACAAGAGCATCCGGTGTCTTTAGAGCCAAAGCAACTTTACCTTGATCATCAATATCTTCAACTACGACTTCAAGCTGTTGTCCCATACTGAGTACGTCTTCTACGGTATTGATCCTCTTGCCATTGCCCATCTTTGTGATGTGAAGCAAACCGTCTCGGCCGGGTAACACATTTATAAAAGCCCCGAATTTTGTAATATTTACAACGGTTCCGTTGTAAATCGCGCCCAATTCTACCGTGGGCGGATTTAAAATTAAATCAATTCTTGCCCTGGCCTCATTTACGGCGGCTGAATCTTTCGAACCAATTGTAACTATACCGAAGTCGTCCATATCGTCGATATTTATGTCAACGCCAAGGTCTTGCTGTATCGAATTGATTGTTTTACCTTTAGGTCCGATTATTTCGCCTATCTTATCGGAGTCAATCTTAAAAGTTATGATCTTTGGAGCAACTGGGCTGACTTCTGATCTTGGTTCTGAGATAGCCGATTTTATAACTTCTAATATTGTTAATCTGGCTTCTTTTGCTTGTTCTAAGGCTCGAGCCAATACGTCTGCTGGGATACCGTCGATCTTGGTGTCCAATTGTAAAGCCGTAACTACGTCGTGAGTACCTGCGACTTTAAAGTCCATATCTCCGTAGGCATCCTCATCTCCTAAAATATCCGTTAAGGTAACGTATTTGCCTCCGTCATATATCAGCCCCATCGCAATTCCTGCCACTGGAGCGACCAACGGAACACCCGCATCCATCAAAGATAGCGTGGAACCGCAAACCGAAGCCATAGAAGTCGAACCGTTGGATGCCAATACGTCAGACACCAGACGCAATGTGTAAGGAAATTCGTCTAAAGGCGGTATTACCGGCAACAATGCTCTTTCTGCCAAAAGTCCATGACCTATTTCACGTCGTTTCGGTCCCCGCATTGCACCCGGCTCTCCGGTTGAAAACGGCGGGAAATTGTAATGATGCATATATCTTTTAGATTCATCCACGGTTATGGAATCCAAGAGCTGATTCATTTTTGGCATACCCAAAGTAGTGACGTTAATGACTTGTGTTTCGCCTCGTTCGAACAGACCTGAGCCGTGAGCCGTCGGAAGCAACGAAACTTCAGCCGACAGCGGCCTGATTTGCCTGGAATTTCTTCCGTCAATTCGCATATCTTCGTTTACAATTCGTTCACGTACTAATTTTTTGGTGATTGACTTAACGGCAGCTCCAACCTGGCCGAGTCTGTCTTCGAATTCGGGCGTTAATTGCTCAACCAACCTAGTCATCAATTCCGACTTAAATTTACTTCTTTCAGATTTGGCAGACAGCCTAATATGCTTGTTTAAATCATCTTTGGCCAGTTCATAGACCTTTTGGTAAAGATCGTCATCGTAATCGACGACGCGAACATAGTCCATAATTTCCACGTCACCCAATTTTGCCTTGAGCTCAAGTTGAAGGTCTATAGATTCTCGTATCCACTTCTTTGAAGCTTCCAGCCCCCCTGCAAGCACATCTTCGGTAACCTTGGGAGCCCCTTGCGAAAAATAGGTAAAGGCCTTTTCAGCACCGCCGGCTTCGACCATCACAATTGCGATGTCACCAGGGCCATCTCCTATGGATCTACCGGCGACCACCATTTCAAAGGTTGATTCCTCCCCCTCTTTAAAGGTCGGATTCGGTATCCATTCCCCGCTCTGAGTGTATGCAATTCTTACGGCACCGATCGGGCCCTGAAAAGGTATTCCCGAGATCATGAGTGCAGCCGACGCGCCGTTTATGGCCAATACGTCATGAGGATTTTCTTGGTCAGCGCCCAAAATGGTTGCAACTACGTGTACCTCATTTCTGAATCCGTCTTCAAAACAAGGTCTTAACGGACGATCGATGAGTCTTGCATTTAAAATAGCGGCATCGCTTGCTTTGCCTTCTCTTCTGAAAAAAGATCCCGGAATCTTGCCTGCGGCGTACATCCGCTCTTCAACGTCAACAGTTAGCGGGAAAAAGTCAATTCCCTCCTTTACTGATTTGGCTGCCGTGGCAGCCACTAGAACTACGGTGTCCCCTTGTCTGGCCAAAACTGCTCCGTCCGCAAGCTTAGCCAATTTACCTGTTTCAAAGGTAATGGACCTCTCGGTACCTGAAATGGGTGCTGTTACCTTAATAGGATCCGTCATTATTTCCTCTCTGTATGAATCACTCCGAATTTAAAACGTAAATTCGGCGGCACAGACTAGCGACGGATACCCAACCTCGAAATGATTTCTCGGTAACGATTGACATCGGTATCGCTTAAATAGTTAAGCAGTCTTCGACGTTTTCCGATAAGCTGCATCAAACCACGACGTGTGTGGTGATCACCTTTATGAACTTTAAGATGTTCTGTTAAATTACTTATTCGCTCCGACAAAATAGCAATCTGGACCTCGGGCGAACCCGTGTCAGTGTTGTGTAACCGGTATTGAGCGATTGTCGCTTGTTTATCTCTCATGTGCATTAAATACTATAGCAGA
>DAHXLF010000055.1 GCA_027371755.1 Acidimicrobiales bacterium
GCCAAAGCTTCGTCGGAAATTAGCAATGCTTTCCCCGCTCCCATAGCTAAAGCGGTTCTCAAACCGCTTGTCTCGCTGTTGGGTGCCATCGAAACCAAAGTAACTTCCCCGCCTCCGCTGGATTCTGCGAGCTGAAGTCCCATTTCGACTCCGTATGAATCGGAATCATCCATGATCAGTTTGCTGTCTCGTTTGAGATTATTTGTATTGGGATCCAGTTCTCCCGGTGCTGCCGGGTCTGGAATTTGTTTTACACATATTACAACGTTCATGATACTATTTTGCCTTAAATTTGGACCCATATTTTACAAAATTGAAGATTTGGCAGTTTTATCTTCGTATTTTTCGTCTCTCTTAATCTCCCTCGATCTCGGTATTTAGTCTTGAATTTAGTCTTGAATTTATTTTTCCATTGGCCAAGAGCTTGTTGGCTCGCTAAAAGGTGAGACTTTGACACCGTAATTTAGCCAATATGATAAGGACCCGCTCAAAAGTTTTTGTACGGTTAATAATAGTTTGACGGTGAGTTTTAAAGATTATTGTAAAAGGTTGGGATAGTCAGAAATAATTCCCTGAACTTGTTCAAATTCCAAGAGTCGAGTGGCTTCAGTCATGTCGTTAACCGTCCACGCGATCATCTTAAAATCAAATTGCTCTGTTTGTTCTAGCAATTCTTGCGTCATAGTTATATGATACGGTAAGAAAAAATCAAAATTAAATTTATTACAAATTTGAGCGGCTTCCAAAGTTTGCAAGAGAACCTCTTCGGGTGAAGTGAAGTTTGTCGGATAAAAAAGATACCCAGTTGCAAGTCGCCCTCTAAAGGTATCATCGGCTTGCTTTTTTATGTCAACAAGTTGATCTAGGCAAAAGCTGGTAGCTATTAAGTTTTGGACGTCGAATCTTAAGATAGTTTTCAGTAAAACTTCGGTGATCTTTTTAATTGTTGGTGTCGATTGCGACTGATCATTGAGTTTGTTTATGCTTTTAAGAGTTCCGTTATAATTTAAGTCAGTTTCTATGGGTTTGATTTCGATGTCGATTAATGCACCTTCAAAAATCTCGAGCACTTCATTTAAGGTGGGAATGTTGACAGAGAAATTCCGTATAACCTCAAAAGTTGATTCAGTTATTTTAATTTCGTTACTTAGTTTTGCGTCGTGGCTAATTACAAGTTGATTGTCTGAGGTTAAGTGAACGTCTGTTTCGAAACCTAAAGCTCCGCTACTCATGCAACTATTGAAGGATTTAACCGTATTTTCCGCAAAATTTTTAGGGTCTCCACGATGGCCCAGTAAGAATTTCTCATTTTTATTAAAAATTACCATTTTTTTCCTAAATCGCTATATTTTTAAACCCATTTTAGTAAATTCCCAGCTAAAAGCCTATTGCATTTTTTTAAAAATAGTGTTACATTATTGATTAGAATGTCAATAAGGATGTTTAAGTAATCGATTACTTATTTAATCCGATTACCTATTTCGTAAGTATTTCTCGTTTGCGCGGGCATATAGGTCATAAATATGAGAGGAAGGAGACAGTGTGACCCTTGCAAGGAATTTGGAGTTTGATTTTGATCAGTCTTGGAGGATAAAAGCCGCCTGTAAAGATTTGGTAGACACAAATATATTTTTTCCCGTCGGAGTTACTGGAACTGCGGTTGTACAGATAAGACAGGCAAAAGGTGTTTGCAATTCTTGCGAGGCAAAATCAAAATGTTTGGAGTTTGCTTTGGTTACTAATCAAGAATGTGGAGTGTGGGGAGGTACCACCGAAGATGAAAGAAGAAAGCTTCGCAGAGCTTGGTTGGCACAAAAGAGAAGAGCCGCACTGGCAACTGCGTAAGGTGTTTTAAGTTTTTGAGTAATTGTCGGGGTACTTTTTCAATCGAAAGTTGATATTGGTTTAATAAGGTTGACTGGTACGGAGATCTGTGCCTTCGTACCGTTTTGAGAACTAAGTTGTAATTCGCCGTTCAGTTGATTCTTAATTAGATCCCTAACCAATAGGAGTCCCAGAGAATTGCTGTTTTCTATCAAAAAATTTTCGGGCAGTCCGTCTCCGTTATCGGTTACCGTAACTATCAGATTCTGATCGATGTATTCGAGTCGTACTGAAATTTGTGGAGAGTTGTTTTGAATTTTAACAAAAGCATGCTCAAGTGCATTTTGAATTAATTCCGAAATTGCTACCGCGAGAGAGGTCGCCACTTCTGCTATTACCACCCCGACGGCAACGTCGACTTCAAATGTAATGTTCATGTCATCGCTTAGGGTATCTCTGGCAAATTTAACTAGAAGATCCACTATCTCATTAAATGGGACTTGGTTGCTGGAATCTCTCGATAGCATTTCATGAACAATGGCAATTGACCTGATTCTTCGTTCGGCTTCAGATAGAGCATTTTTAGCTTCAGCATCTTTAACTCGCCTGGTCTGTAATCTCAAGAGTGACGAAATAGTTTGTAAGTTATTTTTAACACGGTGGTGAACTTCTCTAATGGCGGCATCTTTGGTCAACAACAGCCTGTCTTTTTTTCTTAGTTCCGATACGTCTCTGACGAGCATAAATCCGCCTATAATTTCGTTTTGCTGAAACAGTGGATATGACTCCGTCAATATAATTAAATCCTTAGATTGTTCGGATTCTTCAACGATAGGAACTTTTGCATCAAAAGATTTTTGAACCGTTGTTTCCGATAGGTCGAGCTCGGCTATGGTATGACCGATTGCACTTATGTGAATACCGGTACGATGAAGAATACTAACCGCGTTTGGCGAGGCAAAAGTGACCGAACATTTGGCATCGTAAATTATTACTCCGTCCCCGACTCTGGGGTTGTCTTCGACGAAAAAGATTGTATCTTTATAAGGAAATGTGCCTTCTGTTATCATATTTGCGATTGCTGTAGCCAAATCTGAATAAGATTTTTCCAATTGGCCTTGGTGTCGGCGGAAGTCTGCGATTCTAATTTGATCTATCACTGCGATAATTCTGGAATCCTTCTTTACGGGTATAACGGTTTCCATTACTGATTCGTTTGTATCTTCGATTACGCTCAATCCCTTGGACATCTCTCCAGTAGTGTATGTTTGTTCTACAAGCGGTATTTTGGATTTATCGATTGCAACTCCTACTAAATCCTGAATATATAAAGTCTGTGCGGTGGAAGGTCGAACCTGTCCTGAAACAACATATTTATCCTTTTCATTGAAAGAGGGTATAAACATGATTAAATCAGCAAACGACAAATCTGCAAACAGGTTCCAAGACAGCCTGAGTCGTTTCAAATGTTCAAGTTCGTCAAGCGAAAACCCGTAATTATTATATAGATCTGTATTGGTCATCGTTATTATTATTTCTATTAATTTATTAAAAACCCAATTTAAAATACACTGGTCATTGTAATTTTAATATGCAAAGATTATAATATGCAAAATCGTAGATATTTAGAGGTATTAAAGGGCGTTCAAGTAGCAGTTGTTAAGTCAACACAGATTTAAAATGAGATAGTTTGAATATTAAGACAATATCGATAAATTAAAACCTAAATTTTAAACGTCGACAAACTGCCTTTTTCTATTTGTAAACGTTGCTAACTTTTGTACATTAAAATCTCGTATCAAAGTTTTAATGGATTCAAACCTGAATCCGATGTCAGAGATTTTGTGTGCATCAGATGCGGTCGTTATCGGCACATCGTTTTTCAAAAATAGACTTAAAAGATCAATTGAAGGATACTGCTCGTTGACGGGTTTACGGAATCCCGCAGAAGAGACTTCTGCGGCCAAATCATATTTGTTTGCGCTCTCTGCTATTCTTGTATTGAATTCGGTTATCACCGCAGGGTCTTTTATGAGATTGGCATTAACTTTTATTAGGTCAGGGTGTGCTAAAACATCACAGGATGCCGAAGAGGAAAGCTCTTCCATGTGATAGCAGTAGTTGAGCCAAATGTTTTCTAAGTCACCGGAATCCCAAACCTTCATTGATACCTTGTCATACAAGTCGTCAAACCGCCAATTCTTGAGCCAGTGGACAGATCCTAGAATAACATCAAAGGGATATTGTCTCAATTTTTCATTTAAAAAATGCATACTGTCTTTGAAATAATCCATTTCCAAACCGACAACTATTGGCAAACCAGCATTTTTAGCTTCAATAGCTACATTTAAATAGTCTTCAATGTCATAAGTTGCGTGGTGGTCAAAATATACTTCCATGGATTGATATAAATCAGCGTCGTCAAACTTGGCCCAAAAATTCCCTAACCAGTCGGTCGACTGTTTAAAGCGGTGAAAGTGTTCGGTGATGGCAATTTGTTTTATGCCTAATGATTCAGCTTTTTGGCAATATTGAGCCAAAGTATCAATTGTAAACTCTACGGCTTTATCGGGGTGCTCCCAAAGGTGTAAATGGTAATCGATCATTATAAATTAGGTTGTTTTTCTGATTAAGGTTACTCCGTCGCGAATAGTTGAAATGACAACTCTTATATCGGTCCTTTTAGAAAGCTTATTGTTAAAGTCCCTTAGGGCAAGCGTATCTTCGGTACTGTCCGTCGGATCCAATACTCTCTTCGACCATAAGGTATTGTCTACTGCAATTATCCCATCCGGCGACAGAAGCTCTAAGGCATATTTTAAATAATGTTCGTAACCGGTTTTGTCTGCATCTATAAAGATAAATTGGTAAGGTCCGGTTAACTTTTGTACAGTTTGTCTTGCGTCACCTTCATGAATAGTAATTACCTTTTCTAACCCTGCTTGTTTAATATGTGCCTTTGCTATTTCGATGTGTTTACTGTCGATTTCCAAAGTGTCTATTGTTGCACCTGGCTTTAATCCTTTGGCCATAGAAACACAGGAGTAACCTGAAAAAGTACCGATTTCAAGTACTCTATCAGGCTTAATTGCAAAAACCAGCATTTCTAAAAACATTCCTTCCAGCTGTCCGATCATCATCGAAGGTGAATCGAGATGTTGTCTGGTATTTTCTGCGATTTGTTCAAGTACAGAATCCTGCACCGTTGAATGCTCTAAAGCATAAAGTTCTGTATCTGCGTCGATAAATTCCACGGGTCTATTCCTTGTATTGTTGGGCAAATCAATTTAAACGGTTAGGATTTGCGGTTATTAAATTAGCATAGTCGAATTTAATAAGTTTCAGGATTTTGATAATTCTTATTTAAGAAATGAAAACTGTTTTGTCTTTAGTTACAAAAAATAAACTCACTACCGATGCTGATTTCGAAGCCTAAATATTTGTAGATGGAGTAGAATTAATAGTGAAAGAACCACCGGGTGCAGAGTTTTAAACATGGATTTTAAAACATGGATTTTTGGGCACAGTTTATTTATAAGTCGTAATGTAATTATTAATCACAGTGTAAATGTGTTTGCAGTGGGTATTGAGGCTAATTTTAATTAATATGCAGGCGGGTAATTGCAGCTCAGTACTTATTTGAATTTACTTTTGATGATCTGTTTATGCCAATTGTAACTGGTTTAACTCACCGGCCGCAATAATGCGGCTTAGTTTCGCATTTAGCCGTAACCGACAAAGCCCGGTATTCTCTATTGAATCATAATATATGAAGAAACAAAAAGCGAAACGGTTGATATTTCCCGAATGGATGAATAGAGATTTAAAAATCATCTATATTGCCCGCTTATTAATGTCAACCAACAGAGCTCTTGCCGGAATCGTCGTGGCTATTTATTTTACTATTGACGGACTTTCTGCACTTCAGTTGGGTTTAGTGTTTCTGGCGGTAGGTATTTTTTCGGCATTATTTTCAAGTTCAATAGGAATGATCTCTGACCAGATTGGCAGAAAAATCTTTATGGTGGCAGTACCTGGTCTTACGGCCGTCGCTTCATTGGTATTTTTTCTAACTCATAATCTAGCATTACTTATTTTGGCCGCCATTGTCGGAACTTTCGGAAGAGGATCCGGAGCTGGAGCCGGAGCCGTCGGACCGTACCAAACTGTCGAGTCCGCTTTGGCTTTGGAAAATTCAAAGTTTGAGTTTAGAAATAATATTTTTGGGAGACTTGGTTTTGCTTCATCCATAGGCGCCACAATAGGCAGTCTAATGACACTGACAATTTCAACCGACAAAACAGGGAAGGCGTCGCAGCTCGGATACTACCACTTTGTGTTCTTTATAGCTTTTTTGGCTGCACTTGGCGCAAGTTTAGTTGCCTTGCTTTTAAAAAAAGATGCTAAGAAGCGAAAAAAGAATGAGAAGGTGAAATTTAAGTTTCCGGTTAAGTCAAAAGGCCTTATGTACAAGCTCTGGATAACTAACAGCTTAAACGGAGTTGCGGTCGGAATGTTCGGCCCGTTTGTTAGTTATTGGTTCTTTAAGAGATACGGCGTCGGCCCTCACAGTATCGGAATACTGTTTGCGGTTATAAACGTTGTAACCATTGTCGGTACCCTGTCGGCGGCTAATCTGGCGAAAAAAATCGGTCTTGTTAATGTGGTTACAATAGTTCGAGCCGCTCAGTCTGTTCTTTTAATCCCCATGGTTTTAGCTCCGAGTTTCATAATATCGGGAGGTATTTACCTCTTGAGAATGATGGTTCAAAGGATAGGACTTCCGCTTCGTCAATCGTTTGTAACTTCTATGGCAGACGAATCAGAAAGATCTACGGTGATGGCGATGTCTAACTTTCCAAATCAGATTATGATGGCAGCGGCGCCAACCTTTTCGGGCTACCTTTTTGAGTACATATCAGAGGAAGTGCCGTTTGAAATAGCCGGTGTTTTTCAAATGGCAAATACCGTTGCTTTTTATCTGTTTTTCAAAAATGCGAACCCGACTGAAAAAGTTAATCAGACTTAATTCTGCATCCAAATCTGTTTACCCAATTCTTCTAGGGCATTCAAATCATTTATTGGCTCTGAATGAAAAGGGACTTTAGTGGATATGGATACCAAATCGGCAAATTCACTTTCAAGGGCGGCTTCTTGCTGTGCCACTTTTTGGAAATTCAGAAAACTGGATGCAATCTCTAAAAAGACTTTTTCGTAAGTATCGGCTCCATATGAGTCATTTCGACTGGATTTAGACAGCGTTTCGGACAAAATCTTTGCTTGTTCTTGAATATTTCTTGCAATTTCTGTTTCGTACTTGGATCTAAAATGCTCGGGTAATACCTTATTTAGTATTACGGCATCTAAGTTCAGCGACCTTTTTTGAAGTTCGTCCACGAAAAACCTGGCTTCAAGTGCGGGCACCTGTTCCAAGGTTGATACGACTAGAAACGAGGTTCTTGTGTCCGAAAGTAATTTTTTTACGGATTCAGCTCTTTGAACGAAACCGTCGTACATAGATTGAAATGCAATAAAAAATTCGGCGATATCCTGTAGGAACTGGTTGCCCAAAACTTTATCCGCAATCTGGTAAAAAGGTTTGGATGCCAAACTTATCAGTTTTGACTTATATGGCGCAATTAACCATTTCAACAGACGCGATGAGAAAAAATCCGCCATTTTATCGGGAGCGTCCAAAAAATCAAGTGCATTTCTCGTGGGCGGAGTATCTACGACTATGATGTCATAATCTTTTGACGAATGAAGGTCGTACAGTCTTTCCATCGCAATGTATTCATGGCTTTGAACAAATTTTGAAGTAATGTTCTTGTACAGGGGGTTGGATAAAATATGGTCAACTGTTGCTTGGTCTTTGGCGTGTCGTTTTATCAGTGCATCCCAAGATTCCTTTGTGTCCAACATTGCAACTGAAAGTTTTCCTTTTGGCTTCAGTTTGGACTCTTTAAATGTCTCGTCGCTTATCTCAATCTCTTTGTTTCCGATACCGTTAAGACCCAATGCGTTTGCCAACCTTTTGGCCGGATCGATAGTTAATACCAAGACAGATTTATCAAAGTTGAGCGCTATCGTAAGAGCAGTCGCAGCAGCCGATGTCGTTTTACCGACTCCACCTGGGCCGCAAGCGATTATCACTTCTTTGGTCGGCAACAAGTTTTCTAATAAGTTTGATTTTGGTTTGTGCTTAGAAGGTTTAGCCATGTTAGTTTATTTCGTCGGCGAGAGCCGCAGCCGTTGCTTTAACAGATTTTAATCCGGTCAATTTATTAAAACGATAAGGAAGATAAATCTGGGGGATATTCGAATCGATATTGTCTCTAAGTTTTTCCAAAAACTCCGAACGCATCCTCCGTAGCGTGACTGCCAGTCGAGCGGCCTCCATTACTGTTTCTGGCGAAGCGCTTAACATTTCTGTCATGGTCTTCATGTTTTCTTCACTAGATAATGTTAAAAACGCAGCCTCTTCGTCACTTGAAAACAGTTCTGGAAGAACTTGATTTATGATTACGGCACTGAGGTGAACGTTGGTCTCAGATTCGATCTTTTTTGAAAGTTCGATTGTTTCATTCACTGGCATTTCTTCTGTAGTGGTTACTATAATCGCACCCGTCTTGTTGGGATCGCCCAAAATATCGATCATCCATTCGGTTTGTGATTTAACCGGTCCGAGTTTGACCAGCTCCCGCAATGCTTGAGGAGCCGCAAGCTGTGAAACTATATGTCCGGTGGGCGATGCGTCTACAATTATTAAGTCGTAGCTGTTATTTTTAACCTCATACAAGAATTTGCCCACTGTCAGTATTTCCCTTACCCCGGGAGCGGCGGTTGAAACAAATTCGAAGGCCTTAGCCAAGGGACCTATTCGTCCGATTACGGGAACTTTAAGTTGAAGTCTCAAATACTCACGAAGCGATGTTTCGGTATCCATTGACATTGCTTTGAGATTCTCATTAATCTCAACTCCGTTATAAGGAGTCCTTGCACATTCAAAGCTTCGTGCCAAATCTCCTTTAGGGTCAACTTCACAAATGAGCGTTTTTTTGCCCGAATTGGAGGCAAGATATGCCAGACCCGTTGCGACAGATGTTTTGCCGACACCACCCTTGCCGGTTATAAAAAGTAATTTTTTATCCAGTAAGTCACTCACGTTAACGGAATTGGCTAAGCGCCAAACCCTACTCTCCGCTCTTCCAATTCATCTGAAATTTCAATGAATGATATTTTGGAAACGGGAACCGCAATTTTTGAATTTTTTCGATTCGTAAGCCAAAGTATTCCCTCTCCCGACGACATCATCTTTTCAATTTGTGAAACGATCTCTTCTTTAGAAGTGTCTTTACTCAACTCTATGTCCAATTCTCTGGCAACTTGCGTTAGTCCAATTTTAATTTCGATCAATTTAACTCCATATCGTAAATATGCCCTATATTAAAACATTCACAACTCTTTTGCGTAGTTTAATCTATGTGTTTTAATAAACGTACTTTATTAAGTATAACTTTATCATTACTAAAATCAGCCCGGGAAAACTTTTTAATAAAAAAGCGTGTAGTGGGTGTCAATGAACTTCTAAATTCAACAACGAAGAGCAGTATTAATGAAATATGTGTGTCTAAGTTAAGAGTGATCTTTAATAATTGAATAACTTCAAAACTTATTTGGTAATTTACAGTATCTCAATTAAATTTAGTTCTTACTAATATTTGAATTAAATTTACGGGTATTTCAATATCGCCAAACCTCATTAATTCAACCTCTTTAAAAAAGTAACTCGTTTAATTGCTACTTTGCCGATTGAACCGCTGTAGCACCAGAAGGTAATAATAATTTGATTAAACGAGTCAAAACAGTTGTTATAAGGTTTACCAATTTTCGTAATTATAGAATCAGATCATTATTGTATGCGGGTAAACCTAATTTGAACTTATTGGAAAACATACAACCCGACTGAAATGCGAAGTACTGTTAAAACAACAAAGATCCAAAACCTTTCAAATGGACCAGGAGTGCGGAAGCAATATTAGAAAAAGTCAAATAAGGTAGAGTTGCATAAGACAACACCACCACTAATAATTTATCATTACGCTTAATTTATCATTACGCTAGAGTGGCATTTCCCAGATCGGAAACCATCTCGTAAGGTCCTCTTCGATCGGCAGATCTCCGGCAAGAATGGCTTTTAAATGGAGTTCCGCCTGATTGTCCCTTTTCTCATTTTCTAAAGGGAAAAACGGGTAAAAGGTACCTCTTTTAAAGAGATATATCAAATATAAGACCTTGCTCTCCGTGTTTATGCTTGACTTTACGTTAAATTTAAATACGGAACAGAGCAATTGAGGTCCCCAGCCCGCAGATTCGATTGTCGAGTTAATCATGTGAGCTCTGGTTACCAGGTCATCTATTTCAGTTCCGCTAAAAGTTACCCAGCGATATCCGTATGAGTCATTCTTTATTTCCGGCTTTTGTTGTATGTTCGAATCTTGGATTAGTTTCAGAGTTTCCCCGAAGGCCGAATCGAACGTATCTGCGGCACTTGGGCTCATACAGACGCCTGCAACCGGTGACAGTTCATACTCATCTGACGCGAATAACGTTAAACTTGCACTCGGAAGTCTAAATAGCGCATCTAACTTTGCTTGTGCCGGTTTTGTTTTTCCACGAATTGCGTCAAGAAAACCCACTAAACCTCCTAATTCGTATATTCTAATAAACTTGGCATATCGATAAATCTAAGTTTAATGACCGTGCATTCAGTGACCCTGCATCTTGGCTTCAAGGGCGTCCAACGCGGCGATTCTTTTTTCAATCGGAGGGTGAGTGGAAAATAAATTTGACAGGTCAAATGAGTCTTTGGAAAACGCCGGTGCAAAAAAGAATGCGTTGAAGTGTGATGCAGCTCTTATATCCTTAGTCGGTATTTGGGCCATTGAACCCGTTATTTTTAAAAGTGCGCTCTTTAACAGAGACGGCCTGCCGATTAAAATAGCTCCAGATCTGTCAGCTAATAGTTCGCGATATCTGGAAAGTGCCCGGATAAGCAGAAAGCTTATTGCATAGATGATAGCGGATACAAGCATGACAGCCATTTCTATCGCAGCTGTATTGCCGTTTTCGTCTCCTCCAAAAATATCGGCATAAAATGCCAGCCGAGTTAACAGACCGGCCACCATGCCAAGAAAACTGGCTACTGTCATAACCGCAACGTCTCGGTGAGCAATGTGCGACAGTTCGTGTGACAATACTGCTTCCATTTCGGGTTCGTCGAGCCTGCGCAAAATTCCTGTAGTGACACATACAACCGCATGTTTTGGACTTCTGCCAGTGGCAAACGCATTCGGTATATCCGTATCGGCAATTGCAACTTCCGGTTTGGGCATATCGGCAAGAGCACAGAGTCGGTCAACGAGTCCGTGCAATTGAGGAGCGTCTTCGGGAGTGACTACACGGGCATGCATCGAGAAAAGGGCAATTTTAGCTGATGCAAAATATTGAACGCCCAAAATCGCTAGCGCTATTACAACCGCAAGTACAATCGGCACGTTTATGGCGAACAGAATACCTACGACGATTGCGTACAGCAGGACCAATAACAGCCCTACAAAAAACATTCTAAAATTTAAACCGTGATCAGTTCCGTACCTGGTTTTAGCCATAAATTATCAATCCTCTTGACCGAGCAATTCTTTAAGCTCTGCCAGTGTGGAATCTGAATGCGGCAATGTCAAATCGGACGGTCCGAAATGTTCCGCGTCGGCAATTGAACCTTCAGATTTGACAAAATCAATGATATTGCTCAGTGCTGATATAAAAGAAGTTTCGTCATTTGAATCTACCGCTTCGGTAAGCTTGGAATCTAAGTTTTCTAGTTCTTGTGATTTAGAATCATCTAAATGGTATTTTCCCTGTCCCAGAATTCTGACAATCAATTTCCTTCGCCTCCGTTTGTTTGAGCCTCTGTTACCGGTGTAGCTTCGGGCAGCTGCTGAGGTGCCGAAGTTTGTCCGAGTTCTGCTTTTAAGCTTTCGAGTTCGGCTGTAACTTGTGAACTGCGACTGGTTTCATTGAGTTGAGCTTGAATTGTGTCTGTATTTCCTGTAATGTCAGGAAGTGCGCCTGACGAAGTAAGTTCATCCATGGCTGAAGCACGTGCCTGCATTTGCTCGATTTTATCTTGGGCTCGCTGCATTGACATTCCCATATCGCCCATCTCTTCGGAAAGACCAGTTACCGCCTCGTTAATCTTAGTTTGGGCTTCCGCAGCGGTATAGGAGGCCTTTAGAGTCTCCTTTTGGGTTCTGAAGGCCTCAACTCGGGCTTGCAATTGTTTGCTTTGAGCAACTAGATTTGTCTCTTGAGATTCAAGTTGCTTGTGTTGGGTTTCCAATCCTGTCAATTGCTCGGCGATTACTGCTCTGCGGTTTAATGCTTCAGTTGCCAAATCTTCACGACCCTGTGAAAGAGCCTGTTTTGCTTGATCCTGCAGCTTATTTGCTTGATCCTGCAGTTGCTGTGCCTGCATTTCAATCCGTTTTTTTGACGTAGCTACGTCAGCAATTCCTTTTTTAACTTTTTGTAAAAGTTCCATCTGTTTTTCATAAGATAGGTCTAAAGTTTCACGTGGGTCTTCCGCCTTGTCAAGGACCTTGTTGGCCTTGGCCTGCATTATGGTGGACAGCCTCTTCATTACACTCATTGTGTGATTTCCTCCCGTTTAAAGATATTTTTGCCTACATTATAGTTTATACCGATTAAATATAAGTATTAAATGGTAAGTGGATATCTTTAATTTTAAAAAATATTGTGTAGTTTCCTAAAATTTTAGGTTTTAATTGTGACCTTCTGACAACGACAGTAAGATGTCGCAGCTGCATGCCACAGTCGGCTGACTGCAACTGACGAAGTCGGTTTAAGATTATTAACTTAAAACACATTAGAACGATAGTCGAAAACTTTAGTCAGTTTAGGTCGTATTGTGATCATAATTAATAAGATTTTAACTAAATTATTCCGAAATCTTAACTTGTGAGTTGCTATTTGCGGCGGTATGGGACAGATTTGTATTTAAGCGAACTTTAGGTGGGAGAAAAAACGGCAAGTTGCAATAAAATGATAATTTTAGATAAATTTAATTGTCATTTGTGAGATTTTGTGTTTTGGACGCCGCTGATAATAATCAACTGTTAATTTACAGATCGAAGTTTTAATTTATGATTAAGTTAAGTCTGACGTAGTTTTGCGGTAAAAAGTAGCGACAACCGTGAAATTGTCCGTTGCGACTTTTGAGCAAACTCGTTATAATTATAGTTATGACAAAAGCAAGTGACCTAACTGTTGTCTCAAATATTGATGATGAAAATGATACCGTCTTGAATTTAGACGGCGGACTGTGTCTGCTGACAGTACATGCTCATCCGGATGATGAATCTTCTAAAGGTTCGTGCACCGTAGCACATTACTCTAAATTGGGTGTAAATACGGTACTGGTTTGTTGTACCGGTGGTGAAGAGGGCGATATCTTAAATCCAGAGATGAATCTTCCTGAGATTAAAGACAATTTGGCGGCCGTTCGTTCAAACGAACTTGATAATGCTGCCAAGATTATCGGATATAACCAGGTTTATAGATTGGGATATCGTGATTCGGGGATGCCCGATTCGCCGGCAAACTCAAATCCGGAATGTTTTGCAAAAGCTGATTTTGATGAAGCAGTCAAAAGGTTGGTAAAGATAATAAGGGAAGTTAAGCCTCAAGTTATAGTTACGTACGGAGCGGAGCAATCCGGATATCCTCACCCCGATCATATTAGAACTCATGAAGTGGCCGAGGCTGCATTTTATGGCGCCGCAGACGATAAAAAATACAAAGACCTGGGCGAACCTTTCAAACCGCTGCGTCTGTTTTATACGGTGTGGTCTAAGGACAGATTTTTATCTATGCACAGAAAATTTATAGAGCTCGGGCTTGAGTCGCCCTTTGACGAAAAGTGGTTTGAAAGAGTTCAAAACAGAATAGAAGAAGAAGTCACAACGTCAGTCGACATTTCTGACGTTGCAGCCGTCAGGAGGTTGGCTCTTTTGGAACATCGTACCCAAATTGATCCGAATTCAAAATTTTGGTTTGGGTTGCCCGATGATGTTTTAGATTCGATTTATCCTGTCGATGACTATCACTTGGCGTGTAATTTTTTGGAATCTGTCGATAGCTGCAAAGATGATTTGTTTGAGGGCCTTTGGAAAAGCTGAGTAATCCGGTAATTTTGTTAATTTGAGTAACTATTCAGGTATTTGTTAAATTCTCTGGAATCCATCCGTTACCGTTGTATAGTTTAATCAAAACTTATATTATGTTTTGTTGTTGTTTTTTGGCTGTAGATATATAACTTCTTAAAGCCAAGAATGCTTCTGCTCCATATTTTGTCCTAAATCCACCTGATACTTTCTGTTTTAATTTAACC
>DAHXLF010000056.1:0-4220 GCA_027371755.1 Acidimicrobiales bacterium
CCGGGCTGGAATTTTTTTAGATAAAGCTTGTACATTATGAATTGAAGCATACCTATGGCATTCATCGGCAATTATTAAATCTGCATTTAGATTTAACTTCGAATTTTGATTTGATCGCAAACTGTTTATAACTGCTACTACCAGTTGAAAGTATGACAAATCGGAACTATAACCGCCACCAAGTCTGCCGATAGCAATCTTCCCCTGCGTAACACTATAAATAAGGTTGAACCATTGAAACTGCAAATCAATTGTAGGCACAACAACGATTATTCTTTGACCCTTATCGAAAACATCTCTAATTGCTAAAAGACCGACATAAGACTTACCGGATCCTGTAACCGCTTCGATAATACCTCGATAATTGTTCTCTTTGAAATTTTTGAAAGCTTCAGTTTGCCATTTTCTTGGGGGTTGCAACTGAAACGTTAAACTTTCTGAATCAACCTGAATCTTAAAATCATTTACGATTTTACGATAGAACCTAGAATTTTCGATTTGAACATAGTTACTTTTATAAGTCTCCCAAATCAGATTGTTGGAATCACGAAGGTAAAACCTATTTGGCAATGAATACAAAATAGTTTCAACAAATTCCTTTGTAAGCTTTTTTTCGCTAAGCTGATTAAATTTCTCTACAATATCATCGGAAGTTAACCCTCCGAAATAATAAAGCAATGACTCAACTTCATCCGAAATCAAATTTCCAACCTTTAATTATTCATCATCGACTGTTCTTGAATAATCAACGTCCTCACTCAAATCGATATTAACTGTATCTACCATACTATTCGGTTTAAAACTTGGATCTAAGTAAAGCAAATCCCATTCATTGATCCACGCTCTTACATACTGTCGCATTCTATTGGACGGAATCCTTTCAAGACCGTCAATATCAGGTGGATTCCATCCGAATGCTTCGGCGTGAATCTTCTTAATTTGTTCATACGTATTGTTTAGTTCATCATCATCCGGTGCATTAAGCAGATAAGGGATATCTGAGATCAATTTCATGCCTTTTTTGGCTTCAACCGCAAGCTTCTTATATTCTGGGGTTTCTTTTGCCAAAAGCTTATCGGGAACTTTTGTATAATCATCCCTGCCAATAAGCACTTCACCTTCAAAATCATCTACCGTGGTTAATACTGAAACCAGAGGACATGCAGGTGTGGTGTTTATGCCATTTAACCACTTATTTATCTGAGCGTAGGATTTGGCCCGCTGCAAAATCGAATATCGGCCGATTAATTCTGTTTCATCGAGCATAATAACCCAACCGTTATATCCGGCTATCTTAATTAGCTGGGCGATAAACTCAAACTTATCTTGCGCTAACAAAT
Source organism: Acidimicrobiales bacterium (assembly GCA_027371755.1). Lineage (GTDB taxonomy): Bacteria > Actinomycetota > Acidimicrobiia > Acidimicrobiales > JABEUL01 > JAJZNL01. The sequence goes on from DAHXLF010000056.1 coordinate 1,341, forward strand.
CCTCTTTTCTGCTTACAAGCTGATATTCCTTTAGCCATCCGGCTTCGCGCAACCTCTTTTTGAGATCTATTATTGAAATTTTTGACCCACCCCAAAATTGAACTAAATTATCAACAAATTCTTCGTCACCCTTGTATTGCTCGTAAAGTCGCAGAGAGGCAACAAGTCGTTTGTCGAGACTATCATTTTTATTTAACCACTGATAAAAATTAACAAATGCGGTTGAGTTAAAATCTAGTTGTCGAGCGATTTCATGAATCGCATTTCCTCTTCTGCCGGGTACAACTGCTGCAATCATTGCAGCCTTAAATACTGCTGCGTTATCAAAAAGAGGAGTTTCTTTTGATATTACAACTTTTGAAACCACAAAATTATTTTGCTTGGCCATTTGACTCAAATATTCAAGTACATGGCTTTTGCCGGAACCAAATCCACCACTTAACAACATTCCATTGCGTTTGTTGACATAATTTGAAGAATCTATTGACAAATTCTTCACACCGTTAATTAAGTCGATGAAATGGTCGACTATGGAATTCTGGGTAGTTCTCAATTCCATCACTGCTTCACTATTGGGAACTCCGGTTCGAAGCGCCTCCAGTATATTCCTGGCAGTAACCTGCTCCTTATCAATTTCACTATCGATTTCGCTGTCGATTTTACCTATACCCATATTTACTTCCTAATCGATTTATACTTAAACAATATTTATTAGATGTTACCCGTCGCTAGATTAAATAGATTCAATTACGCTATTAGGTTTGGTCCAACCTCACCAATGTTGTGAACGCATTCTCTCGATTGGCATCACGTATTTCATCTATGATTCTGAGTTTAAGCGCCTGGTATACCTCAACACCTCTGGTTTGATCCAGTATAAATCTAGAGTCTGTAATAACAGCAGTGAAGAAATTTGACACCTCATTAATACCGTCTACAAGCTGTCGGATGGATTCAAAAGTATCCATAATCGTAGGCTTTGTATAGTAAATATCCGTACTGTTCTTTAAACCCTTAGGTCTCTTATTGTTTAACTGCGATAGATTTATAGTCAATACCAAACCGGAATATCCGCAATACTTAATCCAATAGACAAGCGAATAAAGCATATGTCTACCGTTTTGCCGATTAATTTTATGGAATATTCTTACGGTTTTCAAAGGTGAAACCTGTTTAAGATCACCCTTTAACCAATCCATAATTGCATTGTATTCCGAATCGCTTACTTGATCAGTTTGTAATTTATACTGAACAAGCCGCAGCATTGCAATTTTAAAATCGTGAAACATTTCATAATTGTAATAAATACTTTTTTGAAGTTCACGATTCAAATCTCTGATAATTTCATTCTGATCAGACTGAAACCGATCGGCTAATGTTTTCACACTTAAATTTCTGTCGCTTAAATCAGAATTATGTTCTGACCCATATTGAGTATTATTTATGGTTTTCTGAGCCGCAACTTGAGTAAGTTCTTCCCAGTCAATCTTCTTTGCGATTGCAAAAAAGATCTGTTCTATCTGCTGAACTTTAATTTCATTAGCGTCAACATTTACAGTTAAGTATCGGTATTTAGAACCCAGTTTGCCTAGATCATCTTTTAACTGTATTTGTTTTTCAGGTTCAGTAATCATAAATTTTATTGAGGATCCACGATTAAACACAAAAGAAGATAGATAGTGTTTGTCTAAAATATCCAAATAATAGTCTTTATTAATCATTTTTATCTCCAAACGAAATGCTGGCATAAGTTAAGATTTGGCCACCTTTTGTAACAGTTTGAAAAATTGTCCCACTTTTACTGGAAGCACTAGAGTGAAGTTTCATATGATGGTTGCTTTTGGTTGTAGTAATTTTGTTCATCTCCAGTAAATAAAGATCTCTAGAAAATTCTGTCTTTGAATAGGATTTTGAAGCTGGTAAAATCGTTAACACCCTATAAATATCAGATAATTTTACGATGGAACCCTGATTCGCCTTTTTATTTGAAATTACATAATCATATGCATTCTTAAGAGCTTCAATAAAAGGTTCGCCTCTAAATTTAACTGTTAATCCGGATTTCAGCTTCAAAGAATTTATCAAATGAGATGGTCTAAGGGATTTGCTTTTTACCTTATCGATTAAAATTGCTTCGTCACTAGGTAAAATTTGGATTATGCTTGGATAACACTGTAAACTTTCATTGTCTATGTTTAACAGCAATTGCTTTGCCTTGGCCACTTCCAAGAGCTCAGTTGCATACAGCCCGCTTTGCAAATAGTCTTTTGAATCAAATTCAGCATCGTCGGAAAATTCGTTCAAAAATATGGTAACACTATTCAACAACGATTTTAATTCTTCGGTTGCAGGTTTCAAATCCTTTAAATTACCCACCTCCACCAATTTCTTGACTTTTTTTGACTTTACAGCAAGGGCAGAAGTCGACTTAATAAGTTGTTCGATCGAAGGTTCCAACTGTTCTAATAAACCTTCAAGCGTGTTTTTATTCATCATCAAATAACCAACCCTTTTAAAATTTTAATAAAATTAACTTACACCCATAATAGACATTAACTGAGTCAATAAACCAATTATTGCGTTTATTCCATTAGACATTACTTAGCGTGTTATTATTTTAGCAACCCAAATGATGACTTATTATTAGAATGCTAACTATTCCAGTACATTGAAACACCCATTCCAGTAACTCTGGCACACCCAAATTCAGGATTTTCTACCAGTAAATTCTTGCACGTTTTATTATGTTTTATCTTTAATTGTTTTTGTTATTTTCAATTGAATTTTGATTTGTATCGTTTCTTATAGCTTTTAGTTTTCTGTAGGATTCACCTTCCAGTTTTAAGTCTATTGAATCGTGTATCAATCTGTCTATTATTG
>DAHXLF010000056.1:4229-14265 GCA_027371755.1 Acidimicrobiales bacterium
ATTGACTATTCCAGTACATTGAAACACCCATTCCAGTAACTCTCGCACACCCAAATTCAGGATTTTCCACCAGTAAATTCTTGCACGTTTTATTATTTTTTATCTTTGATTGTTTTTGTTATTTTCAATTTAATTTTGATTTGTATCGTTTCCTATAGCTTTTAGTTTTCTGTAGGATTCACCTTCCAGTTTTAAGTCTATTGAATCGTGTATCAATCTGTCTATTATTGCATCGGCGGTGGTTTGATCTTCAATTATTGAATGCCAGGCTTCTATGGGTATCTGAAATGCAATTAGCGTTGATTTGAAGTTAAGCCTGTCATCGACGATATCTAATATTTCTCTGGAATTTATCATTCCAATGGGATATAGTCCGAAATCATCAATTATAAGCAGATCGTACGTTTTTAATTTCAGCTACAAATTGACAATGTAAGGATACATTAATTAATTGTGCAAATTGTTCTCTTGTTGGAGGAGATTCATAAAATCTCCACCTGGATAAAGAATCAATTGAAAATACCAATGGGCTATTAAGACAATATCTTCCTAAAGGCATGGATCTATCCACAGTTAGTCAACAAAGATTAAATCACATAGCAAAACTATTAGACACCCGTCCTCGAATGACGTTGGGATACATTGAGCCAGTTGATAAACTTAAAGAAACTGTTGCGTTGACAGCTTGATCCGACCCACCTTAATCTTAAAATTTTTATTGTTAATTGTCTAATGATGGTATTTAATCCTATGAGAACATAATTCGTTTGTTTGCCTCCGGAAGCTTTTTATTGCCACTTTCTACTATGGCATTACCGCATAACCTCCTAATTTATTGCAGAAACGAAGAAGTTCCTGTAATAACCAGCGTGTCGCAAGTTTAAACTTCTTATGATATCTTGATTTTTTAGTATTTTTAAGAAGAAATGAAATTTATCTAATTTTAATAGGTTTTTGCATGTTATTCGGTTTATAAATATCTTATGCAAACTTTAAAATATGCTGTGTAATTGGCCTTTAACGCTAATGGTGACTAAAAAATTTTAACTTGTCAAACTAAAATCGATACAATGCAAAATACAAAAACCGAAGACGAAAGAATACAAACGGTGGTTCAACAAAGAGGCTCAAACAAGAGCTTTAAAGATAGGAAAACGCTTAGGCAGGATCGCGGTGTTTTGATTAATTCTAGGATAACAACGATGATTGGAGGGCTGCTGCTCGTGTTACTTGCCATCGAAGGCATTTCAATCGTTTTTATCCACATCTATCTTCCAATGCACATTTTTTTCGGCATGTTGCTGGTGCCACCAATTTTATTTAAACTTGGAACTACAACGTACAAAGCGGCTAGGTACTATACGGATTCGCCTGGATATAAGCGTCAAGGTCCTCCGCCAGCAATCCTGAGATTCTTAGGACCTGTTGTTATTATTCTTACGGTTATTCTCATGGTAACCGGAATTGCCCTTTTGGTTGCACCCGTGAATATGAGGGCAACTCTATTTTTCTTACACCGCGCCAGCTTTGTGCTGTGGTTCGGTGTTATGACAATTCACGTACTGGGCCATATTAAAGAAACAATGATTATAAATATAGCCGAATGGACAAAAACGACCGTGAAGAAACTACCGGGTTCTGCATTTAGAAAAGGACTGATAGTCTTTTGTGTTTTGGCGGGTCTGCCTTTGGGTTTTTGGATGGTCGCAAAGACTCCGGCTTGGCTACATTGGTTCTATGGGGGAAAGACCGTCATTTTGCGAAAGTGATTTTTAATTTTGAGAAGTCAACTAAGTTGGTAATTTATCAAACCTGATACTATTTAAAATCAACAGATCTAAAAATTGTAACTTCTGATAAAAAATTTCAGCCAAGTGTGAAAATTTTGTTATTAATTGTTGCGTGGCTAACTTTTAAAAACAAAATTTTGCTAGGCTAATATTAGTAATATGGCAATTTTGGATCGTATATCTACACCGGCTGACTTAAACGGTTTGTCTTATGACGAACTTAAGATTTTAGCTGATGAAATTCGTGACTTTATTGTCAAATCGGTATCTGAAACCGGCGGGCACTTGGGGTCTAATTTAGGAATAGTTGAACTTACTCTCGGAATTCACCGAGTATTCAGCTCCCCGCATGATATAGTTCTGTTTGATACTGGTCATCAAGCCTATGTTCATAAGATTTTAACGGGTCGAAAAGATCATTTTGGTACCCTTAGAAAAGAAAACGGACTTTCGGGGTATCCAAATAGGACTGAATCGATTCACGATTGGATTGAAAATTCACATGCGTCAACTGCTTTAAGTTATGCGTTTGGAATTTCGGAGTCCTTGCAACTTCAAGGCATCGGAATAAGTTCAAACAAGGTCTCAAATCCGAGGCGCGTGGTGGCTCTGGTCGGTGACGGTGCTTTAACTGGCGGTATGGCATACGAAGCATTAAATAATCTGGGGCATAAGAACACTCCCGTAATTATTGTGTTAAATGACAATGGCAGAAGTTATGCCCCTACGATATCGAAACTGTCTTCAAGTCTGTCGCACTTGAGAAGTAATCCTTCGTATGTGGAAACTCGTGAAAAAATCCGACGAATGGTTCAGGATCTTCCTCTTATAAACAACCTGGCTTATGCTGGAATCCACGGAGTCACATCCGCCCTAAGAGAAGTCATAGAGCCACATGTATTTTTTGAATCATTAGGAGTCAGATATGTCGGCCCCTTTGACGGCCACGATGTCGAGCAGGTAGAGCAGGCATTGCACAATGCTACTGTCTGGAAGGGGCCGATTGTAGTACATTTTCTGACTCATAAAGGAAAGGGTTACGCACCGGCGGAAGAGGACGATGTTCAACGTCTTCACGATATTAAAGCCGTTGTAAATCGCCCAACTTCCCATTCGGGGGTTGCCAACACCAAAGGTGATTCCCCGGTTACATTTACGGATACCTTCAGTGCTTCGCTGATCAAAATGGCAAGAAAAGACGACAAAATAATAGCAATTACTGCCGCGATGCCCGGACCGACAGGTCTGTTACCTTTTCAGGCAAAGTTTCCCGAAAGGTTTATAGACGTGGGAATTGCCGAACAACATGCCGTTACTTCCGCGGCAGGTATGGCCATGGCAGGTATGAAACCGGTTGTGGCAGTCTATTCCACTTTCATGACCAGGGCATTTGATCAACTGAATCTGGATGTGGGATTGCATAATTTGAATGTAACTTTCGCTTTAGATAGGGCGGGCATTACAGGAGATGATGGACCGTCCCATCACGGGGTGTTGGATATGGTTCTGTCGCTTGCGATTCCTAATATGGTGATCTTTGCGCCTTCTTCGGCTTATGAAATGGAACCGATGTTAGAAGCCGCATTAAATTGGCCGGGTCCTGCGGTTATCAGATACCCTAAAACGCCCGCCATGGTACTTGAAGGCGACGAGATTGGAAAGGGAATGGAAGCCAGGCTGATAGATAAAGGTGATGGCCGGGTAGCCATACTAGCAGTTGGCAAAATGGTTGAGTTTGCAATTGAAGCCGTTGAGCTTCTGAAAGAAAGATCAGTTTCCGCAACTTTATATGATGTACGGGTGGTTAAACCGCTCGATAAAAAAATGTTGGAAGATGCCTTAAAACATGAAATTGTAGTTACCGTTGAAGATGGATATTGTTTCGGAGGAGCAGGTTCATACATATCGTCACAGCTTAGAGATCTCGCTGCGATTCATGGATGTTCAATGCCAACAATGGATATTTTGGGAATTCCGACGGTCTATATCTCCCATGCCAAACCAAACACTATTTTATCGGGCTTTGGATTGGATGCTTCGGGCATATGTGAATCCGTAATTAAAGCCGTTCAGAGGGTTAAAAGTCGCTCCGATAACTGAGCGGTTCATTGCACAGAGCTAGTTTAATATTGTATTCTCATCGGTCGCATAATCTTTGCTTTGAATTGTAGTTATTTTGGTTTAACTATTGACTACGCCGGTTTGGCTTTGCCGCAGACCAGCAGTCTTAAGATTTAAACATGCCGCCAGCGGTGACAGTGTCAATCAACCTAAATCAGGACTATATAATGATTAAGATTGTTTCTACTAAAACGGTGATCTTGAACTGTTGTTCTGGATCAATGGCATCTCTTGACGCTCTTATGTTTGTCAAGTCGTTTATTTTGATGTTAGAGCATGAAAGATTTCTCTAGCTATATAGCGCTTAAGACACCTCATCGTTTCTCTTTTTGAAAGACCTTCAACAAGTCGTTTTTTCATGTAGGCCTGGGTTCTTTCATTTGTTCGTATTCGAGCCAAGACAACGATGTGAAGAGCTGAATTAGCTTGTCTGTTGCCACCCCTGTTTAATCTATGTCGGTTAGTTTTGCCAGATGAAGCAGGGATAGGGCAAGCTCCACAGAGCATCGCAAACTTAGATTCAGAAGTTAATCTAAGTTAATCTATCGGGATTATCACCAGCTGCTACTAAGAATTCACCTGCACTCTCAACTCCTACTCCCAAAAGTTCTAAGAGTGCTGGGGCTAATTCGTTAACTAGTGGTTCAATAAGCTGGTTTAGGTCAGCTATCTCATCATTTAATTCAAGAACTCTTCTAGCAGTTACCAGCCATCCATTATGCACACAACAACGACGTTGTCCCTGATGCTGTTTTATACGCATGTTGTCGCCAGGGGTGTGCAGAATGGATGGCTGGTAACTGCTAGTCGTTATTTTGAAGTGGGGATTTAATGTTTTTATGATAAAAGTGAAGTCCGATAAACAAGAAAAATGGTACAGCACATACAATCGATAAGATTAGAACTATCCACCAATTAATAGCGACGGTTATATTAATTGGAATACGATGAAAATTACTCTTGGTTTGTGAGTAGTTCTTAGAAATTACAATTACTTGACCGGGAGCGGCATAAACATTTGAAGTGCCATAGGTATGATAATACGCCGGGAAAATTCCTGTGTTCACTAAAGCAACTTTAGCGGTATTGTTTGCATACGTAGAATTTAAAATGTAACCTCGTACCAGCGGTTTGTATATCAATATAGGGACAATTATAAGAACTATGACACAGACAATATAAAATCGATGTCTATAGTGGTGATTGGCAATAAACATTGATCCTACCAATATAATTGCACTGCCGACAAAAAACCATACGGCTAATTTATAAACCCAACCGAGTGCCGGTATTATAGTTGGGTTAATCCCGACTATGTCTTGTTTGGTGATAGTCCATGGATCTGGAACCTGTTCCAAATCCCCTTTTGTCTCAAAACTGCCATTGGGAAGTTTTTTATACAGTCTATGGATATAAATTACGTTTGAATCAGGTACTTTAAATACCGCTACCTGTCCAACTTTTAATTCAGAATTATTATTTGGCGGTGAAATTACCAATGACCCCACCGGAGCAACCATGCCCATCGATGGAGTGGATACCATATAGAGATGACCGCCGATGAAATACCAACTTGTCCACAGCAGGGCTAAAACTATTAAAACAATAGACACCGTTATAGTGCCCAGCCATTTTCCAATAAAAGACCATTTGGTATTCCGATTAATTTTGTTTAAATTTATTGATTCGTCATGACCAATCATTTTAAAAAGGTATTTAAAGCAGTACGTAGCCGTAAAGGTGGTTTAGCGTTGCATAAAACCCGCCATTTTGAGTTTCTATTTGAAACCCTACTGATACGTGTAAATTTAAACATGTTGGTGGTGGATTTGTGACTAATCCTGTTGTAAAAACCAACGAACCCAAGGTGGTTGGGATTGGTTCATTTATAAAAAGTCCGGCAGCTATAGGTGTACTCGGACAAGACCCGCTGTAGTTAGGATATATGCAACTCGATGAACCACTTATTGTTAAACCGATGTAATTGCAGGGTATGTTTGAGTTAACGACGGCTGTTAATGGCCAAAAAGAATTGGAACTCGCCACAGTTCCTCGGACTGCATTTAAGTAGTTAACTTGCGAAGTTTGAGCGTATAGTTGCGAATCATTGGCAGTTGATAATACCGAACTAAAAATCGTAATATCTGATAGTGAACCGGTAAAAAAACTATTTGTAGGACTGTCCGGCCAACCCTGTCCTGCATTTGACCATCCTAAGTGCCACCAACCTCCGTAAACTTGAGCTGGGTTGCCGCCAGCTGAACCCGGTAATGTTTCATCATTAGTTGAACCTGCAACCAAATTCCCGTCCACGTACATTTGAACCGTGGCATTCGTTGCGTTGACCGGCTCAACAGTAACAACCACATAATGCCAGTTTCCGTCATTGTAGGTATTTGGGCTTTTAAGTTCATAAATACCGTTTGGGTACAGTCCGAAAACTAAATGTCCGGTAGGATCAATCCACAGTTGTCTATCCCAACTAGATTGCCCAGTGTCGGTCTGGGAATTACTAAAACCTATAATAGAACCGCTCGTGGTTGTCTTAAACCAGGCTGCAATAGAAAACGTTTGCGGTCCAGGAGAGCTGTAAAATGCTGTTGGCGGACCGGTTGAAGTTTGTATATATGAAGTTCCGTTAAATAATGTCGCCGGACTCCCTAAAACGCCGTTTGGATCTAAACTAAATGTTCCGATTCCGTTTCCCGTGTTAGTACCTGGGTTATTGGATTCATCCAAAAAAGTGGGGTTGGATGCACCAATAGAGCCGGTATATAAATTAGTGCCTGTATCTTGCATCGACCAAAACGAATTGGGAGTTAATAAATCAGCAGCCGTTATAAAGTTAGTCTCGCTGGTTTGAGCATATAGAGTAGTTATATTAGCTAAAGTAACAACTTTAGGATATATCGTAACATCTGATAGTGAACCGGTAAAAAAACTATTTGTAGGACTGTCCGGCCAACCCTGTCCTGCATTTGACCATCCTAAGTGCCACCAACCTCCGTAAACTTGAGCTGGGTTGCCGCCAGCTGAACCCGGTAATGTTTCATCATTAGTTGAACCTGCAACCAAATTCCCGTCCACGTACATTTTAACCGTAGCTTTCGCTGCGTTGACTGGCGCAACGGTAACAACCGCAAAATGCCAGTTTCCGTTATTGTAGGTATTTGGACTCTTAAGTTCATATATACCGTTTGGGTACAGTCCGAAAACTAAATGTCCGGTAGGATCAATCCACAGCTGTCTATCCCAACTAGATTGCCCAGTGTCGGTCTGGGAATTACTAAAACCTATAATAGAACCGTTTGTGGTTGATTTAAACCAGGCTGCAATAGAAAACGTCTGCGGCCCAGGAGAAGTGTAAAATGTAGTTGGTGGACCTAAAAGGGTTTCACCAAATCCGTTACTTCCGTTAAAGCCGACAGAATAGCTGTTTGTATATGGTCCCGGTTGTTCAAAAGTAATATTACCGCTGGCTAATCCCGTATTGTTATTGCCAGTGATATCGGCGAACTCTTGGACGCCACAAGTATCGACAGTTGATATATTGGCATTAGTTGGACTTAATGATCCGGTGTTGGTTAGACTAACGGCAACTTTACCGATTACATGGAGCGAAGCTTAATATAATTTAACTCCATTTTTAAATTTAAATCATAAATCATTTATAATGATTTTCAACAAGAGTGTAACAACTATTCTCAAAAATAATCCTAAGAGAGTAGTTGTTGCATCCTTTTTTATAATTTTTGGAGTTATTGTGCTGGTCTTTTTCCAAGTGGTAAACGGTGGCTTCACCGGACAACTAAGCAACTTAAACAGTAGTGCTTCATCCGGAACACTACTGTTGGAAGATTCAATAGGTACAAACAACTGTCTTAGTTCCACAAACTTAACCGGTTCGATAAATACCAATCAAACAAATTGCTCCGGCTACCTTTTGTCTCAAACAATCGGTTCAAACACCGTTAGTCCTTGATCCGCATTTGTAGCAGTTGGGTCTAATTCAACGTTAATGATTATTGTTTGAGTCGCACTTGGCGCAACGTTAGTAGCTAAACTAATTGGTCCGTTTGCATCTAATGTGGCTAGGTTATACGTATTTGACATAGCAGCAGGACATGCGGCTCCAATAGTTCCACCATATAGACAACTTGGGGCACCTCCTGTATCTTGTTCAATTTGAATGTCAACTTTTGAACAAAAATTCAGTGTATCAGAACCGGTAGATGCGCTATTAGCTCCAGTTCCGACCGGATTGCCAGTTACCGTACACGTTGTAGACGGAGTCAAAGACAGTGTTGCTGCACTTAGCGAGCCAGTATTAGTCAAAACTATGGTGTTTGAAGTAATATTGGACGGTGATTGACCGGGGCTGCTTGCTACACCAAAGTTATTTGCAGCACATGCTGAATTAATATTAGTAGTAATACCGCCAATGGTATTGGGACTGGATAAGCAGGGTGTTCCTCCATTGGATACTTCTTCTAGCAGAAGAGTACCTGACGAAAAGCTATTTCCATTGTTTGCTATTGTAGCTGAAAAACCACCTAAAGCTACATAAGCTGTCAAGCTAAGAGCAAGTGATGCCAGCAACGCTACTAAAGCTGTAATCCAGAAATGTTTCTTATGATATTTCTTTTCATATTCAGCTTTGTTTAAAATAACGTTTTGCACGTCTCTTTCCATATTGTTTTCCTCCATTTATATTGATATATATTGCAACAATATAAAGAGGCGATATGTAATTTGATGATTTGATGATCCCCTAAAACTATTTATAATATCAAAATTAGATATACCCCTATATATAACTGCTAATTATACGGTTAGCTGTTTGCTATACGTAATTTAATTCTAGTATATATTTTATACCAAAGTGTAATAAATGTCAGATTATAATTGAAAATTTCACAAAATAAAAAAATATTAAATCAAATCAAAATTTCTCATTTACAAGTTTAAATGGTGTCTTGGCGATTTTAAAGTTAGCTGCGAGATTAAATATATTCTAAATTTATGATAAAAGGTTATGAACAAAACTTATGATTATAAAAATTGTTTGACATAAGCCAGTTAAGTCAATTCTCGTAAGTGTTCTAAATTCAAAGATAAAAAGATGCAAATATCGGCTTTCTTAAGTCTGTTATATTTTTTAACGACTGAAGAAAAGTTAAGGATTTTGGATATTTGTTGTATATTTGTTTTCAGGATTGAATACCTCCGGCATCGTCGAATCCTTGTCGAATTCCTTTTCCAGCTCTTTCTAAAATCTGTCTGGGTTCACAAAGCATCCAATAGGCATTTAAGGCGTGTTTTCTGACTCTCTTCTCAACCAACTTTACCAATCGGTCATCGGTAGTAACTTCGTTTTCGTGTACAAAAACTTCTAAAATGTTGGTATTGGTCATTAACTGAGCCATCATAATGCCCTGAGAAGCTTCGTGTGCGCATGTTTGGTCAATATCGGCTTTACCCGGCATGCCCGCGCGAGGATCAATACAATTTGAGCTCCATAAAATTCAATCAATCTCTTAGACTCTACTGTCAGATCTTTAAACCCAGGTACGGTAGCTCTTTTTGTGAAACGATCTTGTTCGTAACCGGAACATTTTTGAAGTTCGTTTAGTGCGTAGTCGCCCATATTAACCCTTGCAAACATAGTGTCAACTACTGCTATCAAATCCATTGCTTACTTTCCTTTATCCATTGCAGCAGTTGACCAACCTTGTTTTTTTAAAACGTGTGCTTCCATTTGTTCTCCATGTGTAATCATTGATATTGGTATTGGACTCCTTATTTGAAATGATTTCCTAAATATCAATTTTTATAGGAGTCCAACTTTTATTAATGTTTAAGATTAATAATTTGGCTAAAAGTGCAGAACTTAATACAGTAAATTCTGACTCTAAAGGTGGGGAATTTTAATTAGCGTGCACATTTTCTTCACGAGGAGGTTAAAGGCCACATCAAGCTACTTGAGCAATTAGTCGAAGATGTATGCTCAGAGCTCATGGGAAAAATCGGCATCGCACACGACTGTGTAGCTGAACTTCTCTCAGCCTTTGGTGACAACCCAGAAAGAATAACCTCAGAGGCTAAATTCGCAAAGCTCTGTGGAG